>NZ_JH417810.1:50521-87117 GCF_000239295.1 Flavonifractor plautii ATCC 29863
GCCGGCGCTGGCGGATGTAGTCGCCCACCGTCATACCGCACAGCATGGCAAAACCCTTCTGAAAGTAAAAAGGGGATAGGGCCGCCTGCTGCGCGATCTCCCGGATGGTCAGCTCCTCCCGGAGATGTTCTTCGATATACTGGATCGCCTGATGAATGCTTGCTACCCAATCCATTGGTCACACCGTCCTTCTGGATTCAGCATAGCAGAATGTAAGTGACTCTGCCCGACTTTCCGTGCCTATATTTGTCCGGTGGTAGCTATCTCCATGTTCAGTGGTGCACTCTCCCAATTCATACCTTATGTTTTTTCCGCGTCAGGAAAACGCCGACCGTTGCCGCGATCAGAGCAAAGGGCGCCAGACGGACAAAGCCCCATTCAAAGGCGTGGATGGCCACCCCCATAACGGCGGTTTCCGGGGCGCTGTAATCCCAGCCCAGATAGGGACTGTTTACCGCGGCCAGAACCGCGGCGACGGCCAGGATGCCCCCGCACACCGCGATGAGCAGCCAGTGGAGGGCCGCCCGCCGCACGGCCTTTCTCCGGGCAAACTGCAAATTGATGATCTCCAGCTTTTCCGAAAGGGCTTTGACCTCGTCCGCCTCCGACTCCGCCACTGTCTCGCCCAGCAGCGTGCTCACAGGCGTCTCCAGGGCCTCCGACAGGGCGATCAGCAGATCGGAGTCCGGGACGGACAGGCCTTGCTCCCATTTTGAGATGGTCTGCCGCACCACGTTTACCTTGACCGCCAGCTCCTGCTGGGAAAGACCTTTGGATTTCCGAAGGGCTTTGATAGTTTCGTTCAACATATGGGCTCACTCCTTTCACCCCCCATTGTAGGGAAAGCGGCCCGTTGCCGCAAGCAACGCAGAGTAACACGGTCCTATTTTTGCAGTTCCCGCCGCAAATCGTCCAGATACCGTTTCTGCTGCCGCTTCAGGTATCCGGGGACAAGGGGGCGCATCCACCAGTGTTTGGCGTTAACGGTTTCGATGCAGGTTAGCCGGGCGCCGCCCTCCGCCGTCTCAAAGATCCCCACCCAGGTCCCGGACATGCTGCCGTTTTCCATGGTGAATGCCCAGCGGCAAAGCGGCTCGCAGGCCGTAACGGTAAAATTCGTGGCATAGCCGCTTTTGGTGTGTTCCACAAAATAGGTTTCATTCAAAATTTCCACCCGGGCCAGGTCGCCGCGCCAAGCGGTATTCATTAGGTCGGTCACGGTCTGCCACACTCGCTCCACCGGGCAGGGGAAGTGGACGGTCACCCTGGAAGCCGCCATGGGATCACCCCTTTTTCGGTTTCTTGTTTAACTTCAGACTGACGCCCCGGCGGTCCGCCGCCTGTTGGACCAGCTCCACAGCGGCGAGGGCCCGCTCCTTGACAGATTGCCCAGCCAGCTCCGTCCGGCTGTTCAGATCAGCCATCACGGACTGCAAATCCTCCAGGGGCAGGAGATAGACCGCCGTGTTGAAAAGAGTTTTGCGGCGGCCATCGTTGAAACGGGCCAAAAGTGAATCCAAGATCGCCCGTTTTTCCCCCAACTGAGCCAGATAGGCCTCCAGCCCCAGTTCCCGGACCTTGGCGATGTCCTGCTGTCGGCTCCGGTGAGGGACAAAGGAATCCCAATCGTCGATGCCATCGTAGCGGGGGCAGGGATACTCCCGGCACTCCCAACAAAACTGGATGCCCCCGTGCTCCAGGGAGCACTTAGCCATAGTGCAGCTCTGGTTGCCTGCTCCGCCTCCGCAGCCGGGACAATAGCCGCCCAGATGCATACTGCACAAATCGCAGTTGAGACCGCACAGGGAGAAACGGGTTTCCATGCGGGTAAAGCCTTTCATTCTGTTCGCCCCTCCCTTAAAACCACATGGCCTGCTTCTCAGGCTCGCCATGGCCCCGTGCTGCCAGAAAGCTCATAGCGGGCGCGTTGACGATGCCCGGCGTCTTGGGCGGGAGATAGAATTCCTTGTGCTCTTTCTTGTTGTCAAAGACCATGGTCATTTCCTCCGCTTTCTCTGAGGCCCGCTTCTCAGTGCCTCACAGGTGATACGCACCAGCTCCGTCATCTGTTCCCGGTTCTCCACATCCTCCACCAGAAAGGAATCCCTGGCCCCCTCATAGGGCGGGGCCTTGGGCAGGTCGGGAAACGCCGCTTCGCCCTGCGGGGTGACCTTGACGAAAAGCTGGTCGTCACAGACGACGGCAAAGAATACATCGTCGCAATAAAGGCCATATTCGCCGAACATCTTCCGGCTGCGGATGGCTCCGGCCTCCCGCAACTGCTCGGCCATATAGTTCACAAAATCCGGATGGGACGCCATGTCAATTCCTCCTGTAACGATCGGCCAATGTTTCAGTCAAATCCCCAAGCTGCTCTCCGGCTCTTCCCGCTCCGGCAGCTCCGCCTTTCCTGATTTTTCTGTATTATACCACAGGAACACCACAACTGTCTGTCATGTTTTTTTACCTTGCACTTTTTTTGCCCATTGGGTACAATAGGGGCAGCGGGGGGATGATTGTGGGAAAGATCGTGTTATATCTTGCCATGAGTGTGGACGGATATATTGCGGACGAGCAGGGCGGCGTGAGTTGGCTGGAGGGAGACGGCAGCAAACCGGATACCTCCGGCAGTTATCCGGCGTTTTATGAGACGGTAGAAGCCATCGTCATGGGTTGGACTACGTACCATCAGATCGTCACGGCGCTCTCTCCGGACATCTGGCCCTACGAGGGCCGCCCCTGTTATGTGGTGACCCACCGGCAGAGAGAAAATCGGGAGAATGTCTGCTTCTGGAATGGGGAACTGACCGCCCTGGCCGATCAGCTAAAAACGGAGTCGAAGGGAAACGTCTGGATCTGCGGCGGTGCGTCCGTGGCCAGGCAGCTATTGAAAGAGAACCGCATTGATAAATTGTGGCTGTCAGTGATTCCTACAGTGCTGGGCAAAGGCGTGCGGCTGTTTCCGGGGCTTCATCGGGAACTGCCGCTGAAGCTCGTGGCAACAGAACATTACAACGGAATCGTGGATCTGGTCTACGAAAAGCGGTGACAAGCGTGGAAATCAGAAGGGTTGAAACCAATAAGAAGCAATATCTTGCGCTGCTATTGCTGGCGGATGAGCAGGAGGACATGATCGACCGTTACCTGGAGCGTGGGAGCATGTATGTGCTGGAAGATGACGGAGTTAAGGCGGAGTGTGTCGTAACCGACGAGGGCGGAGGCGTTCTGGAGTTGAAAAACATCGCCGTGGAGCCGGACTTTCAGGGCAAAGGCTATGGGAAAGCCCTGGTGGACTTCCTCATTCGAACCTACGCGGGACAGTATATGCTGCTACAGGTGGGTACTGGGGACAGCCCCTCCACCATCCCGTTTTACGAGAGCTGCGGCTTTTGCAGGCATCATCTGGTCAAGAACTTTTTCACTGACCACTACGACCACCCCATCTATGAGTGCGGAGTCAAGCTGGTAGATATGGTGTATCTGCAAAGAGAACTATGAAAAGCGGAGTGCCTGCCGGCCACTCCGCTTTCTGGCTAATAGGGGTTGCCTTGATATCCGATGTGCAAGAGAGGCTCCGATGGACGGTACCATCTGTCTCTGCGGCTCCTCCGCAGAAATGGTGGCCGGAAGACCGCTCACGTGGGCCCATAGTTGCCGAACTGGGTGTGGCTGCCGCCCTCAATCTCCACAGTGTTTTCCGCGTAGCCGATGTGATCCTCCACACTCTGGTTGAGGGAACTGTGCTCTGACCTGTCAATGACCGTCCATCAGAAGGACATTGACAGGCGGAAGCACACCTGGTATAGTATTTATTGCAGTAAAGCGAGGTGGGCACGATGTTGTTCGGAAAATTCTGCATTGATTTTGGCTCCACACAAGTTTATACCACAAAACATTGTGCGGAGCCTTACTGGAATTTCAACCTGTAAAACCGGGAGGACAGGGCAGGAAGTCACTGCCTTGGGTTTGTTGTGCCCCTTTTTGCAGGCTGACTGGAAAAGATAGACCATTTCAGGCCGCGGACGATGTTTTGTCCGCGGCCTTTTGAGATACCCATTTTAGGGGGATGGAGCAGAGGGCGCACAGTATTGTGCTGCCCTCTGTTTTTTGAAAGGAGGATATTATATGACCCAAGGACAAGATTTATTGACCGGGAGCGTGCCGAAAAAACTGATTCGGTTCGCCTTTCCGCTGTTCCTGGCCAACCTGCTGCAGGCCCTCTACAATGTGGTGGATATGCTGGTGGTGGGCAAAATCGTGGGAAAGACTGGATTGGCCGCCATCAGCAACGCCTCCATGCTGTGCTTTATCATCAATTCCATTTGCATTGGCCTGACTATGGGAGGGAGCGTTCTGGTGGCCCAGTGCAAGGGCGCAAACGACCAAACGGGTCAGCGGGACACGATCGGAATGCTGTTCTTTCTATCGCTGGTGGGTTCCGCTGTTGTTACCATCCTCGGCCTCGCCATTTATGAGGCCCTCTTTCAGGCGTTAAATGTACCGGCGAATGCTTATCAGGATGCCTGCGGCTACATGAAGATCATTTGCTGTGGAACGGTGTTCGTTTTTGGCTATAATGCGGTCTGTTCTATCCTGAAGGGGTTGGGCGATTCCCAAACGCCTCTCTTTTTCGTAGGTGTCGCCACGGTCCTCAATGTGGTGCTGGATGTGCTTCTGGTCGGGCCGCTTTCCATGGGCACGGCAGGCGCAGCCTGGGCCACTATCACGGCTCAGGGTGTTCCCTTTATGGCTTCCCTGGTATATCTACGGCGGTATCAACCGGGCTTTTCTCTTAGAAAAATCGAGTTTCATCGGGAAAAGCTGCTGGCCATCTTGAAGGTTGGCCTGCCCACCGCCATACAGATGGTTGTGGTGAACACGGCCTATCTGCTGGTGACAGGGATGCTCAACCAGTTTGGAACTCCGGTGGCCGCTGCGTCCGGTGTGGGACTGAAGATCAACACCTTTGCCGGGATGCACTGCTGGGCCATCGGTCAGGCAATAACCGCCATGGTGGGCCAGTGTTTGGGGGCTGGCCAAATTGAGCGGGCCCGCAAGGTGGTGTGGTCCGGCCTGTTGCTGAACCTTGTGGTCACTGCGGCGGTAGTGGTGGTGGTCCAGCTTCTGGCCGAACCTCTCATCTGCATGTTTGACGGCACCAGCCCGGAGGTGATCCGCTGCGGGGTGCAGTACCTGCGTACCTGCTGTAGTATAAACAGCCTGATCTACGCCGCGATGTACACACTGGATTCCTTTGCCATCGGCGTGGGAGCAGCCCACGTGGCCATGGTCAATGCCCTGTTGGACGCCGTCGTTGTGCGCCTGCCAGTGGGATGGCTGCTGGCATTTCCCCTCTCTCTGGGCTTTTCCGGGATCTATCTGGGCCAGGCCCTTTCGCCCATCCTGCCTGCTCTTGTGGGGCTGGTCTACTTTAAAAGCAGGGTTTGGGAAGGGAGAACGCCGGTGCATAAACCGCCAGCACAGGGCAGCCGAAACGAGTAAAAGGAGAAAAAGAATATGAATGAATCAAACATCTATCCCCGGACGGGAGACCGTCAGACAGTTTATCTCAAGCATGCCGTGAAAGATCCCAGTATTATTGTCGGGGACTATACCATATACAACGACTTTGTTTATAACCCTGTTGACTTTGAAAAAAACAATGTGCTGTACCACTATCCCGTCAACCAGGACCGGCTGGTGATCGGCAAGTTCTGCTCCATCGCCTGCGGGGCCAGGTTCCTGTTCAACAGCGCCAACCACACGCTGCAATCCCTCGCCACATATCCCTTCCCAATCTTTTTTGAGAGGTGGGGATTGGAGCGGCAACAGGTGGCCAAAGCCTGGGACAACAAGGGGGATATTGTGATTGGAAACGATGTGTGGATTGGCTACGAGGCGGTCATCCTGGCGGGGGTGACCGTTGGAGACGGGGCTGTCATCGGCGCCAGGGCCGTTGTGACAAAAGATGTACCACCCTATACCATCGTAGGTGGTGTCCCTGCAAAGCCAATCCGAAAGCGGTTTTCTGAGGATCTCATCGCGGCTTTGCTGGAACTACGGTGGTGGGATTGGCCGGAGGAACGGCTCAATGCCAATTTAGATGCGATCCAGTCGGGACGGCTCGATCAAATCAGATGACCTGTTTTACGGTCAAAGCTGAGCGGTTCATTTTAATTTGGGGTGTTGTGATGTTTTTGTAAAATATCACTTTTTGACAACCTTGCTTTTGCTGTTTCCGTTTACTTCCAATCTGCCTGTGGTCTTACATTTGGTCAGAGAGCCCTTCTTGACCAGGTGCAGCAAAACGGCTGCCGCCTGGTCGGAAGGGCTCTTTTTCATGTTCGGGTTTTGGGTATTGTACCCTCAGAATGTCTGAGAAGCAAGTTTTTCACATCAGGCATATCAGATTTTATTATGTAATAGACAAAGAATACACCGACTGAACGAAAAATCCACCTAAGGGGACGACAAACATTTCCTCTGACTGCGCAGGAAGTCGTTTTATCAGTTCAGCGTTTTCCGGAAGCATACTCACCCATATGGATGTCTACCACTCCCCTGGGCGGCTGGATCAGAGCATCCTCATATCGGCATTTCCATTGAAGCTCCCGGCTCATCTGGCCGTCCGCTATGCCATCTATCGTTTCCCCATCCTTGATGGGGTTGTCATTCGCCAGAATATACGACGCCGCATTGTAGGCGTGGTTCACCACCCAGTTGGGATCCATTCCGTGGAAATGGTACTGTAGGTCCGGCAGGAACAGGGTACTCATACCCACCGTGTCGATGAGCATATCCTCGGTACCCTGAATGTTAAAGAAACGGACATTGACCCCGAAGCGGATGAAGCGGTCCGCCCCCTCGATCTGGTGAGAACACACATCCTCAGCCAGAAGCAGCTTGCCGCAGTTCTGAAAGTAGAACGCCTCACAGGTGGGATACAGCTCCGCCAGGGCCTCCACAAAGTCAGCATCCAGGTTGGCCCGCTCCAGAACTGGAAGGGCCGCTGCCAGCATATCCGTGGCCACGACCTGATACCGGCACTCCCGGAAGATCCGTTCCCGGCCCTCCTGACAGTCCCACATCTGACTCATGAGGAACGCGTCGAAGCCTTTGCCCTTAAATTTGCTGCAGCCCATCACCATGAGCTGTACCGGAGCCTTGACATCCTTGAATTCCGCCATATGCTCCAGGGCGGCAAAGCCTGCTGTCTTTTTATCGTGACAGAAACACTCCGCCGTCCCGATGTGTTTTTCCATCACGGCGGTCATTTCTGCTTTTCCAGGCATAGACACCGGCTCTTTGAACAGCATCTGAATGAGATAGGGTCCGCCGGGACGGGAGCCTTTTTCATCATCCAGATTTTGCTGGAATACTTCATTGCTCATTTCGTTTCCTCCTTTTTGTTAGGGAATAACTTGAATCGAAACTCCAGTTCCTGCTGGACGATTTCTTGGGGCAGTTTCCAGGGATTGGCTCAGATACCAGTCCTGGTAGGACCGCTTTTCCATGTCCCGCTCCTAAAGGTAGAGTTGATAGCCGGCCTTATCCTGATCATCCCATGTGTCATGCTGTTTTTTGCCTGGACATGGCTTCCGGCAACTGCATCCAATTCCTCCACCGTGCGGCTCGCGGCCCAGGCGTGGTCCATATAGCCGCATGGGAGAAAAGGATGCGATCCGCGACATGGTGGTTCCTCCTGGCTCTTTTTAATCACCATCAGCCCTTCTGCCTGCATCCGGATCACATAGAAGACTCGCACCCAGTCCAGTTCTTGCTCCATGGATTCCTCCAGAGTCAGCAGGCGGCGCTTTCCCAGCCTGCGGTCCAGGAGGGCAAGGATGCGGACAAGGGGATTCTCGCTCACCAGGCTTTTCTCGATGATTTGCTTGTCAAAGATTCTAAACGCCTCATAGAAAAATACGTTGTCAAAGCTTCCGTCGTTCAGTGTCTCTTCATGAGCCAGCCGGAAGGGTGCTTTGGGGGCATCCGCTTCAGCGCCCTCCCGCCGCAGAGCTTGATACCTGTTCCAGTAATTTTTCTCATAGTCGTAATAGTTGCTCCGCAGTATCTCGATTCCGTCCATACGGATGGCCGCCCGGCCGATTTGGTCATGACTTTCTCGGTAGCTGGTGGCAAAATATTGGATGTGCCCGCGGAGAGCCGGGCAGAGGTAATCCTGCTCCAGTTTGTTCCGGATTCCGCTCCAAGTGGATACGCTTGCCATGTTACCACCTCTCAATCGCAATAGATCCCCACAACCAGGATATAGTCATCATCTCCATGGGCATAGTACCATATGGTTTCGTCATCAGGATAGAGCAGAAGCTGGTCGTCACCTGCGTCTTTCCAGAACTCGCCCGATACGCAATACCGCTCTCCATGGAGGGTCAGATCAAACATTCCGAAAAGATCAATGATCACGCCTGTGGATACATAGATGCCTGCGGTCAGCAGGAAAAACTTCCGAACCTGGGACGGAAGCGTAAAGCCCAGCACTTTTTCTCGATTTCCAATCTGCTCCTCTGAATGGTCAGTGTTTGAGTTTTCATCGCCTGCCGGGGCACCTCCCATCAATCCCACCAGAGATACCAGACAGTGGACTGCCGCACAACATCCGCCAGATTGCCCACTGTGGGTTCATCCTGCTCCTGATCCACAATGTCCGGGCAGAAGCCGTACTGCTCTGTGGCTACCTCCATGGCCTTCTCATGGGAAACAGGGGCCGGGAGGTCAAACTCCAACTCGTCGTGGCTCATGGCGGCAGGGATGGCGTCATACTGCTCGAACCAGTATCTCGCTACTGCCATCAGGTCTGGGGTGTCGGGGCACTCATTCCAGTTGCCGAAGGGCAGGTAGGCGAAGATCTCCCAGGGGTTCTTTACCGGGATCTTGGCCAAAATGAGGGGATAGGTCATGTGGCTATCCGAATCCCAATAGCAGGAGAAGCGGTCATTGTCATAGCCGCCCTCCATCTCTCCAAGAACTTCCTCCTCCCAGTCCATGTCATCGTCCTCGGCTTCTTCCTTGCGCTGGCCGGTCAATGCCTCCAGGACTGCCTTGCCGTCCTTGATGGGGGCGGAGAGCATCTTCTTCCGGTACTCCGTCACGGTTTTGAGGTCAAATTCATAGCAGTCCGCGTCGTGCTCCGGGTCGGCGTTCATCACCAGGCACTCCAGCAGCGTCTCGTCGTCCGCTCTGATCAGCACCGGCACGAAGCCCTCATGGGCGGCGTCCCGCCTGGCGTAGCTGTATGCCGACATGATGGGATCGTCATCTGCCATGGAAGGGAAATAGGTGCATTCACAGTCCAGATACTCCATGATGGCCTGAGCCACCTCGGAGGGCTCCAGCGTGTCCTCGTCAAAGTCCTGACCCTGCCAGTTGGCAAAGCATTCTTCCAGTATCTTTGCCATAGCCTGGTAGTAGTCCTCGTCAAAGGGGATGAACAGGTACGCCTCGTCCTGGATCTCCTCGGAGTAATTGCGCTCCGGCCCGATGACGCTGACGGCGTAGCTGTCGATGTCGCTGGGATAGTAAGGGCTGTCGCTCTCTCCATAGTAGTACCCGGCAAAGGCCGCGCCCTTCTCGTTGAATAGAGCGCCAAAGAGCTGTCCCTTCAGTACATCGCGGATGAAAGAACGCAAGTCCGCTTGCTTGATATCTGCCAGAAACGCCTGATACTGCTCGCTGTACCGCTCGATAAATTCCACACTCATCAGGTCATGCTCCATGCACCAGCGCAGGTAGATGGCCATGTGATTATAGGCGTTGATCTCGTCCACCGGCAGATGCTTCTCCCGGATGGTCTCCAGATGCCAGGCAGCATCGTCCATATTGCCTATGAGGTTCCCGTCCGAAAGGGTACCGCTGGTAGCGGCATTCTGACGGTCAGGCTCCGCCACAAAGCTGATGCCGTTCATTTTATCCAGCAGGGCGTCCGCGTCGTGGGCCAGTTTGTACTCCAGCTCGTCCCGGTAGAGGGGGAGCACCTGGTAGAAGTTGACCTCCTCGCCGCCCGGCAGGGTGCAGACCTCGCTGCCGTCCTCCGTCCCCTGGGGGGGGCGTGAGAATGGCGGCGCACAGCTTCGTGTTCTCTGCAAAGTCCTCCTCATTGTCCATGGTATGGCCGAAACCCAGCCAAGTATCGCTGGCAATGGGCAGTCGGGCCAGGGTTTTCAACAGGCGGATGGGCCAGTACCACCGCTCATTCTTCAGATCCTCATGCTTCAGCTTCCAGTTCCTCGGCAGCGCGATGGCCAGCTCCGCCCGCTCCAGCTTGTATTCCGCCAGCGCCTCCGGCACATTCATCCGGTGGGCGCCCATGCCCATGGTGACCAGGGTGTAGTAGTCCCGCTCCTGGGAGGGCGGCACCACGCAGATGTCCACATGGATGTCCGGGGAAGACAGCTCATGGAACACATGCCCAAACTTGCCGAAATACTGCTGGATGTGCCCCTCGACGGCCGCCAGTTCCTCCTCCGTATAGACCTCGGGAACACTGGATTCCTCATCCTGGGGGGCTTCACCGTCCGGGCCGTCCTCACGGTCATCATCCGGACCGCCAGCCAATGACTCCCAGGAGATCTTTAGGGTCATCTGATCTTCCGGCAGGCCGACGCCGGGGCTGCGGGTGATGGCGTGCTTATCATCCTCCGCAAAACCGATGGTTTCCCCAGCGTGGAGTTCCATATCATTCTCCAGCACATAGGAGGCAAGGCTGGCCAAAAAGTCCCGCAGGTCGCCTGGCTCGGCATCGGTGCCCAGCACCTCCATCTCGTCCTTGCCGAACACATCCATGCCGTAGGTATAGCCGTTCATGCCGTTCTCATCCCGCCAAAGACCAAACCAAATCCAGTTGAAGATGGGCAGCTCGTCCTCCCGCATCATGTCTGCAAAGCCCTCGTAGAAGCGCGGTTCAAACACTACGCCGCTGGTGTAGATGCCGGTGGCGTATTTCTGGCGGCAGCAGGCAGCCACCAATTTGGTATAGAGTTTGCCCTTCTCCAGAACATCTTCCTCTTTGCCAAGCACCGCCACCATGATGTGGGCGCGGTGCTCCCTGGCAGCTTTTACGGCATCCTCCCACATATAGTTGTTTTCCGCGTTGGCCTCGGCTTCGCCGCCGGGAATGGGACAGGCCGCCAGACTGACGGCAGCGACCATGCCGCCCACCTCGAATACCAGGGCGTCGTCGCTCTTGTCCTCGCTTGCGTCGTATTCCTCCACGGGGATGTCCCATTTTTCCTTCATGTCCCGGATGAACTGCGCCTTGTCCCATTCTCCCCTGGACAGCAGGACAAAGCCGGTGAAGACGCCCGTGTGGTCTGTCTCGCCGTCTGTTTCCGCCTCGCCCCGCTTTGCGATCTCCTCCTGGCACTCCCGGATCACCGCCGGGGCGTTCTCATCCTCAGGGTCCAGCTCCGCCCACCGCTGGGCGTAGGGAATGGCTTTCTCCTCCTGCTCAAAGAGATACTGATAGGCATAGGCCATCCGCATGTTCCACTCCGCCTTGTCCTGGCCCTCCTCCCGAACGGACTCCAAGACATCGATGGCGCGGAGCAGGGCCTTGTCTCCCTTGTAACGGGGCGTGCCCTCGTCATGGTCCCCAATGATGGCGTAGTTTTCCAGCGCTCGGGCCAGAGCGTAGGTCGTGCGGTAGTTCCGCCAGTCCTCCGGGATGGCGTTCAGCGCCTGGATACAGCGGGTGTACTCGTCCTCGTCGTTCCACTGCTCGATCTGTGCGAAAAACTCCTCCGCATTCTCCGGGGTGTAAGGGATATAGTCCATGCCCGTCAGCGTCTCGTCCAACTCGGCGGCCTGCCCCTCGTCAGCCGGCTCCTCCTCAGGTGGCGCTTTCAGGTTCACCGTGCCCGCTTCACGGCGCAATGTGTGGAAGCTGGCCCAGGGAATGCCGCTGTCCTCAAAGAACGCCTTGGCCATCCTGAGTGCGGTGCGAATGTCCCAGGCAATAAAGTCCACATAGCCGCAGAAGAGACCGGTGGCCCCGCCTGTGAGGGTGAGCACTTCCGGGCCTTCCCCGGAGGTGAACACCTCCTCCAGCTTGTCCCGGAAGTCGAAGAGCTTCTGGCTTCCTTCTTCCTCCCGCAGGGTATCCAGGGGATAGCAGAAGAAGCCCGCCACCGCGCCGTCGGCATGGAGAGCGTCCATGAAGTCGTTGTCTTCGTTCAGATAGCCGTTGATCAGAGGCACGCAGTTGGTGGAACCGGCGATCACATCCAGCCGCCAATCGGCGTCCGGGTCTTTATTGGGCTCCATTTTGTAGGCGAGGCAGCTGTCTAAGTACGCTTCCGGGGCGGTGGAGAGGTCCACCCCCCGCTCTTTCAGCTTGTCCGGCAGCTGGGAGAGGAGAAGGGAAGGCTCCGCCCTGGGCCCCTCCAGCACATCGAAGCCGTCGATATACCACATGTGGGAGATCTCACCCAGCACCTGGTCGGTGAGGGTGGTTAGCATCCACCAGGCCCGGCCTTCCTCTTTCCGTAGCATGGGCAGCAGCTTTTCACAGTAGGCGGAGATAGTAAAACTGTTTTCACCCTGCTCCTCCAACCAGATCTGCACGTCATCCCCGGAGATATCCCAGCCGTCGTCAGTGCGCAGGCCGATATCCCGGATGGGCTGGCGGCCCACCAGGATGTTCCAGTGTTCCAGCACCTCCTTGGGGGCGTGCTTCTGAAAGTAGACCAGTTCAAACAGCTTGACCCTGTCCCCCTCCGGGGTGAGGATCAGCTCGTACTTCTCTCC
Source organism: Flavonifractor plautii ATCC 29863 (assembly GCF_000239295.1). GTDB lineage: Bacteria > Bacillota > Clostridia > Oscillospirales > Oscillospiraceae > Flavonifractor > Flavonifractor plautii. The sequence goes on from NZ_JH417810.1 coordinate 63,287, forward strand.
GTTGAAGCCCATTTCGAAGGAGATCTCGTCAAAGACCAGGTTCAAAGTATCTTCCATTTGGGCCACAATCTCCGCGCCACGGGTGTGATCCTTGTCCTCGTCCATCATCTGGCGCAGTGCCCCTTCCATTTCGGCAAAGGTTTCCCACCAGTCCTCTGTCCGCTCCCGGAAGCACTCCGAGAACTGCGGCAGGGCAATGCCTTTCTTGCACGAATCAATCAATTCTTTGGTATCCGCGTCATCCGGGCGGGCCTCCAGCGCCTTTTCAAAGTACCGAAGGGCGCGCCCCTCCTGGTCCAGATAGTAATAGGAATAGCCCATGCGGAAGTTCCAGTAGTGGTCGCCTTCGAAGTATTCCTCATGGGGCTTCAGCAAAGCAATCGCCTTTTTGAGCATATCCTTGCCGCCTGACTTATTTGGGTCTGCCAGATTGTTATAAGCCCGGGCCAGCTCACTGTCCATCTCAGGAGTGCGTTCCTCGGCGGGAATGGCCTCCAGCGCGTCAATGATCTTCTGGTATTCGTCGTTTTCATGCCACTTCTGGCACTGCTGTAAAATGTCCATATCCGGTTCCTCCTCATTTTCTGGTTTCCAATCTTTAATCGGCTGGAACACGCCATGCTCATCCCGCTCAAAGGCGCAGGGGGCGGGCGTATTCAAAAGCGGGATAATGTCGGAATCGTCGTTGCAGATCGTGTTCAGCTTGTAAAGCCCGGCGTTGTTGGGGTCGTCCATGTAATCATCGCTCTCGTCACCGGCGGTGAAGCGCCAGCCGCTGTCCCAGTCGCCATCCGGCTCCTCCCGGTAGCAGTAGCCAACCTTGCAGCCCTCCACCGTGATGCGGTTGGTGGCGATGCAGCCATCGGCCCCAGCCCAGTCGGGGAGCAGATTCTTCATGTCCTCCGCCTTCACATGGTAGCTGCGGTTGCGGCCAGCGGACTCGTACAGCTCCTTTCGCAGCGCCGCCACCTGATGGGCCATCTCCTCGATCTCCTCATCGCTCATCAGATCGTGGAGGTCATAGGACAGGGGATCTTGGGCGAAATCTGCCAGAGCCTTGTCCATAGCGTCGTGTTCCTCTGCCGTGGCTGTGACACGGATGCGGCGGGAGGGGGTGTTATACTCGTCCAGATCATGGAGGTTTACCCCGCCGCTGACACTGCACTCCAGCAGGATAGCGGCCAGATCAGTGACTACATCAATGGCGAAGTGAAAGTCGATCTCCACGCCATTGGAGTGGGTGAACTCAAGATACTCCACCGTTTGGTGGAAGTCCCAGTTCTGCTTGTCCAGCCCGATCTTGGCAAAGATTTCGCTGAGAGGGATCTCCTCTTTCTTCTGGTCCTCCAAAAACGCCACAAGGTTCAGACTGTCATCGGAACCTCCAATAAAGTTGCCCCAGTATTTGTCGATATACATCCGTCATGCCTCCTTTTATTCCGGCCACTCATCGCCGTCACAACGGCTGATGAAGTCATAGTGCAGGCTCTCAAAATAGTCGTTGGGATAGGATTCACCATCCTGATGAAGCTCCAGTCCCTCCAGATCTATCATCTCATTGATATATGCAAGGGCATCATGGATACCCGCAATGTGTTCGTCCTGAAGTATTTCAGCCAGCACTTCTCTCTGCGCTGGTGTCAGTGCGGCGAAAAGATCGTTTTTTGCCTTGTTGTCATCCGTTTGGGGGAAACCATCGCCCTTGATCCACCGGGCCGTCATGCTGTCTTTACGCTCCACAAGGCCGTCAATAAATGCTTTATACAGTTTCAGCTCCTTGCTCATGGCAGATCCTCCATTCCCAAGCAATTTATTTCCGTATTAAACTCCCGTTGTCAATGAGGGCAGCCTCCCGGATGCGCCGGAGGGATTCCGGTTCCAGCAAAAGCTCCCGCAGGTTCGGGTCCTCAAAGAAGGACATGGGGCGGAACCTGTGTCGGCCCGGCCACCTCCCACAGCCGCTCCGTCGCCAACCGCTTCGCGGTCTGGAGCGCCTTCTCCCGGTCGCCCAGATAGGGATAGCGCCCGATAGGAGGACTCCGCCAGCGGAAAACCGCTGGGCCGTTCCGTGGTACAGCGCCTCCGGCGGCTCGGTTACGGGGAGTCCTACATCCACTTGGATGGAGTGCCCCTGGTTGGCTCGGATCAGCGTCCGGTCTTCATTGAAGGCATACCGCTGTTTGCTGTCGCTCCTCACAATCTCCTCCAGAATGTCCCGATTGATGGGGTACTTCTTACCGATGCCCGCCGGCAGCGCATTGACATCCGCCCAGCCATGGGCGTCCAATTAGGTTCTGATGACCTCCGGCTTGTGCCGAAGGATTAAACTCATATTTGCTGATCTTTGTAAGATCAGGTGTTGTCTCTCTCGTGCAGTGTCCTCCAAATGATCTCTCAAGCTGACTCTATCCGGATGATGGGCCGGTAGAAGTCATAGTCGCCGTTCAGTTCCTTCTCCTCCTGCACTTCCGGCTTACAGTGCGGCGAACAGGGCAGGAAGCCGAGAAAGATTCCCAGTCCGCCGCAGATGCTGCGCCCGCCATCGCCGCCGCAGGTGGTAAACCCTTTGGCTTTCACCACCTCCCGCATATAGGGGTCATAGGCGACGGACAGGCCGAAGAAGTTGGGTTCCTCCATATCGAAGGGCTTGTCCTCATCCTCCGGACGTTCAAAATGGTGCAGATGCATGGAGTAGTCCATTCCATCCCCCCAGGGGAACAGGGTGCGGCACCCGCCGCCGCACAGATAGGCCCACTCGTCCGCCGTAGGCAGCGAAAGGCCCTGCTTCTCCAGTTGGTCAAGAAGCGCACCGTAGTCTGTGCGGTTATAGATCCAGATCTGAAAGCCCTTTTCCGTCCGCTCAATACGGGCTGACTGGTGCAAGGTAAGGCTGTCAAGGTCGCTCCAGGCAAAATCCCGGAACTTCTTCAGCCAGTCGGGGCGGGCGGTCAGTCTGGGATCGTCCATCTTGACCGGCTCCCAACACAGCTCCTCCAGCTCCCGGCCCACCAGCATAGGGCCAATGGCTGCCTGCCGAACGGGAGCCATGCTTTCACGGATCATCTCCTCCGAATCACACTCCATCTCCCATTCCTGGAACAGATAGTCCAGTTCCTCTCGACTGTCCTGATTCAGTCCCACAGCGAACCGTTCCCAGCCCAAGGTGACGGTATCGCCGGGGACAAAGACGAACTCCCGGCCATCTTTTTCGAATATGCCGGTGGTGCAGCTTTGGCCCCAGCGGTCAAAGGTATGTAGACCGAGGAAGGTCATAGCATAACGACCAGCCAGGTTCTCCATCAGCACCCGTTTCTCGGTGGTATCCATCTGATTGAATTGGGGGCGAAATCGTTTTTCGTTCATAGCAAGTCCTCCTACAGTCGATCCAGATTATCCTGTAAATTGCCTTGCATCAGATGTTGGGCGATAGCTCGGTTTAGTCCCTTATGGGGATGATAGGATGCCTGCTCTGCATCGTGGACACACTCCTCCATCAATGCCTCTGGTGAAATTCCTTGCCGCTTGCCATTGCGGTGGCTAAAGGTGTAGCACACCGATTTGAGAAAATCGAAGATATAATCATGGTTTCCCCGCATATTGGGCAGATCGTTGAAAGAACCCATTCCGCCGTATGCTAAAAGATGGTGGGCGACCTCCCGCCGCTGGGTCCAATCCTCAATATCCCGCTCCAGCCAGTCGAGCCAGTTTTTGAATTCCGGGTGGTCTGTCTGTAGGATTAGCCGCAGACAGACCAAGGCCTCAGTATAAATATCTGTCTGTTTCATCAGATTCCTCCTGATTGCTTTAACGCTCCATTGTGGGTGTGGCTCTCCCAGACGGCCTCAAATTCCGTTTTCTCTATCAAACAGGCATGGAACTCCTCGCCCCAGACATGGGCGTTGAATTCCTCCACGGTGGGAATGGGTGTGATTTCAATGGCTCCGTCGTAAAGGTCAGGGATGTTGTGGGTGCGGCCGCCGGCGAAAATGTCAATGGAACGGAAGGCCAGCCGCTCATGCTCTGTGTCCACCTCATAGAGGATGACCGGTGGTTCTTCCTCCGGTGCGCCCTCCCAAAAGAGTTTGATGTACTCCACCTTAATACTGCTCCGTCACAGCACGGCGGGCTTCCTCGACGATGGCCTGTTTCTTTTGCCAAAGGTCAGGAGCCAATCTGTCCTGCATCTGCCGGGCGTAAGATGCTGCGGCCCGCCAGCAGCTCCTCCAGTTTTTTGGCCAGCGCCTCCACAATAGCATGGCAGGGGTTTTCGTATCCTACGATCTCCAGCCTTTGCAGCTCGACACAATGGAGTGTTCCATAGAATCCAAGCATAAAGTCTGTTAATTCAGCAATCATCCGATAGCCCTCCATGTTGTTCACATCGGTCTGGCCCTCTTTGGCGGTCATCAGACCGATGATCCCCACCGCCACAGTGAAAGCGCCGCAGCAGGACTGCTCGGTCTGCATCCCAAGGCCCATGACGGAGAACATCTTCCGTGTCTCCTCGGACAAATTCAGATGGTAATATTCATTGCAGGCCATGAACATCGCCTCGGCGCAGGTCAGTTCGGTGCCGATGTGATAGTGGTTGACCAGTTCATAGAGTTTCATTTCTGCCATACCGTACTCCAATCGCAAAGCATTTCATTCTGCGTCACCCGGCGCAGCTCGTCCCGCACCTCCATTAGCGCAAAGCCCAGCAGGTTCTGCCCCCGCCACTTCATCGGGTCCTGGGCCCCCGGGGAGCTGGACGAGAGCCGGATGCCCCAGATGCTGTCATAGGGGCTGGCCTCCACCAGCACGCTGTCCCCGGTAGAGAGGAGAAACTCCCGCAGGTCACGGTTCTGGCTGAATTTGTACCAGTTGCCACCCAGCACAATGGCGTATTTGAACCTGTCCCATACCCTCTGGTCAAAGCCCCGCACCTTGCGGCCCAGGGCCTTGATCTGCCTGGGGTCGCTGCATTTCAAAATCTGGTCCCGGATCTTCCCGTCACCGAACAGCTCAGCTTTTGCGGCCATCATATACTGCTCCATGCAGAGATAGGTGTCAGCGATGGACCAGAAGTCCTCCATCCACCACTGGCTGAGGCAGCTTTTCGTTAGCTGGCCGCCCTCGGCAGGCTGATGGCCCCAGAATAGGTACAGTTCTCGCTTTCTCCCCATGGAAAATTCCTGCTGGAGCCACTGGTGGGTGTACTTGGGCTGGCCCTCCGGCTGCCATGCATCCACCCAGAAGTCACCATGCTCCAGCACCTCAACCTTGTCCTCGTCATCCCACCAGCCCATCCAGGTCACCGGTTCGGGAAAGAGGGGGCGGTATTCCGTCCGCTCCTCCGATGAGAGGGCGTCCAGCCAATCGCCAAATCGGTCTATGTAATCCTCCCCAGAGCCCATGCGCCAGCCGATGGAGTATCGCTCGATCTCCCGGTGAGCCAGCCAAGGGGGAGGCATGATTTTCTTATCCTGTAGCGCCATAGGGTTTGTCCTTTCCTGTTAGATGCTGCCGCAGTTCTTCTGTCATATCCAGTGGAGTACCGTCCAGGGATGTGATTTGTGCCAACTCCGTTTCAGTCAGACTTTTCAGGAAAATGCAGTATTCGTTTGGGTATCCGCCTACAAACTCCATTTTTGGTATCCCGATCTGCTGTGGGTCGGTGATCCACAGGCAAGGCTCCCCCGTAGCCCAAAACTGGGTCAGAGTAAGAACTTGGCCGTTGTAAATAACTTTCTGCTCCATCCTCATTCCCCCTGCATTTTCTTCAGCAGCTTCACGATCCGCTCCCGGTTCTTTGCGGTTTTCATGAAGGTGGGCAGATGGTCAGCCTGGGTCTTTCGTGGGATGCCCAGCGGCTTTTCCCGCAGGTCGGCGCTGAGATAGTCGATCAGATAGGCAAGATGTTCCCGGTTGAGAGACCAGACCGGCTTGCCTTGAAAGGAGGTCAGGAACCACAGTTCCAGACCAAACCAGGGTTCCCTTCCGTCCTTGATCTCAGCGGCATAGGAGAAAGCCTCCGCCGTCTTGTGTACCTCGCCCGACATGGTCGTCCCGCAATAGGGACAGGCCACATGGAGAACGGAAAAGTGCTGCTTTGCCTCATCTTCAATGTCCACCCGATAGCACCTGCCACAGTTCCTACATTGGTTATGCACATCGTAGCGGTAGACCGTCCGGTCGCGGGTTTCTTGATGGCCGCAGCTCAGGCATCGGAAATAAGCATTTTCATCGTCCGCTGTCACAACACCTGCGCGGTTGCATTTTGGGCATTTCACCTGGATGCCGGAGGTCAGGGCGCTGTAGGTACTATATGTAAAATAGGGTTCATCAACCATTCGGCTCATCAATTCATATCCTCAAAAATCTCGTAGCTGCTCAAACTGTTTGATCAGGGCATCTTTCTGGAGCGTATCTCCCGGCAGGGCATCCAGGATACCCCGCAGGGCCATATAAATTTCATCCCGTTCCTCGGTTTCGATAAAGCGCATCTTGTTGAAGGTCTGGGTGTAGGCTGCCACCGCCTCCAGCGCCTGGGTCTGGGCGTCCCCGTCCGGCTCAGCGGCCAGCTTCATCATCTGAGAACGAGTCTTGCGGTATTGATCGGCTGCCTTTTTCGCGGCACTGGCGGGGATATGCTCCGCGCCGTCCCAGCCCCGGAAGGGGTTGTCCAGATTTTGCGCCAGCCACTCCGGTTTCCGGGGCTTGGTGATTCGCAGATCCATGCCTGGCTTGCCTTTCCAGAGCTGTTTTGCCGCTTTTGAAGCGTCCTCCGGCAGGCTGGTCATCCAGAGCCAGTGAAGCTTTGGCATCTGCTCCGGGGTTGGGATGTCGGCCGCGTCGAAGCCGAACAGGTCGAAGGTGGAGAGGTCTGTCAGTTCTCGGAACTGTGCCACAGCAGAGAAATGTCTCAGGTTTCCCGGCGCGCCCCAGAGCCGCAGCTCCTTCAGGCTGGGATGAACAACGGGCAAGCCGGTCAGGTCAAACTCTTCCAGCCGGATACCATGCAGTCCCCACAGGTTCGGCAGCTCCGGGTGGGGGCGGTATTCCCCGATAAATTGGAGGGTTAAACCGCTGCCATTTCCGGCGGCATGGATGGTGCAGGCGTCCGGCCCCTTGTTCTGGAACAGGAGCTGCTCCGTCTCCTCGCCAAGCCACAGTTCCTCCAGGCCAGTCATGTCCAGCATCAGCTTTCTGACGCTGGTGCCCCGCAGATCAAGTGCCCTCTGACCGTGGTTTAGCAGGGTCAGTTCATGGATGAAGGGGTTTCCCCGCAAAAACTCCAGCAGATCCGGGTGCCATTGCTTACAGATGATTTCAGAGAGACAGGGCAGCGCCTCCAGTTCCAGCGCGAAATCAAAGGGGGTATATTGGTCGATCACTCGATGACTGCTGACCTTCACCGGCTTGCCGCCGATCTCCGTTTCCCCGTCGCTCTCTATGGCCTCCTTGAAGGCCCGCCGCCGCTCCTCCGGGATCTCCTGCCACTTGATCTGACGGTACACCTCATAGCCGTCATTCCAGCCGCCGTAGGAGCGGCAGGGCTGGTCGGTGAAGGGCGGCAAGGTGCCCACCAGTGTGTACTGGGGTGGGATCTCTACCGGCACCCGCAGCGGGTGAAGGTCACGGGGCCAGTACATGAAGTCCTTGTAGAGCGGATGGAGATGGGGCAATTCCTCCGCGGTCAGAGGGGCGTCGCCCACCCAATCCAGAGAGAGGATCACCGCCCAGGACTCCTTGCTCACCGTGTCCGGCGGTGCAATATAGGCCACCTGACAGGCGGTGTAGCGTTTCAGGTATTGGTTGTAGACCGTATAGACCGATCCGGCGCTAGCTTTCATGGGGCAGCAATCCTCTCATCCGTTCTTTTCCAGGTAGAATCCCCACACGCAGTTGGAGAACTCCCCGGCGGCAAAGCGGTGGATCTGCCCGTTGATCTCCACCTCATAGACATGAAACACTTTTTCCGTGCCGTAATGGGGATCGATGACCGCCGCTGTTTCCCGGCAGTCGCGCCAGCGGTATTGAAAGATATTTACGCCAAACAACGTACACTGCCCATCGAAACCGGATGTTTCAAATTTCCATGTCATTTCGTATCCCTCACAATCCCACGCGCTGCCAGCCGTCCAGCCGCTCCTGCACCGCGTCGATCTTCCAGCTCCCGTCCACACGCTTCATGAGGAAGCGACGGTCAAAGCCGGTGTTTTCCTCTCTGGTGTAGATGTAGAGCTTGTTCTTGGTGATCTGCTCCGCGTCCAGGAACCCTTCCCCCTTGTAGGTTCCCTGGGCGCTGTAAGAGAGTGCCAACGGCCGGTAGCCCGGACGGGGCTTTTCGCTCACATACCTCTCCCAGATCGCCAGAAGGCGGGGCGCAGCTTCGGAGTCCTCAAATCCGGCCTGCTCCATATATTGCTCCCATTCTGTCATCTCGGCAAAGAAAGCGGACAACACCCTGCGGCATTCCTCCGCCGCCTGCTCGTCCAGCACAGTGGGCTTTTTGGCCTTCTCCCGCTGGATATGGAAGAAGTGTTCCATCTGCGCCTTGGTGAATTGCTCATGGGCCACCGGCTCGATCCGGCTGTTCCCGGCGACGGCCAGCAGACCATCATAGGTAATTGCGGTATGGTCGATCTGGATGTGGGAGAGCTTGGGGATGGCGGCTGCCTGGAGCAGCCCGCCGTCGTCCAGCCCGGTGCGGTTGAGGGTCAAAAGATCCAGCTTGCAGTTTTGCAGGGCGGACAGGCCGCTGCCGTGGATGGCGGCGTTGCCGTCCAGCAGCAGATAGCGCAGCTTGGGCATGGCAGAAAAAATGGGAAAACAGGCGTCGGTGAGGGCGGCGTTTTCCACACCAAAGTTGACCATGCTTTTATGTCCGGCAAAGGCTGCAAGCAGTTCATCCGATACCGGGTAGTCCTTCACATGGAACCCCACCAGGGTGTAGCCAGCCAGTCGCTCTATTAGATTCATGGTCAGCTCCGGTACCTCAAACTGTTTTTCTCCATCCAGGGTCAGGACACCGCTTTCCCATGCTGCTGTCCGCGCCCGTTTTGGCCATTCCATCGCTTGCCTCCTTACGCCTGCTCCTTGTAGCAGGCTTCGATGTCGATGAACCGCACATACATGGCGCAAATTTCGCCCTTTGCGCCATAGCCGAAGTAGACGGGATAGTAGCCATCACCCCAGCCGGAGGAGAAGACAGGCAGGTTGCAGTCCGTGCCCGGTATCGTCCAGTTGAGCCAGTCGCCGTGGCTCTCCTGATACTTGGGATGGGCTTTGGCGTTTTCCTCCATCAAGTCGCAGAACAGGTCGTTGTAGGGGTCGATGTCCGGGTCCTCCTCCAGCCGCTTGGCCCAGTACCTCTTAAAGGCTGCCTGAGTTTGGATATCCGCAATGCACCCCATCCCGGCGTCTACGCCAAAGCCAAAATAATCGTCCTCGCCCAGTTCCTCCTCCAGATCCTCTTTGCCTGTCATGCCCAACTCATAGCGGACAGGCTTCTCCTGGCTGACCTCCACCTTGACACAGGCGTAGCGGTCGCCGTATTGTTCACTGGGTACCACGCAGATTTTTACTGGGTAAGTCCCGGCGGGGATTGTCTGTATAAAGGGCGGCGTGTCCTCCAGCTCCACCAGCGGATCGCAGGCGAAGATCTGCCCGGTGGGGAAATGGACGGGGCCGATGTCCAGCACATCCACCGCCATGTTCCCAATCAATTTTTCTGTAAAATGGGCCTCCAGGTCAGCTTTGCAGGCCAGTTTGTCCTTGGTGGATTCGTATTTGTTCAGCCATTCGGTCGTAGGCATATCAGCTTCCTCCTGTTGATTCAGTTCCTTTATGTACCCGCTCTTTGAGCCGTCCCAGTAGCAGTTCACACACCGGCCATTCTGAAAATGATGGGGACAATTCGGATAGCCATAGAGAATATGGGCACATTCCGGGCACAGTCCCATCATCTGTGAAGAGCCTTTGAAAAACAGGCTGCCGCACTCATCACAAACGGCCGGTTCTTTTTTCGCCATGGGTATCACCAGTCCCTTTCCCGGATGGCCTCCTCGGTGTCAATGGGGATATTGAACCACTCCAGAATGTAGGCCACGGTAACGCCGATGCAATCACGGGCCACCGTTTCGATCTCGCTGTCGTTCTCGTCAAACTCCTCCTGAAGATCATTGATGCCGCAGACTGCCTCATCCAGCGTTTCCTGTATCACTTCGGTGTCGGTTTCGCCGCTTTCCAGCAAGTCGATGACCTTCTGGAGCTCGTCCTTTACCCTGTCTACCAGAAAAGCAGGATAGTAATCATCCTGATACATCTCGTCCAACAGCTTATAATCCGGGTCAAATGCTTTCATCGTGATTGCTCCTTTCTCATTCAAACATCAAACCGTATGATTTGGTCAGGCTTCCGTCGTCCTCATGGAAAATACACTGATACAGGGGCTGGCGCTGTGTTGCTTTGCGGAACCTCTCCAGAACAGGAGCCAGCGCCTCACCGGTAGGGATACCGAGCACATCAGACACCCGCCGCAAGCTGCCCCTATCCATATCTTCCAAGTTACAGTTACGCTGCCTCTGCCCATATTCCTCCAGTGTTTTGGAATCCACATACTGCTTTGTATCACAGCAGTCATGCCAGCAGATACAGCTCACAAGCAGGGAAAAGAGATCGTCCATACTCTCAGCCAGACGGCCTGTCTCACCTTCGCTGCTGTAATAGCCGATGGAGCCATCCTCCAACAAGTGGTATTCTCCGCCGGAGCCATCTCTGGCAAATGCCATGCCGGGCAGTGTGAAGGTTGCTCGACCGTCCGCCTCATCCCTCGGGGACAACTCATCCAGCAGGAAGAAGTCAAAAAGCGAATCAAATTCCTCTGCCAAATTAGGATTTTCACGCAGTATTTTCAAATAATCCATAGCTATTTCCTCCAGTTATGATTGCGATTGATTTCTCATTGCTTCCCATCCAGCGCCTCCACGGTTTTCATGGCAGCGGAATCAAATATACACTGCCGCAAATCGCGCTCGATCAGGGCGAACACATCGGGAAAGCATTCAATCTCATCCTGATACTCATATTTCGCATACAGTTTCCCGTACTCGGAGATCCAAACCTCTGCCGGGTAGTAGTAGCCGATATGACCGATAGGCTGACACCGCTCACCGGCGGCCTGTTCGATCTCCGCCAGCTCACAGCCGGACATGTCCCGAAAATAGGCGTCCTCCAAATGATCTTTGATCCCGTTAACCAGGTAAGGAAACAAAGCAAATTCAAAGTCAGCCGCCCAGTTCATCTTTTTCTGCTCCAGGTACCACTCACAGCACAGACCGAAATACTTGCGGTAAAACCGCTGGACGGTCTTCATCATCGGGACGCCATGATCGGCGTAATACTGCTCCGCAATGGAGATGTCAACTTTTCGCCCTTCGTACCACCCGGCGTACTCCATCAGCTGCTTGACCTTGCTTTTGAGGTCGCCGGAGATTAGGGTGCGTTCTTTGATCATTCGAACCATCTCCTGTCTACTACAGATCAAAGTTCATTTGGATAGCCGATCTTATCCAGTCCTGCCTTGATTTCCTCCCACTCGCTGCGCCTGGGGTTCAGCGCGGCGACCAGTTCCTTTGTCACCGGCGCCCCGTCCGCAAGCCGGCGCACAGCTTCCAAAGGCAGGTCAGCGGGAAACCACTTCCCGTACTCCACATAGGTCTGTGCCTCGCCGTCGATTCTGGAGAGCAGGTCCCTGGACGCATCCTCGCCGTCCATCGGATTGCAGTGCCAGGCGATGCCATCTTCCGTCCAGACGCAGAAGGTGCTTTTCATCTTCTTGACCTCATGGCTGGTCATGAGCTTTTGCAAAGCGGTCGGCATCCCGTCGGTCAGGTCTTCGATTCAGGGGAGTTTTTCTCCTAGTCGTAGAGTTCGGAGTCCACACCGTTGATGACGCAGCCTTCGGGCGCAAACAGGACAATCATGCTTTGGCCGCTGCCATCGGTGGCAAAAAATGCTTCCCTGCCTTCGGCAGACGCATTGCTCTGGGATACTGGTTCCTTTGCACAGCGTCGTTTCCCCCCCGACAGTCTTTATACCATTGCAGGCGGATCTGCTGGATCAAAAGCGTGGGCAAGTGTTCCGCCCTTTTTTTTCATCAGCTCTCATGGGTAATGCAGAAAATCTCCTTGTTCAAGTCAAAGTAAACCACCATCAGCTCGTCGGTGATTTCCGGGTTGAAAGACAGGTCCAGAATAAAGGCTTGCTGGCCGGTTTCGCCATCCACCAAGCTGCCAAAACGCTTGAGCCGCAAAAAGTCCACCATCTCGATAAAGGACAGCTTGGCCGGATCGGTTCCCGGAAAAAGATCAGCCGCGATATCAGAGCCTACATCGTCCCGGTGGAACTGCATGAAAAAGGTCACGAGGTCGTGGTAGGGGGCGCCTTGGTCCGACAGCGCCGCTTTGATGGCGGCCTTGGCCTTTTCCGCCAATGTCTCCGCCTCATCCAGCATTTCGCCCACCGCGTCCATGGCAGAAGGATTGTCGGTCAGTTCCTCATCTACATCAAAGAGAAAGGGCAGTCCCGTGTCCTCGGAAAAGGTAAAGATTTCCTCGCTGGGCGTGTATTCAAAATCAATGCGTTTACTGTTCAGTTTCATCAAGCTATCCTCCTTATCCTGCAAGGTTAGCATAGGTAATGCCCTTCTTCAAAGAGCCGCTAACCTCTACCGCATGGCCCCAGAACATATCGTCATCGTTATAATAGGCGGTAAAACGGCCGCCGGGAGAAACGGAAACCTCGGTGAGCAGGATGCGCTGGGCAAACTCCTCCTCCGTGATGGGGGCTGTTTCCGGGTCACGGGCGCTTTCCTCATCCTGGGAAAGCCAGTTGTTGGCAAGCCCAGTCAGGTTTTTGGCCGCAAAGTCCCGCATGGCCTTGTCCCAGGTTTCCTGATCTGTAACCAGCCTCTTGGCGGCGTTGCGGGCGCGAGTCCATGAGGGCTTGCTCTCAGCATTGACCTCCAGAGAAAGGCGTACATCCTTTCCGCACCACTGGATCTCACCCTCAAAGGCATCATAGTCCTTATCCAGCGTCAGCTCACCCAGCACTTCGTCCTGGATCACCACCGGCTTGTGGTACTCGTCCAGAATGGCCTGAAGCTCCGGGCAGTCCTCATGAGCCCTGACCACCTCGGAGATGCACCAGGGCCGCGCCACCAGGTTTTGCGCCCATTCTTCCTTCATCCGGCGGATCTTCAGACGGCAGATCTGCTCGTTGCGAAAGCGTCCCCAGCCCCTTTCGCCGTCCCGCTCCTCGTTGGTGACCGGCCACTCCAGCCGCTCCTCTTTGGGGCTGACCTTACCGGTGTCACAGAACACCATGCCCAGCGTTACAACGGTCATTCCCCAAAAGTCTCCCTTGTTGTGATATCCTCCCCCGATACAGCGCTTGATCAGAGCGACCACTTCCTGCTCCTTAGGCTCGTACATCCCATAGAATTCCTCAAACATGGGCGCAACCTCCTTTACAGTCCTTCCAAAACCGCCGCAATCTTGGGGAGAAACTCCGGAGAAACTTCCTGTTCCAGTGCTCCTCGGTAGGCCAGCACCGCCTGCCAGGAGTAGTAATAGAAGCTGTAGAACAAGTCCGCGGGGAAGACCTCGTCCTCCTCGTAGCGCATCTCATCTTCTTCCTCGTCGTATTCCTCTGACCACAGGTATTCTTCTTTCAGCAGATCAGAGAAGCAGGGGAGGGGAGAGGCGTGTTCCATCTCATCTCCATCGTGGAAGCACTGGAGGATGCAGGCAAAGAAGTCCAGCAGCTTCCCGGCAAGGAAGCGAGCCACGGGGTTCTGGCCGCTCTCCATGAGGGCCTTCTCCAGAATCCGGCTCAGGAACACCGTGCCGAAGGGGGTGGCGTGCCACAGGGTGCCCTGGTGCTCCAGGTTGGTGGTGAACACGTAGAGGGACTTTTTGACTGACGCCAAATCACGCATCTGTTCCAGGACTGTCAGGTGAGCGGGAAAATCCGTCCCCCGGCCATAGGCGGTGGTGAGCCGATGCCACGGGACATCAGCGACCTTGAGCTGGCGGATGTAGGTTTTGTTTTCTTCTGTCATGTCGTTGCCCTCCTTATCCCGCTGTCTGACTGCGGTACATCTTCTCCAGCGTGGTGTACCACCGTTTCAGCATGGTTTCCAGACTGGTTTTCCCGCTGCGATCTGTAAAAACAAGAAACTTTTGCAGCAGTCTGGGGAACAGATATTTGCCCGCTTTTGTCAGGTCCTGATTGAGATAGACCATCCGAAGGATACGGCCTTGCTGGTCCAAAGGGTTCTTTTTCAGCAGTTCCTTGTCAAAGCAGAACCGAAGGAACACCACATTCTCATCATAGAAGTCCTCCACCACAGCCGCGCCAATGCTGGTGTATGTGATGTCGTACACCAAACGGCTCCAGTCAAATTTCTCGGCATAGAGCAGTTTCAGCGCCTTCTCCCAGTGTTCCTACGGGATCACCAGCATCCTGTGCTGGGCGGTGCCGGAGTAGCCGCGGTAGACGGGTTCCGGCTGCCCCAGCAGTTCGCTCACACTGTCGGCATAGACGAAGCACAGTTCCTCATCGAACAGGCCGCCGATAAAGTTGCCGTTGCAGTACAGCATATAGTTCTTGAACTTGGCGGGAGAAAAAGAGAGGTTGTATTCCTGCGAGTCCAGGATTTTATATACCTTGTTCAGAAAGTCTATTGATATCATGGCATTGCTCCTTATCCTTCAAACCCACCCTCGATCATAGGACTTACTTCCTCTGCTGCTTTACTTGATAGGGAACGGTTCGGCCCAGCACCCGGCCCTTGCCAACGGAATTGGCCCCCTCATAAATCAAGAATTCCGCATTGTGTTCCAGCGGGCCGTAGTCCACAGTATCCGGGTAGAGGGGCTGGGCATTCCCCAATGCCGGTTCATCAAATACACACTCGGTTCCATCCAGGAAGCATACACCCAGATACTCAGCGGTTCCCACGACTACAAAATGGGGGCTATACTTTCCGCTGACCAGGCTGGGGGGAGCCTTTCGTTTGCCGATCCAAAAGATGACCTCCACATGGAGCACCGCCCGGTTTTCATCTGTCCCGATCATGCCAGTCCCTCCATTCCAGCTTACTCTCCGAATCGCTCGGCAGCATCCTGATAGACGGTGATGCTCTTTGCCACTTTCTTTTTCTGGCTGCGAATGTGGAAGTAGCCCCGCAGAACGCGCTTCAGTTCCGGGTTTTCCACCTTGCGGGGCAGTTGTTCCAAAGCCATCATTGGCTTACTCCTTTTTAATCTATCCCACAATGGTGGTTGCCTTGACGGTCAGATTTTCGAAATCCATAGCGATCAGCTTCTCGGCGGCCTGTGGGGTACACATGAACCAGGTGCTCACGCCCCAGGCGTCCATCCTTGTGACGGTGAAGAAGTCAGTTTGGGCAGAAGTAGGTTCTCTTGCGTCAATATAGTAGTCGGAGTAGAGATACACCAGATCCACCTCCCGCTCCGGAAGCCACCTGGCCCGGCGCGCCCGGAGCTTGCCGCTTTTCAGTGTCTTCTCTCTGGGATTCTCGAACCACTTCAGCTCCTTGATCTTCAGGCCGGTGAAGGTATCCATCAGCCGCTGGGCGATCTCCCGGTGGGTAAACACCCCGCAGTTCCAGGGGCCCATCAGCCAGGTCATGATAAAGTCACCCACCTTGCTGCCGGGAGCAGGGGGCCCATAGACGCTCTCATCCGCCCACATGACTTCCATCTTTTCGCATTGATCAGGCTGGGGACAGGACCGCTTGTTGCCGTAGCGGTACATGATATTCACATAGCCGTAGTCCTTGCCGGTCCGGTCATGCCCGACGGATTCTATTTTATAAGCGGTTATGGACATTGCAACTCCACCTCCTGGGCCAGTGCAAAGTCATTAGGGTTTATCCTAATCAAGTTGATCCTGCACCTCTTTGGGCAGGTCATTCCACAAAATATCATATGTAAACTCCCGGATCTCCGGATAACACTCCCGCGCGGTCTGTTCCGCAATATTCCGGTCGAGATAGTGCATCTCCTGGTGGAAAAACCAGTTGAGCTTTTCCATGAGCCGGTAGAGACGGATCTGTTCTTCCTGGGTCATGGGGTACCTCCTTAGATTGTCGGAGGATGGAACGGCTGTACTCATGCCAGCTCCGCATCCAAAATCTGTACTTGTTTTCCTTCCTCGTTCACATAGTAAAGCGCAATGTAGTCAATGCCATCCCGCTTGACCTGCTCCCAGGGCATCCGTCTGCCGCTGAGCAGTTCCACGGTATCCGCCTCGTCCGCCTCGAAACCCTCTTTTTCATCCTCATAGTCAATGCTGTAGCCCAGCTCCAGCACTAGTTTGGAGGCGGGGATCTCATACCGCTTAAGGGGGCGGTGTTCCAATTCAGCCGGATCATGTTCATCACAGAACAGATTGTCATAGCCATGCCGCCCGCCGTCGAAGATAATGAACGCCTCGCCGCTCTCCGGGTCACGGGCCGCCACCAGTCCGGGGGCCTCGTCACTATCTACAATATAGGATTGAGGCTCCCCCTTCACTGTAAGCAAGTCTCCGTAGTACCACACCTCCAGCAGTTCATTGCCGGTGGTGGAACACAATGTCACGGTGGGCAGACGCTTCTCGGCCCACTCCTTCACATGGCCGGTGAGCCAGGTAGGATATTTTTCAGTCATCGTTTCGGCCTCCTTACAACATCCAAGACATAACACTGGTCACAATCAGCACGATCCCCAGCAAGAAGAATATCACCCGCCGGGAGCCGCGGCCATAGCGGTGGGAGTCCGGCTTGCCGGTGGGGTCGCAGAGCCAGTTCCAGTTCATGATCGCACCAATCAGCAGGACAGCGCCGATGATCAGTGTCACCCAGCTCCAATGCTCCTGCAAAAAGGCTGTAATCTGCTCACTGTTCATTCAGGTTTCTCCTCTCTTTATCCCTGCATATCCGCACCAATGGGCCCCTTTTTCAGTATTCCATCCACAGTGACCACATGGCCCCAGAACATATCGTCGTCCTCATACCAGGCGGTAAAACGCCCGCCGGGAGATACTGTAAACTCGGTGAGCAGGATGCGCCGGGCGAACTCCTCCTCGGTGATGGGGTCCTTCTCCGGGGCCCGGTCGGTCTGGTCATTGTCTGCCAGCCATTCGTTGGCCTGAGCAGTGAGCGTCTGAGCAGCCATCGCCCGTAGGGACTTGTCCCAGACTTCCTGATCTGCCAACAGGTTCTTCATCACATTGGTGACGCGGGTCCAGGACGCTTTCTTTTCAATCTCCACATCCAACGAGATCCGGACTTCTTTCCCCATCCACTGGCAGGTTCCATCGAATGTGCTCATCTCACGATCCAGCGTGAGTGTCCCCAGCACTTCATCTTCCAAAAGGATGGGCTTTGTGTACTCCGCCCAGATCTCCTCCAGTGCCGGACAGGTTACACCTTCCTCCAGTACCTCCGTGACATACCACTGGGGTTCACTGAGGGCGTCGCCTTTCCAGCCGCGGGTCTTGATCCGATAGATGTTGCCCTTGGCAAACCGCTTGGAATAGTCACCGGATTCCCTTTCCTTGTCCGTCAGCGGCCAGCTCAGGCAGCATCGGCCGGAGAGCACCTGTCCGGTCTGGACATCCGCCATGGCGAGGGCATGGGTATGCGCCGTCCAGAAAGTATCCAGAAAGGTCTTGTCCGCGCTGGTGCCGCTTTGGATCAGCACCAGCTTTTCCTCATCTTCCGGGGCGTACAGGGCAATAAAGTCCTTGACTTTTCTTTTTTTCATGGTGTTCTCCTCACGCAAATACCTGCCGGTATTTCTCTCTCAATTCTTCTGGGGCCGCTTTGATGACCTTGCTGCCACCGTTTTCGGAGGACGGACCCCAGATGGCCCAGAGTAGGCTCTGCCAAGCGATGGCCCGGAATTTCGGGTCCTTATTTTCTTCTGACAGGAGATAAGCGGAAAAGCGGCACTTGACTGCCAGTAGAGCATCCAGGCTTTCCGCATTGGCAATCAGACTGCGGAATTCCTTGGCAGGCTTCATCCACTGCATAGACAATGCGCCCCGAACCAATACCCCCAGTGTCCATGGTTGAAAACCAAACTTCCGGATAAAGGCATGAAGGAATTTCTCTTGCAGGGAGGAGTGCTCGTCGTCGCAGAGATCCAGATACTCCGTCACGAGCGGTGCCCACTGTTCTCCTTCCAGTCCCAGAGCAAACACGGCGAAGGTTCCGGGCATGGCGCAGGATTCATCGGAGAGGTTGTTGTACCATTCATACTCCCGCATGGCCAGCCGTGCATACCGCTCAATATCGGCGTGTAATCTGGGGTATTGGACAGCACAGGCAAAGAACTGATTAACGCCCTTTTTAGGAAGTCCAGGAATGGGCAGATAGTTTTTCTCTGAGCCACGGAACTCCACCGAGTAACTGCGGGGGAATTCCTCCTGCTCCAGCACCGCGCACAGATAGTCCAAGACTTCCGCATAGCACTCCTCTGTGCAGTCCCTGGCGGTGATGCGGACGGTGGCAAACGCATCATTGGCCGAGGCGGTCAGGTGCTTTGTTTTCCGCGTTTGGATGTTAGGCGGCAATTTGCCGCTGCCATTGGTTTTCAGTTCTTTTACCATGTCGGGACGGAGCTGGGAAACCAGGCCGAGGATGTGTTCGGTTTTGAGAGACTCAAAACTCTGCCCATACACGGTGTGGCAGACTGCCACATAGCAGGCAAAGCGCAGCAGCCCTTCGTCCACATCCTCCAGGCGCAATTCCGGACACACCGTGCAGGGCGGAAAGACGGTAAACCCATCTTCCCGCTCTCCCACAAGGAAGAACCGCTCCTGCACCTGCTTTTCTATGTACTTCTCCAACTCATAGCGGATCTCCTCCCAGCAAACCAGCCGCCGCATGGCATCGCAGAGGGAAACCGCATCCTCGCAGGGAAATCCCTTCAGCGGCAGTCGGGAAAGATACCGCTCCAGCAGCTGATCAGGGAGAAAGGGCGTTCCGTTGTGGTTTCGCACCACGGTCGGGTAATCGGAGTGATTTTCACGAGCAGTACCGTCCAGAACATCCTGGATGCAGAGATCCGCCTCCGCCAGCACCTCTGGAGAAGTATCCGGCTTGTGGATTAGGTAGTAGCGGCCCTTCACGCCGTCACGCTTTGGCAAACTCATCGCATGCGCTCCTCTCAGGTTTGCTGATGCTGCATGGATAGGATTTGGCAATCCGGACAGAACTCCACATAGAGCGTTCCCTCCGCACAGTCATACACCGTATCCCACTGGATCTGGGCCAGATACTTCATGGGCTTTCGGCAGTGGGGGCAGATGGTATATTCCGCGTCCTGCACCCAGTTGGCAAAGCCGCCAATGGTGTTCACATCGTCGCAGGCGGCGCCGTAAAACAGGGGCACAGGTGTTTTGGCCAGCACAAAAGAATTTTCGGTGAGTGCCTTATAGTCCTCTGGCCGGACATAGCATTTTATCCCCTCCGCCCCGTCAAAGAGCTCCGAGGGAAAGACCTCCACGCCGCCGTCCAGGGTAAAGCGGTTGAAGGCGGGGCCTTTCAGGAAGCCCACGCAGTTGGGACAGCAGGTGGCTGTCAGAATACCGTCCAGCCCCAAGAACTTCAGCCGCTCATCCCGCCCATCCAGCACCAGCAGATCCACCATATGCCCGCCACAGTGGGGACAGGTGTCCTCCCGTGCCCGCCCGATGCGAACGGGAGACGCTTCGCCGGTCGCCCCCTTGACCATAGGATAGCAGGTATTGAAGTTGAGCTGCGTCCGATGGCCATCCTTATCAAAGGTCCAGCCGCCACACTGGGCATAGCTGGACGGATCCACATAGAGACTCTTGCGCCAGGGCCGGGGGTTCCGCTCCAGTTCCAGCAGAGTCTCCATTGCCTTGTCATCTCCCTGGAAGGCAAGGCAGGACATCAGTTCGGCAGCATTTTGGGAGCTATCCGTTTCCAGTAAAGCGGTGATCAGCGCATCCCGTACATCATCCGGTGCTCCGTAATAGAGTTCGCAGGGATAGAATCCCTCTACAGCCAGTGCTGCCCGTTGGATCTCCGGGGTAATGGCATCCCGGTAGCCTAAAAGCTGCCAGAAGTCGGTAAACTCCGGGTCTTCCATATCCGCCAGCCGCTGGATATTCTGAATCAGATTTTTCTGCTTCTCTGCGATTTGTTCCGGCATCCATCCCAGCGCGGTTTTTCGGCTTTTCTCGCACTCGCATTTCCAGCACAGTCCCTCGTAACCCAAGGGTGTCCCACAGCCGAGGCAGGTGTATTTCAGGCTCATATTCTCGGACTCCTTTTCGAAGATAGAAAAGCGCCCTGCGATAACCTGTCACTTAGACAGGTTATCGCAAGGCGCAAAAAGGCCGCAAGAAAGAAACCACATCCACCCCCAGATGTGGTTTCCGCCACACACAAAATCCATTTTTATATAGAAATAAAGTTATCTTTAACTGATTCGTGTGCATCTCCCAAAAACTTCCGCCTACATCACGCATGATCCCATGCGTACAGTGTAAGTTGCTTGTGATACTTTTATATATGGTTAGTTGCTTCTTTCAAACCATAAGGTCGGATGGTTCTTTTCCATCATACCTAATTACATGGAAATTATCAACTAAAACTTGAATTGATAAAATCCCAGAAACTGTTCTCTGTTAGGAAAACACATAGATGATGACTGACAACGGGCGTACCAATTTTTAGCACGCAATATACAAAGAATAAGCACTATAAAGCATATTCAAAAAAGCCCTTGAGACATACTATCAAGAGATGAGTAAAAAAGTGGGCTACAAACAAGCTCCAATTCTCCAAGAATTCAATTATTGCAAGAGAAATCAAAGCCTTTATGCCTATTTTTGAGTGTTTTTCGTGCTTTTGTTTTTTTAAAGAATTCTCGTCGCTGCTTATGATGGTCAATTTTTGTAAAAATGTATATATTTTGGTTTATCACAGAAAAATTTTTGATTGATTGCCACTGTGTTCGCTACCCCAAATGATAACTTTTTTGATAACAGTTCGCCGTGCCCCTGGATAGTTCTCTCTTTCTGGGATATGTTGTGTTGCTGCAAAGGAGGTACATCATCATGGCAAAACGCAGGCCATCCGGCGACGGCATGGTACGAAAAAAGGAAGACGGCAGCTGGGAGGGCCGGGTGGTCATCGGCTACGATGAAAAGAACCTTCCCAAGACCAAGAATGTCTTGGCCAAGACAAAGAGCGAATGCGTAGAGAAGCTGAAGCAGTTGCAGGAGCAGTACGCTCCACCCAAGTCAGACAAGATTAAGCTCGAAATGCCCTTCGGAGAGTGGATGGACTTCTGGTATCAGAACTACTCTAAGCCGAAGCTTCGACCCACCACCCGTTCGGGCTATGAGGGCAGGATCTATCGGCACATTATCTCGGAACTGGGAAACATCCCTCTGGATCAGCTGACACAGAATGACCTGCAGCAGTTCTACGCCCGACTGAAAAAGAGCGGACGGCTCCTCCACGCGGAACACTACGGCAAGGGGCTGTCCGACCGCATGGTGCGGGCCTGCCACATGAACTGCCGGTCCGCTTTGGAGAAGGCAGTGCAGGAGGGGCTGATCCGCATGAACCCCGCCGTCGGATGCAAGCTGCCGCCCAAGAAAGCACGGGAGATGCAGGTGCTGACCCGTGAGGAGATCCAGCGGTTTCTGATCCACGCAAAGGCGGAGGGGTACTTCGAGCTGTTCCTGCTGGAACTGACCACCGGCCTGCGGCGGGGAGAACTGCTGGCCCTGCAATGGGATGACCTGAATCTGGAGACCGGAGAACTACAAGTCACCAAGCAGGTCTACCGGACAAAGGAGGACGGGCTCCTGATTTCCAAGCCCAAAACGAAATCCTCCATCCGCACGGTCAGCCTGCCTCCGACGCTTCTGAACATTCTGAAAGAGTACAAGGAGAGCGTAAACTCCCGGTGGATGTTCCCCGCGCCGGTGAAGGAGGACTCGCCTCTGGACCCGGCCTACATCAGAACGCGGCTACACCTCATCCTGGAACACGCCCAGTGTAAGCAAATTCGTTTCCATGATTTACGGCATACCTTTGCCACCATCGCTCTTGGAAACGGGATGGATGTGAAGACCCTCTCTGCCATGCCGGGCCATGTTTCGGCGGCCACCACGCTGGACATCTACACCCACATCACAAATCCCATGCGGTCTGAGGCAGCGGCCAAAATCGACCAGAAAATAGGGAAAGCGGCTCCGCAGGAATTACCTGCGGAGCCGCAAGAGAAGCGGACGATGACCACATTCCAGCCCTATGCAGGAAGGAAACGGAAGCCCGGCACCGGCTGTATCACCCAGATCAGCGAAAACTGCTGGGAGGGACGCTACTCCCCAATGTGGCCGGACGGCAAAAAGCACTCCCGTAATGTGTACGCTAAAACACGGGAGGAGTGTGAGGCGCTCCTGCCTGGGCTAATCGAACAGATGAAGGCGGAGATCAAGGCCATCAAGGAGAGCAGAAACCTGGATGCTATTCCGGACGGGATCAGTGAGAAGAAGAAAGTCATCGCCGCCTATATGCGGGAGCATCCGGAGGTTACCAGCAAGAGCGCCATCGCCAAGGCGGTGGGGACAGACAGGAACACGGTACGGAAATATTATGACGAGATTCGTAGTGAGTTGGGGCTGAAATAAACTCAGAAATTGCGGCGCATAAACAAAGATACCCCCTCTGGAGTTCGCTCCAGAGGGGGTTTGGTCGGAATGTAATGATAGGACTTGGAAAAATCCAGTCATATCAATGATTTGGAAGCAGCAGGCAAAAGGTTTTTATCCTATCAAATGCGATAGTCAGAAAGATCATCCGGCTTTTCGGCAAATGATTTTGTCTGATCGACTTCTTTTCCAAATTGCACCTTAATGCGCTCGTTCACATGTGCATCAAGGATTTTTACTACTTTCACATCTTCTTCTCTGACAGGAATTGTAGCAATATCATTCTTTTCACCGCACTGAGGAAAATTAACCAACCAATATCCGTTGATGTTTTCTGGTTCAGTGATCCACCCTTGCATGCCTTTATGAACACCATCTCTTGCGTACATTTCTTTTTCGACGATAACTTCTACATGATCCATGTATGTCATATTATTTACCTCTGTATGGTGTATTCAGTTTTATCTGTCCGTTGGGTTTCACCATCTAACCTGTGACAAAAGAAATATCGCCGAAGCCATTTTTCCTTGGAATAGTTACTCTGATATTGATTCTTTGTCCAAACATATTTAGCTTTCCAAGCTCATATTGCCCAGAGAGATATCTTTCCCTCCCTTGCCGTTCTATCTCTGCTTGCAGCCATCTTGCATCGTCAACAGTATATCCCCATTCTTTGAAGAGTTTTTCTTTATTGTGTGTCTGCAGACCGGTTGTGTTAAATAAATAGGGATCAAATTTACCATAATCGCTGTATACTGAAACATTACCAAACACTACAGCGTACGGAATAAGATCCAGTGTGCAATGGCAAAAAGGATGATGCGGACAAGGCGGGGCTTTTTCTTCCTGAAACCAACAGCCATCCAGCCTCAAACATTCCTCGCAGTGCGTTTTGCCCTCTGAATGGTGCGTCCATTGGACCCAGTTTGGCTACTCTGCCGTTTTCTGCGGCAGCAGCTTTCCTGTATGTCGTTTGTAGTATATCATATTTCCACCTATCATGTAAAATCAGACTTCTACATATAGGCAGCAAAAAGAAAGATAAGGTACAATAATTTTCGCAAATTGAAAAG
>NZ_JH417811.1 GCF_000239295.1 Flavonifractor plautii ATCC 29863
GGGCCGCCCAGGCGGCCCCCCTCTTCCCGTCCGGCTTGCAAAAAATTGAGGCAATTCAAACAAAAACACTTGACAAAAGGGATGGACGGTAGTATGATCTAGACAGAAAAAGAAAGAGGTGAGCCCCATGGGCTGAGAAAGCTCATTCTTTTCCGGCCACAGCGTATGGGAAGACCAAATACCTGAAGTTCCAAGCTTGCACTCGTTCCCAACGGACTCAATGAAGTGAGATGCACAAAGGGAAGACCTCCGAGGTGAAGTTCGCCGAAGACGGAAACCAAGTGCCGATTTGTTGCAGGAGACAGTGAAACAAAGGAATTTCCCGTTCTGTTGCTCCACCGCGTGGTAAAATCTGTAGAAAGTGCGAGGTAATGTGTAGTGGTAGAACCCCAGATCGAACGGTAGCCCCCCGGTCACGATGGATGGCCGGGGGGTTGTGCTGTCTCTGGAGTTTTTGCTGCACAGGAGGAGCGTCGGCCCCGGCTGTGCGTTTACAGCAGGCTCAGGCCGTTGATATCCAGCTTGAAGGTCAGCTCCAGGAATTCCGCCGCACGGCGGCAGAGGAGCATCCGCTCCAGAAAGATCTCGAAGTAGTCCATCACGGCGCAGAATTCGGTGTTGATGCCCAGGGAGAGGGTGAGGGTGCGCCGCTCCGGGTCCAGTGTCAGCTCGGAACGCTCGGCGGCATAGTTGACCCGGTCATGGATGTCGAAGCTCTGATGCTCCTTGTTGCGTACCCGGCTGCGGCGCACATCGGTCTTGTCTGCCAGGATCAACGCCGCGGCAACCGGATTGACGGGGAAGGCGGTGGGATCGTCGTGGTGGCCGATGGCGGTGATGACGGCGGCCACGTCAGCGGGCTCCATGCCCATCTTGTCCAGAATACGGAAGGCCATGACGGCGCCGGTCTGGGCGTGGTCGTGGCGGTTGACCACGTTGCCGATGTCGTGCATAAAGCCGGCGATGCGGGCCAGCTCCTGGTCGTGCTCTCCATATCCGAGCTGGGCCAGGATGCGGGCGGCAAACTCGGCGCAGCGGGTGACGTGGGCAAAGCTGTGCTCGGTGAAGCCCCGGGCCAGCAGGGACTGGTCGGCTTGGGTGATATAGGTGCGGATCTCCTCTGAATTCCGCACGGTTTCATAGCAGATCTTCATGGTGGGGACTCCTTTCCTCCGGGTCGTTTCCTACCTATTATATCCCGCCGGAGGAAAAAGGACAAGCAAAAGCGGCGCCGCC
>NZ_JH417812.1 GCF_000239295.1 Flavonifractor plautii ATCC 29863
CCCCCTTCTGAAAAGGGGGATATTATGGGACGCATCATCGCGGTCAACTCCAACTGCTACCACGGCTATTCCATTGAGCAGGCCATCGACGGCATCGCCGCCGCCGGGTTCCGCTACATCGAGCTCACCGCCACCAAGGGCTGGACGGAGCATGTGTTCCCCGACCAGAGCTTCGAGCGGCTGTGGCAGGTGAAGGAGCGGCTGGCCGAAAAGGGCCTCACCCCCTTCTCCATGAGCGGCCACTGTAACCTGATGGACACCGCGCGCATCCACGACTTTATCAGCAACATCCGCCTGGCCGCCTTCTTCGGCTGCGGCTATATCGTCTCCTCCATCGGCGAGGCCCATCTCTCGGATCAGGCCGTGGCCTCCAACGAGGTGGTGGCGGAGCACATCCGTGCCCTGGTGCCCGAGCTGGAGAAGTACGGCCTCACCCTGGTGCTGGAGACCCACGGCGACCACGGGAGCGGCAGGATCCTGAAGGAGATCGTGGATCGGGTGGGCTCCCCCCGGGTGGGCATCAACTACGACACCGCCAACGCCCTCTTCTACGGCAACGTGGACTTGGGGGCGGATCTGGACGCCAGCATGGACGCCATCCGCTACATGCACCTCAAGGACAAGGGCGGCGAGCGGACGGTATGGGACTTCCCCGCCCTGGGCAAGGGCTGGCTGGACTTCCCCCTGGTCTTCGACAAGCTGGCAAAGGCGGGCAACGACTGCCCCTTCAGCATCGAGATCGAGTTCACCCAGGCCGGAGCGAAGGATCTGGCCGAGATCAACCAGGCCGTGAAGGACTCGGCGGAGTACCTCACAGCCCACGGCTTCGTCCTGTGAGGTGGCGGCCATGATCAACATCGGAATCGTGGGCGCGGGCGGCATGGGCACCGTGCACCACAGCAACTATCGCCACCTGGACGGCTGCGCCGTGGTAGGCGTGGTGGACCCCTCCCCCGCCGGGCGGGAGCGGGCCGCCCAGTGGGGCGTGCCCTGCTATGAGAGCATTACCGACATGGTGGAGGCCGGCGGCGTGGACGTGGTGGACATCTGCACCCCCACCTTCCTCCACCGGGACAACGTGATGGAGAGCCTCTCCCTGGGCAAGACCACCATCGTGGAAAAGCCCTGCGCCCTCACCCGGGCGGATGCCGAGGCCATGTTCGCCCTGGCGGAGGAGAAGGGGGTGAACCTCTATGTGGCCCAGGTGCTCCAGTTCACCCGGGAGGTGGAGGTGCTGCGGAAGCTGGTGCGGGAGGGCACCTACGGCAGGCCCCTGGACGCGGTGTTCCAGCGGCTGTCCGCCCGTCCGGAGTGGGCCCAGGGCGGCTGGCTCTTTGACAAGAGCAAGAGCGGGCTGGTCCCCTTCGATCTGCACATCCACGATCTGGATGTGATCGTCTCCCTCTTCGGCGTCCCCGACCGGGCGGAGTGCCGCCCCTGCGGCGGCCCGGCCATGGACTCCCCGGAGCTGTACCGCTGGGAGTACCGCTGCGGCGGGGTCAACGTCATGGCCGAGGCGGGCTGGCTCAACGCCTCCATCCCCTTCACCGCCGTCTGGCGGGTCTACTTTGAGAACGCCATGGTGATCTATGACGGCAATATCGTCACCGCCTACCCCCACGGCTCAGAGCCGGTGGTCTTCGACACGGAGGAGGCCGTCAAAATCCCCACCGGCATCAACGTCCCCCCCACCGGCTGGTACTACACCGAGCTGGGGCACTTCCTGTCCTGCATTCGGGCGGGAAAGCCCTCCCCCCTGGTGCCCCGGGAGCGCATCCTGGCGGTGCTGGGCCTGCTGGAGACCGCCCTGGAGGCGGACGGATCAAACTGAAAAACGCTCCCCGCGCGTCAACCGCGCGGGGAGCGTTCAGCCTGTCGAAAAAGTCTTTTCGACAGGCTTCCGGACTTTTTGACCCTTTAAAAAGGTTCAAAAAGTGATTTGATCCAACGCGAAAGGGAACCCTGACGGTTCCCTTTCACACTATCCCTCCCTCCGAACCATCCGGCTGGGAGTTTTTTCAGTTTCAACGCTCCCCGCGCGCCAGCCGCGCGGGGAGCGTTTTATCTTTTCTTTATTCGTGTTTGCTCCGGGTTCAGCCGAACGCGGCCTTCTGTCCCGGGTGATCGGTTCCCATGGTGGATCTGAGGTTGTAGCGCACATCCTCCATGTGCTCCTCCATGCACTGGCGCGCCCCCTCCGCATCCCCCTCGATGACCTTGCTGAACAGGGCCTCGTGGGCCACAATGGAGCTGTACGAGATGCCGCTGTTGTTGATGGTGAACTGCCGGGAGATGTCCAGCAGCTCATAGAGGTACTCGTAGACGCTGGAGAGCACGGCGTTGTGGGCGGCCCTGACCAGGGCCTGGTGGAAGCCGTGGGAGAGCTTGCGCAGGTTCTGCACCGACTCCTCGGTGCCGTCGTTGACCTTCTTGGCCTCCCGCATGTCCCGGAGCAGCTTCTGGATGGAGGCGATATCCTCGTCGGTGCGCCGCTGGGCGGCGTGATAGGCCGCGAAGGTCTCCAGCACGATACGCAGCTCCAGCAGATCCCGGATGGTGTCCGCCGTGGCGTCGAAGGAGAAATTCATCTTGCTGACCAGGCTCTGCGCGGAGGTGTTCTTCACATAGGTGCCGTCGCCGGGGCTGCTGTCCAGCACCCCCATATACTCCAGGATCTTGAGCGCCTCACGGATGGGGACACGGCTGACGTTGAACTTCTCGGCCAGCTCCCGCTCGGAGGGCAGCTTCTGGCCCGCCTGAAGCTCTCCATCGGCAATCATCTGGCGGATGTTGTCAATCACGTACTCGTAGAAGCGGCCGCTGCCGTCCGCCTGCTTGGTTGGGAGATTCATCGGACTCCTCCTTTTATCCTCAAGTACTTTTTCCTTATTTTATCATAATCTGAGGTCAAATAGAAGGGATCTCTCAAAAAATCCCCCCGCCGGAGTCAAAGGCGGATGATGCCATGCTTGGCCTTGCTCTGGGCGTAGGCCTGCTCCACATACTCCCGCAGCCCGGGACGGAACTTGGGGTGGGCGCAGTTCTCAATCAGGACATGGGCCCGCTCGTAGGCCGTCAGGCCCCGCAGATCCGCCAGGCCCTGCTCGGTGACGATGATCTCGGTGTCGTGCTCCGTGTGATCCACGTGGGCCACGTGGGGCACAATACAGGAGATGGCGCCGTCCTTGGCGGTGGAGGCGGTGGAGAAAATGGCGATACCCGAGTTGCGGGCGTAGTCGCCGGAGCCGCCGATGCCGTTCATGACGGCCCCCTCGCCGATGTGGGTGGAGTTGACGTTGCCCGCCAGATCCACCTCGATGGCGGTGTTCATGGCGATGATGCTCAGGCGGCGGATCACCTCGGGGGCGTTGCTGAGCTCCTGGGGCCGGAGGATGATCTTGCCCTTGTAGTCGTCGATATGGGCATAGAACCGCTCCCGGGCAGAGGGGGAGATGGTGAGGGCCGTGCCGCTGGCGCAGGCCACCTTGCCCGCGTCGATGAGCTCCACCACCGCGTCCTGCATGACCTCGGTATAGACGCTCAGGTGATCCAGCTCGGAGCGGGCCAGGGCGGAGAGCACCGCGTTGGCCACGCCGCCCACACCGGACTGCATGGGGGGCAGAGGGTTAGGCAGGCGGCCGGCCGCCACCTCGCTCTGTAGGAATTTGACAATATGGCTGGCAATGGCCTCCATATCCGGGGTGGGGGCGGGGAGATCCTGGTTGGTGTCCTCGCAGTTGGTGAGGATGACCGCGGCGACCTTGTCCGGGTCGCAGGGCAGATAGGGGGAGCCCACCCGGTCGTCGGGCTTGAAGATCTCAATGGCCTGGGTGTGGGGCGCCCGCTCCAGGGTCAGGATGTCGTGCATGCCCTCCACCTCCAGGGGGATGGCCTCGTTGACCTCCAGGATGAGCTTGTCGGCATACTTCACCAGGGTGTCGTCAATGCCCACCGAGAAGGGGAGCACCAGACTGCCGTCGGCCCGGATGGCGGCCACCTCGATGACGGCCACGTCGATCTTCCCCAGGTAGCCGTTTTTGATCAGGTAGGGGCCGTGGCTCACATGGGTGTCCACATATTGAATCCGGTCGGCGTTGGCCAGGGCGCGGAGATCCCGGTTGCCCTGAAAGCCATACCGCCGCTTCATCACGCCGGAGCGGGCCAGCACTCCGTCCAGCTGGTCGCCCACGTTGCCCCCGGTGATTACGGTGATGCCCAGCTCCTCGCCCTCCTCGGCGCGCCGGGCCAGCTCGGCCGGAAGCACCTTGGGATAGCCGATGACCGTAAAGCCGCTGAAGCCCACGGTCATGCCGTTTTTGATATGCGCTGCCGCCGCCCTGGGAGTGGTCACCTTGCGCAGCAGCGCCTCGTTGCAAATGCGGTCCATTCGGAATACCGATCCTTTCTTTTTTCTCTAGTTGGTATACCATTTTGAGGAAAAAAAGCCCGGCGGAGCCTTGCGGTTCCCCGCCGGGCCTCAAACGAGGGCTTGTTCAGTCCGCCAGCTCCAGAAGCGTGGCGCCGCCCTGGCCGCCGCCCATGCACAGGGTGGCGATGCCGTACCGGGTGCGGGTGCGCTTCATGCCGTGAACCAGGGTGGTCAGGATGCGCCCGCCGGTGGCGCCCAGGGGGTGCCCCATGGCGATGGCACCGCCGCTGACGTTTACCTTCGCCATGTCCAGCCCCAGCTCGCGGATCACCGCCAGGGACTGGGCCGCGAAGGCCTCGTTCAGCTCGATCATGCCGATATCGTCCAGTGTGAGCCCCGCCTTCTCCAGCACCTTGCGGACGGCGGGCACCGGGCCGATGCCCATGATGCGGGGATCCACGCCCACGATGGCGTGGGCCACGATGCGGGCCATGGGCTTGACGCCCAGCTCCTTCACCTTCTCGCCGCTCATCAGCAGCAGGGCGGCGCCCGCGTCGCTGCGCCCGCAGGAGTTGCCCGCAGTGACCTTGCCCTTGCCGTCGGTGCGGAACACGGGCTTGAGCTTGGCCAGGCCCTCCATGGTGGTGGCCCTGGGCTGCTCGTCGGTGTCAAACACGATGGGCTCCTTTTTCCGCTGGGGGATCACCACGGGGACAATCTCATCCTTGAACACGCCGGCGGCCACCGCCTCGGCGGCCTTGCGCTGGCTGTGGAAGGCAAACTCGTCCATATCCTCCCGCGAGATGTGGAACTGCTCGGCCACGTTCTCGGCGGTATCGCCCATTCCGAACACGCCGTAGGTCTCCTGGGGCTGGGCCCGCTTGGCCCCCTCCACGATGGGATCCACCAGCACATTGTTGCCGGTGCCGTAGCCGTACCGGGCGTTCCACAGCTCGAAGTGGGTGGCGCTCATGGCCTCCACGCCGCCGGCCACCGCCACGTCTACGTCGCCGCAGCGGATGTCGTTGGCCGCGCAGTTGACCGACTGGAGGGAGGAGCCGCACTGCATCATCAGCGTATAGGCCGGAATCTCCTCCCGGAAGCCCGCCATCAGGGCGCACACCCGGGCAATGTTGGAGGCCACGGCGTTCTGCTTCACCTGGGCGATGACGACCTCCTCCACCAGCTCGGGGGCCAAGCCGGTGCGCTCCATCAGGGCCTTGCACACCAGCCCCCCCATCTCGTGGGCCTGGGTGTTCTTCAGCGTGCCGCCCATGCGGCCCACGGGAGTGCGGACGGCGTCTACAATATAAACCTCGCGCATAAAAGCGTCCTCCTTTTTGTGTTCAGGCCCGTGCAATGCCCTGCTCCCTGGCCTCCTGTGCGACGGCGCGGGCCACGGTGT
>NZ_JH417813.1 GCF_000239295.1 Flavonifractor plautii ATCC 29863
TCAGATGTCCAATATGTATTGTAGTCCTACAGGACAATGTCCGGCGGCCTTTCGCGTTTTCTTGACACTTTGGGCCGGTTTGGAGTAATATAATAAGATGTAATTTTCTGATTTTGGAACGAGCGAGGAGAGGCCCATGGCGAAAAGCAATTCCCCCAAAAATTACGGAAACGACTCCATTTCCTCCCTGAAGGGGGCCGACCGGGTACGCAAGCGCCCGGCGGTGATCTTCGGCTCCGACGGGCTGGAGGGCTGTGAGCACGCGGTCTTTGAGATCCTGTCCAACGCCATCGACGAGGCCCGGGAGGGCCACGGCTCCCTAATCACCGTCACCCGGTACGAGGATCACTCCATCGAGGTGGAGGACTTCGGCCGGGGCTGCCCGGTGGACTGGAACGAGAAGGAGCAGAAGTTCAACTGGGAGCTGGTGTTCTGCGAGCTGTACGCCGGCGGCAAGTACAACAACAACGACGGCGATAACTACGAGTACTCCCTGGGCCTCAACGGCCTGGGCTCCTGCGCCACCCAGTATGCCAGCGCGTACTTTGACGCGGTGATCCACCGGGACGGCTTTGAGTACACCCTCCACTTCGAGAAGGGCGAGAACGTGGGCGGCCTGAAAAAGGAGCCCTACTCCGGCAAAAAGACCGGCTCCCGCTTCCGCTGGAAGCCGGATCTGGACGTGTTTACCGACATCAATATCCCCGTGGAGTACTACACCGACGTGCTCAAGCGCCAGGCGGTGGTCAACGCCGGGGTCACCTTCCGCTTCCGCAACCAGGTGGGGGGGAAGTTCGAGACCACCGACTTCCAGTACGAAAACGGCATTGAGGACTATGTGAAGGAGCTGGCGGGGGAGAACTCCCTCACCCTGCCCGTGTTCTGGCAGACCGAGCGGCGGGGCCGGGACCGGGCGGACAAGCCCGAGTACAAGGTGAAGCTCTCCGTCTCCTTTTGCTTCTCCAACACGGTGCAGATCATCGAGCACTACCACAACTCCTCCTGGCTGGAGCACGGCGGCTCCCCGGAGAAGGCGGTGAAGTCCGCCTTCGTGAATGGCATCGACGCCTACCTCAAGGCCCAGGGCAAATACCAGAAGAGCGAGAGCAAGATCACCTGGGCCGACGTGGAGGACTGCCTGGTGCTGGTGAGCAACAACTTCTCCACCCAGACCTCCTACGAGAACCAGACCAAGAAGGCCATCAACAACAAGTTTGTCCAGGAGGCCATGACCGAGTTTCTGCGGGCCCAGCTGGAGGTCTACTTCATTGAGAATCCCCTGGACGCGGGGAAGATCGCCGAGCAGGTGCTCATCAACAAGCGCAGCCGGGAGAACGCCGAGCGCACCCGGCTGAACATCAAGAAAAAGCTCTCCGGCAGTGTGGACATCGCCAACCGGGTACAGAAGTTTGTGGACTG
Organism: Flavonifractor plautii ATCC 29863; assembly: GCF_000239295.1. Lineage (GTDB taxonomy): Bacteria > Bacillota > Clostridia > Oscillospirales > Oscillospiraceae > Flavonifractor > Flavonifractor plautii. The sequence goes on from NZ_JH417813.1 coordinate 1,420, forward strand.
CCGGACGAAGGACACCACCCGCCGGGAGCTCTACATCGTGGAGGGCGACTCGGCTCTGGGCAGCGTCAAGCTCTCCCGGGACGCGGAGTTCCAGGGCATCATGCCCGTCCGGGGTAAAATCCTCAACTGCCTCAAGGCCGACTACGCCAAGATCTTCAAGAGCGAGATCATCACCGACCTCCTGAAGGTGCTGGGCTGCGGCGTGGAGGTGCACGACAAGCACGCCAAGGACATGGCCGCCTTCGATCTGATGAACCTGCGGTGGAACAAGGTGGTCATCTGCACCGACGCCGACGTGGACGGCTTCCAGATCCGCACCCTCATTCTCACCATGCTCTACCGCCTCACCCCCACCCTCATCCAGCGGGGGTACGTGTATATCGCCGAGTCCCCCCTGTATGAGATCACCTACAAGGACAAGACCTGGTTCGCCTACTCCGACGCGGAGAAGAACGAGATCGTGAGCGGCGAGCTGGCGGGCAGGAAGTGCTCCATCAACCGCTCCAAGGGCCTGGGCGAGAACGAGCCGGACATGATGTGGCTCACCACCATGAACCCGGAGACCCGCCGCCTCATCAAGGTCATGCCCGAGGACGTGGAGCGCACCGCCGCCGTCTTCGACCTGCTGCTGGGGGACAACCTCCAGGGCAGAAAAGACCACATCGCGGAGAACGGCTACAAGTATCTGGAGCTGGCGGACATCTCCTGACCGGGCATACGGCCGCTATATAGGGCGGCTGACCGTTCCAAGCAGCCCGTTTCCCGGGCCGTGCAGCAGTTCAAGGCCGCGGTCAGCCGTCGGAGCGGCCGGAAATGCCTGTGGCAGTCCGGCTATTACGGCCCTATCATCCGAAAGGATGCCGATCTGGACGAAACCCGCCAATCTATCGCCAACAATCCTCTGAACTGGATTCTGAATAAGGACTGATACCAATGCCCAAAAAGAAGGCCCCCGAGGAGGGGGCAAAGAAGGTAATCAACCCCAACGTCATGGGCCTGCGGCCCGAGGTGCTGGAACAGCCCATCACCGAGACGCTGGAGATCAACTACATGCCCTACGCCATGAGCGTCATCGTCTCCCGGGCCATCCCGGAGATCGACGGGTTCAAGCCCTCCCACCGCAAGCTGCTTTACACCATGTACCAGATGCACCTGCTGGGGGGCACCCGAACCAAGAGCGCCAACGTGGTGGGCCAGACCATGAAGCTCAACCCCCACGGCGACGCGGCCATCTACGACACCATGGTGCGCCTCAGCCGGGGTTACGGGGCCCTGCTCCACCCCCTGGTGGACTCCAAGGGCAACTTCGGCAAGGTGTACTCCCGGGACATGGCCTGGGCGGCCAGCCGGTACACCGAGGTGCGGCTGGACCCCATCTGCGCCGAGCTGTTCCGCGACATCGACCAGGACACGGTGGACTTTGTGGACAACTACGACGGCTCCATGCAGGAGCCCTCCCTGCTGCCCACCACCTTCCCCAACGTGCTGGTGAGCGCCAACCAGGGCATCGCCGTGGGCATGGCCTCCAACCTGTGCGGCTTCAACCTGGGCGAGGTGTGCGACGCCACGGTGGCCTTTCTGAAGAACCCCCAGGTGAACCTGCTGGACCACCTGAAGGCCCCCGACTTCCCCACCGGCGGCGAGCTGCTCTACGACGAGGGGGCCCTTCGGCAGATCTATGAGACGGGCCGCGGCTCCTTCCAGGTGCGGGCCAAGTGGCGCTACCTCAAGGGCGAAAACCTCATCGAGATCTACGAGATCCCCTACACCACCACGGTGGAGGCCATCATGGACAAGGTGGCCGAGCTGGTGAAGGGGGGCAAGATCCGGGAGATCGCCGACATGCGGGACGAGACCGATCTGAACGGCCTCAAGATCACCATCGACCTCAAGCGGGGGACCGATCCGGACAAGCTGATGGCCAAGCTCTTCCGCTCCACCACCCTCCAGGACTCCTTCTCCTGCAACTTCAACATCCTCATCGCGGGCATGCCCCGGGTGATGGGGGTGCGGGAGATTCTGGACGAGTGGACGGGCTGGCGCATGGAGGGGGTGCGGCGGCGCACCTACTTCGTGATGAAGAAGAAGCAGGACAAGCTGCACCTGCTCCGCGGCCTGAAAAAGATCCTGCTGGACATCGACCGGGCCATCAAAATCATCCGGGAGACCGAGGAGGACGACCAGGTGGTGCCCAACCTGATGATCGGCTTCGGCATCGACGACGTGCAGGCCGAGTACGTGGCCGACATCAAGCTGCGCAACATCAACAAGGAGTACATCCTCAAGCGCATTGAGGAGGTGGCCGGGCTGGAGGAGGAGATCGCCGACCTCCAGGACATCGTGAACAACCCCGGCCGCATCAAAAAGCTCATCGTGGCCGAGCTCCAGGCGGTGCAGAAGAAGTACGCCGTCCCCCGGCGGACGGAGATCGTCTATGAGTACCAGACCGCCGCCGCGGAGGACGCGGAGGACGAGACCCCGGACTACCCGGTGCACGTGTTCTGCTCCCGGGAGGGCTACTTCAAGAAGATCACCCCCCAGTCCCTGCGCATGAGCGGGGAGCAGAAGTACAAGGAGGGGGACGGCCCCTGGCTCCAGTGGGAGGCCTCCAACCGGGACGAGCTGCTGGTCTTTACCGACCGGCAGCAGTGCTACAAGGCCCGCCTGAGCGACTTCGACGACTCCAAGGCCAGCCTGCTGGGCGACTTTTTGCCCACCAAGCTGGGCATGGATCCCGGCGAGGGCTTCGTGTGGGCCTGTGTCACCGCCGACTACTCCGGGCACCTGTTCTTCTTCTTTGAAAACGGCAAGGTGGCCCGGGTGGCCCTGTCGGCCTATCAGACCCAGACCCGCCGCAAGAAGCTCACGGGCGCTTACTCCGACAAGTCCCCCCTGGCGGCGGCCTGCCTGCTGACAGAGGACACGGAGATGGCGGTGACCTCCACCGAGGGCCGGGCGGTGGTCTTCCACACCGCCGCCCTCACCCCCAAGACCACCCGCTCCACCCAGGGGGTCAACGTCATGACCCTCAAGCCCAAGTACAAGGTGGCCGACGCCCGCCCCCTGGCGGACACCACCATCGTCAACGCCGCCCGCTACCGGGCCCGCTCCCTGCCCATCGCAGGCATGCTGCTCCGGCCGGAGGACCGGGCCGAGGAGCAGATGACGTTACTGGAATAAAATAAAGAAGGTATCGGCTATGAATCGTGTCGCAAAGCAGTATGTCCTCCCCTATCTGTGGATCACCCTGGCGTCCGCGGTGTACGCCGTGGGCTTCAACTGGTGCTATGAACCCAACCAGATCGGCTTCGGCGGCATCACCGGCGTGGGCCAGATCATCAACCACATCCTCCCCTGGGCCCCCATCGGCACCGTGGTCATCATCCTGAACATCCCCCTGTTCCTGCTGGGGTGGAAGCTGCTGGGCGGGCACCTGCTGGTGTCCTCCCTTTACTCCATGTTCATCTCCTCCATTTTCATCGACATTCTCCACATGCTTCACACCTTTGAGCCTATGGAGCCCATTCTGGGGTGCATCTTCGGAGGCGTGATCATGGGCGGCTCCCTGGGCGTGGTGTTTCTCCAGGGCGCCACCACCGGCGGCACCGATCTCATTGCCCGCCTGCTCAAGCTGAAGCTGGCCTGGCTGCCCATGGGGCGGCTGCTTCTGGCGGTGGATCTGCTGGTCATTGTGGCGGTGGCCGTCGCCTTCCGCAACATCTACAGCGCCCTCTACGGCGTGGTGGCCCTGTATATCTCCTCCTTCGTCATGGACCAGGTGCTCTACGGCATGGACAACGCCAAGGTGGCCTATATCATCAGCGACGCCTACGACCAGATTTCCCACGCCATTATTCACGATATGGACCGGGGCGTCACCCTTCTCCACGGCGAGGGCGGCTGGTCCGGAGAGGACAAGAAGGTGCTGCTGGTGGCCTTCAAGCAGAAGCAGATCGTGGCCCTCAAGCAGACCGTCAAGAGCATCGACCCCAACGCCTTCCTGATCGTGTGCGAGGCCCACGAGATCCTGGGCGACGGCTTCCGGGAGTATAAGCACAACGATCTCTGAGCTGTCCAGGGGCGGGAGAACGCGCCCCTGGACACCCCTCGTCCTGCATATGCCCTGCTTTTTGCCCGCAGGCGGATAACCCCCTGTGCTCTGTCATTTTACGCTGGAAAGGAGACCTGTTTATGCCCGGTTTTGAGAAGGTACGCAAAAATCTGGAGGCCCACGGCTTCGATGTGACCTGCTTCGACACGGCGGCGGAGGCCGCGGACTACCTGGACCGCAGGCTGGACGGCAAAACGGTGGGGCACGGCGGCTCCATCACCCTCAAGGAGCTGGGCCTTCTCGAGCGGCTCCAGAGCCACGCCGTGGTGCGCAGCCACTGGCTGGGGGACAGCTTCGCAGACGCAGCCGCCGCCCCGGTCTATCTGACCTCGGTCAACGCCCTGGCGGAGACCGGCGAGCTCATCAACATCGACGGCACGGGCAACCGGGTGGCCTCCACCATCTTCGGCCATGAGGAGGTCTACTTTATCGTGGGCGTCAACAAGCTGGCTCCCGACTACGACGCCGCCCTCTGGCGGGCCCGCAACGTGGCCTCCCCCAAAAACGCCCGGCGGCTGGGCAAAAAGACCCCCTGCGCCGTCCGGGGGGACAAATGCTATGACTGCAAAAGCCCGGAGCGCATTTGCCGCGCCCTGGCGGTGCTGTGGGAGAGGCCCACCGGCATCGGCCGGGCCGAGGTGGTGCTGGTCAACGAGCCTCTGGGCTACTGAGGAGAGGAGGGCGTGGCATTGAAACGAGGCATGGCGGCGGCGCTGGCGCTGAGCTGCGCCCTGCTGCTCACCGGCTGCTCCTCCCTTCTGGAGAACCCTTATGCAGTGGTGGAGCCGCACACGGAGCGTCCGGCCACGGCCGAGGACTCCTCCGCCGTCCAGGCGGGCACCTATTCCGAGCTGGTCAACACCGTGCTGTTTTTTGTCTCCCAGGGGACAGAAAAGGGGCTGATTCAGCTTACCGACGACTATGACGGGGATGTGGAAGAGGATCTCAACCGGGCCTGCCTGGAGGTGGCCAAGGACGACCCTCTGGGGGCCTATGCGGTGGACTTTATCAAAAACGACTGCACCAAGGTGCTCACCACCTATGAGGCCACCATTACCATTTCCTACCGCCGCACCCGGGAGCAGATACGCAGCTTGGTCAACGTCACCGGCACCAGCGCCATCCGGGACGAGGTGCGCGCCGCCCTGGCTGATTTTCAGAGCGAGGTGGCCCTGCGGGTGGGCTACTTCACAGAGAGCGCCGACTCCATTGCCGCCCTGGTGCGGCAGGCCTACTACGACGAGCCCGCCGGCGCCCTGGGCATGCCGGAGTTTACCGTCTCCCTCTACCCCGCCTCCGGCGGCCAGCAGCGCATTGTGGAGATCCTGCTCACCTATCCCGAGGACACCCAGGCGCTGCGTCAAAAGAGCGATGACCTCCAGAGCACGGCAGATGCCCTGGTGCTCCCTCTCCGGCCCCATCAGCTCTCCCCCTCCGCCCGGCAGGCCGAGCTCTTTTCCCTGGTTCGGGAGCACGTCCGCGCCCGGCCGGAGGGCGGTCCCACCGCCTGGGACGCCCTGCTGGGCGACGGGGCGGACAGCGAGGGGCTGGCCCTGACCTTTCAGCTCCTCAGCGGGAAGATGGAGGTTGGCTCCGTTCTGGTGGAGGGTACTCTGAACGGCGAACCCCACTTCTGGAACCAGCTCACCGCCGACGGCGGCGCCCACTATGTCGATCTCACCCGCGACACCTCCGGCACCACCTATTCCGCCGCCGACCTTCTCTCCCTGGGCTACGTGTGGGAGGGCGCGGAAGAAAATGCAGAAAATTTGAATTAACCCCTTGACAGCGGCGGAACGGTTCGCTATAATATAATCCGTCGCTTGCAGGTGTAGCTCATCTGGTAGAGCGCCACCTTGCCAAGGTGGAGGTAGCGAGTTCGAGCCTCGTCACCTGCTCCAGAAATGAAAACGGGACGGCCGATGGCCGTCCCGTTTTCATTTCTGGATTCCGTAGTTCTTTTTTATGCTCGGGGCAACTGAATTGCCCCTCCGCCAAGGTTTTGCCTCCGGCAAAACACTTGTGCGCCGCACGCGCGGCGGCCCCCGCTATCGGAACCGTTCAACCGTCAGCCCCGTCTTTTGCTCCAGGAAAGCGCGCAGCTCCTCCGGGGCGGCGCCTGTCAGCTCCTCCTTGTCGCAGAGCTGGCCGTGGTTCTTTCCCAGAATGAGCACCAGGTAACGGTCATTCTCCGCCAGCCGGAGGAGCTTGCTATATTGCCATTGAGTGGCCGCGCCGGCGATTTTGGTCTCATAGTGTTCCTCCAAAAAGCGCACCGTGCACACCTCCATCCCCGGCAGGGCGTCCCGCCTGGCAAAGAAGGCGTTGATTGCGTCCTCCCCCAGCAGAACGGCCAGCATCAGGACGGCCACCGCCCCATTGAGCGCCACAGCTCCCCACTCGCCCCAGGAAACCCAGGCCGACAGCAGGCTCAGCACCAGGAGCACCCAGCACCAGACGCGCAGCAGCCGTGAGCGCGTCCTGCGGATGGTTTTACGCAGAGCCCTGGCCAGCGCGGACAGCGCCCTCCGGTCATAAGTGGTACTGCATATGATTTCCATAGAAAAACCTCTCTTTCGTCTGCGTGGGTATAGAATAGCAAATATCCCGCGCCGCTGGCAAGAAAGATTTTCTTACGATTCCTTGAAGCCTCTGTAAGAAAGAACCCTATGCTTCGGGCCGCCCGAGCGGGCAGCCCGTTTTCCCGGAAAGGAGTCTCTATGCCAAGCTCTTCCATTGAGGCCCTGGGCCGCCTGATCTCCCGCCAGGTGGCCGGGCACCCCGGCCGCGCCCGCGCCCTGCTCCGCATGGCCTACACCCTGGTGGGGGTACAGATGAAGCACTTCCCGCCCAAAAACGTGCTCCCCGCCCGGTGCGCCATGCAGGGGGACACGGCCCGCTCTATGGCCGCCGCCCTGGGCCGCCCCGGCCAGGCGGCCTGCGTCAACATCTTCCTCCCCTGCGAGGTGCTCCACGCCCTGAACATCCCCCCGGTGCTGCCCGAGGGGCTGTCCTGCTATCTGGTGTCCACGGCGGCGGAGCGGGTGTTCGTGGAGGCGGCGGAGGAGCGGGGCGTGCCGGAGAGCTACTGTTCCTACCACAAAATCCTGCTTGGCCTGGCCGAGACCGGCGTCATGGCCAGGCCCCGGTTCATCCTCAACACCTCCCTGGCCTGCGACGCCAACCAGCTCACCTTCCGCCGGCTGGCGGAGTTCTGGGACGTTCCCCACTTCACGGTGGACGTGCCCTACGCCCCCTCGGAGGAGAGTGTCGCCCAGGTGGCCGAACAGCTCCGGGCCATGGCGGCCTTTGTCCAGGCCCACGGGGGGCGCCCCCTGGAGGAGGACGCGCTGCGGGCCGCGGTGGCCTGCTCCCGGGCCACCGTGGAGGGCTACCACCGCTACCTGTCCCTGCGGGCGGAGCGCTCCCTCTCTGACGAGATGACCTCCGAGATGCTCTCCGTCTTCGCCACCCACTCCATGCTGGGTTCGCCGGAGGCCCTGCGCTACACCGAGCAGCTCTGCGCCCAGGTGGCCGCCCTGCCGGAGGGGCGGCGTGGAAAGCGGATTCTGTGGCTGCACACCCTCCCCCACTGGCAGGACAGCCTGCGCGCCCTGCTGAACTTCCGCCCCGACGTGGAGATTGTGGGGTGCGACATGGCCCTGGATGCCGATGTGCTCCCCGAGCCGGAGCGCCCCTATGAGTCCATGGCCCGGCGGCTGGTCTGCTCCTCCTTCAACGGCGGTGCGGAGCGCCGGGCGGAGCGGGCAGCGGAGCTGGCCCGCCTCCTCCGGGCCGACGGGGCGGTGTACTTCTGCCACTGGGGCTGCAAGCAGACCTCCGGCGCGGCCCAGCTCGTCAAACGCCGGCTGGAGGCCGCCGGGTTCCCCACCCTGGTGCTGGATGGGGATGGCTGCGACAGCGGCAACGTGAACGACGGCCAGATGGTCACCCGGCTCCAGGCCTTTCTGGAGCTGCTGGAGGGATGCAGATGATTGGATATACCTGTAAATACACCCCCGTGGAGCTGCTGGCCGCCCTGGGCGGCCAGCCGGCCCTTCTCAACCGGGAGGCTAACGCCTTCTCCCACGCCGAGGCGCTGACCCACAACCACTTCTGCTGCCACGCCAAGGCGGTGCTGGAGGAGTGCCGCCGGGACGGCGTGCGGGAGCTGGTGCTGGTCAACTGCTGCGACTCCATCCGCCGCTGCTACGACGTGCTCCGCGCCCAGGGCGGGCTGGATTTCCTCTTCCTGCTGGATCTTCCCCACCACGACGACGGCTGCGCCAAGGCCCGGCTCCGGGGGGAGCTGGAGCGGCTGGTGGCGGAGTACGGGGCCTACCGGGGCGCCACACTGGACGAAGCGGCCCTCCGGGCCGCCTTCGCGCCCCCTGTCCCCCTGCCGGACGGCCCCTTCCTGGCCGTCACCGGGGCGCGGGCCGGGGCGGGCCTGCTGGAGGCCCTGCGGCGGGTCTCCCCCCTGCCGGTGGCCGATCTGACCTGCGGCGGCAACCGGAGCCTGCCGCCCCCGCCGGAGGGGCTGGACGGTCTGGACGGCCTGCTGGACTGGTACGCCGGGGCCCTGCTGGGGCAGATCCCCTGCCTGCGCATGGACGCGGTGGGCCGCCGGGAGGAGCTGCTGAACCACCCCGGCCTCAAGGGCCTGGTGTACCACACCGTCAAGTTCTGCGACTTCTACGCCTTCGAGTACGAGAACCTGCGCAGGCGCACCGCCCTGCCCCTGCTCAAGGTGGAGACCGACTTCACCCCCCTGTCCAGCGGGCAGCTCTCCACCCGGCTGGAGGCCTTTCTGGAGGGGCTGGAGCTCCGCCCCGCCCCTGCTTCCGCCGCCCGGCGGGGGGCCTATGTGGCGGGCATCGACAGCGGCTCCACCACCACCAACGTGGTGGTGCTCGACCGGGCGGGGAACGTGGCCGCCTCCGCCATCGTCCGCACCGGCCCGAAGGCCAGCCAGGGCGCGGAGAAGGCCTTCGCCGCCCTGGGCGGCTTCACCCCGGAGGACATGGCCGCCATCGTGGCCACCGGCTACGGCCGGAACAACATCCCCTTTGCCACCGGACAGGTGACCGAGATCACCTGCCACGCCCGGGGGGCCTACCACCTCTACCCGGAGGCCCGGGCCATCGTGGACATCGGCGGCCAGGACAGCAAGGTCATCTGCCTGGACGAGACGGGCGGCGTGACCAACTTTGTGATGAACGACAAGTGCGCCGCCGGCACCGGACGGTTCCTGGAGCTGATGGCCCGCACCCTGGAGCTGAACCTGGATGAGATGGCCCGCGTCGGCCTGCACTGGGAGCAGGAGCTGACCATCTCCAGCATGTGCACCGTCTTTGCCGAGTCGGAGGTGGTGTCCCTCATCGCGGACAACCACTCCGCCGCCGACATTGTCCACGGCCTGAACCAGTCGGTGGCCGCCAAGACCGCCGCCCTGGCCAGCCGCGCGGGGGCCAAAGGGCCCTATATGATGACCGGCGGCGTGGCCCGCAACCGGGGCGTGACGGAGGCGCTGGAGGCCCGTCTGGGCGCGCCCCTGTGGCTCCCCCCCGAGCCGGATCTCTGCGGAGCCCTGGGCGCCGCCCTCTTCGCTCTGGACAGCATACAATAAAAGGCCGCGGCCCGCAAACAGCGGGCCGCGGCTCTCGTTATATACGTTTATTTCCCCCGGCGGGCGTCGCAGACGAGCTTGACGAGCTGGATCACCAGGGTGGGCAGGAAGGCCAGCAGGACGATCTCGCCCAGGTTGGCAAAGCCGAAGGCGGGGGCCACCATAAAGAGGCTCTTGAGCCCGGGGGTGAAGAGCACCAGCAGCAGAAGCACCACACCGGCAAGGAAGGCCAGGACGGAGTACTTGTTGGTGGATAGCTTCAGCCGGAAAATGGACTCGGAGCCCCGGCAGTTGAAGCCATGGAACAGGCGGGCCAGAGTGAGGGTAGCGAAAGCCATGGTGGAGGCCATCACAGCGTCGCCCCCCTGGTAGCCCAGGTAGAAGGCGATCATGGTGACGATGGCGATAAGCAGGCCCTGGCCGCCGATGCGGGCCAGGAGGGGCCGGTTGAGAATGGGCTCCCTGGGGTCCCGGGGCTTTTGGTCCAGCAGGCCCTTCCGGGCGGGCTCCATGCCGATGGCGATGGCGGGCAGGGAATCGGTGAGCAGGTTGATGAACAGCAGGTGCACCGGCTGGAAGGGCACGGGCAGGGCCAGCAGGGAAGCGTAGAGCACGCAGAAAATGCCGGCGGTGTTGCCCGAGAGAAGGAACTGGATGGCATTTTTGATGTTGGCGTAGACGCTGCGGCCGTTGACCACCGCCTTGACGATGGTGGCAAAGTTGTCGTCGGCCAGGATCATGGAGGCGGCGTCCTTGGACACCTCCGTGCCGGTGATGCCCATGGCCACTCCGATGTCCGCCTTTTTGAGGGCGGGGGCATCGTTGACGCCGTCGCCGGTCATGGACACGATATTGCCCCGGCGCTGCCAGGCGTTGACGATGCGGATCTTATGCTCCGGGGATACCCGGGCGTAGACCGAAATGTGGGGCAGGCGCTCGTCCAGCTCAGTGTCAGTCATGCCGTCCAGCTCCACGCCGGACACCGCCTCGTCCCCGTCCCGGAAGATGCCGAGCTGCCGGGCGATGGCGGAGGCGGTCACCTTGTGATCGCCGGTAATCATGATGGTGCGGATGCCGCCCCGCTTGGCGTCGGCCACGGCCTGGACGGCCTCGGGCCGGGGCGGGTCGATCATGGAGATGAGGCCAATGAAGGTAAAGCCGTTCTCATCCTCCAGGGTGAGGGGGCGCACGGCGTCCAGCTCCTTATAGGCGAAAGCCAGCACCCGCAGGCCCTCCATGGACAGCTCCATGTTGACCCGGGCCAGCTCCTCCCTCCGCTCGGGGGTCATCTCCACCTTCCCCTCCCGGGTGAGCAGGTGGGTGGAGCGGTTCAGCAGCACGTCGATGGCTCCTTTGGTGAAGAGGGTAGGCACCCCATCAATGTCGTGGAGGGTGCTCATCAGCTTGCGGTCGGAGTCAAAGGCCAACTCGCCCAGACGGGGGTGCTGGGCGCGGTAGCTCTCCTCGTCCACGCCGAACTTTTCGCCCAGCATCACCAGGGCCACCTCGGTGGGATCGCCGATGGCGGTGCCCTCCTTCTCGTTGTTGGTGGCGTCGCTGGCCAGCAGGGCCGCCTTGAGCAGCAGCCTCTGTACGTCGTTGACCAGGCTCAGATCCTCTCCCTCCAGCAGGGAGCCGTCGGCGTACACCTTCTGAGGGGTCATCTTGTTCTGGGTCAGGGTGCCCGTCTTGTCCGAGCAGATGACGGAGACGGAGCCCAGGCTCTCCACCGCCTTGAGATCCTTCATAATAGCGTTCTGGCGGGCCATCTTCTGGGTGCCCATGGCCAACACGATGGTGACAATGGAGGACAGGGCCTCGGGGATAGCGGCCACGGCCAGGGCCACGGCAAACATGAGGGAGTCCAAAATGCCCATGCCGGTGCGGAAGATGGACAGGGCAAACACCACCGCGCAGATGGCCATGATGACCATGGCCAGCTTGGCGGAGAAGCTGTCCAGGCTCTGCTGCAGGGGGGTCTTGCGCTGCTGGGTCTGGTTCATGAGGGCGGCGATCTTGCCCAGCTCGGTGTCCATGCCGGTGCCGGTGACCAGCACCGTGGCCCGGCCGTAGGTCACCAGGGAGCCGGAGAACACCATGTTCTTCTGGTCGCCCAGGGCCACCTGGTCGGCATCGATGGCCTCGGCCGTCTTGTCCACGCCCTCGCTCTCGCCGGTGAGGGAGGACTCGTTGACCTTGAGGGAGAAGTTCTCCAGCACCCGGCCATCGGCCACCACCATGTCCCCGGCCTCCAGCAGGACGATGTCGCCGGGCACCACGTCGGCGGAGGGGATCTCCACCCGCACACCGCCCCGCATCACCTTGGCCGTGGGGGAGGCCATGGCCTTGAGACTCTCCAGGGACTTCTCCGCCTTCTCATACTGGACGGTGCCCAGGATCGCGTTGAGCACCAGCACGGCGAAGATGACGATGGTGCTCTCCACATTGCCGGAGAAGGCGGAGATCATCGCTGCGATAATGAGTATGAGTACCATGAGATCCTTGAACTGCTCCAGAAAGACCTGGAGCGTGCTCTTTTTCTTTCCCTCGGAGAGCTTGTTGGGGCCGTACTGCTCCGCCCGGCGGCGGGCCTCCTGGGCGGACAGCCCCTCCGCGGAGGCGTTCTGCGCCTCCAGGGCCTGCTGCGGTGTCTTTCTGTAATAGGCCTGTGTCATATCACTCGTTCCTTTCCCAGTGTTCTCCGGCGGAGAGGCGACAAAAAAAGACCTTCCGCCAACCGCTGCATGCCACAGCAGTTGTCGAAAAGTCTTGTTACCGCATTGGGCGCATGCCGCCAGGCCGGAAACCCGGACCGTGGTGTTGACGGCATACCTTCAAACTACTCCCTTTTCAACTGCTGTTATCATAGCATAGTCTCACCTTTAAGTCAATCTAATTTTCCATTATGGGCCATTCCGCCCCCCCTTATACCTTTTCCGGTTGACGGGCGCACCGGCTTTCGCTATACTGGGAGTACAATTGGTATGGATCAAAAAAGGAGAGTCCCATGCATTCAAACTTTGTCAAGCGCCTGCTCAAGGCGGCCTGGGTTCTGGAGCTGGTGGTCGCCGTCCTCATTCTGGCCGTCACCCTGCTGGAGCTGTTCCTTCTGGGGGAGGGAACCCTTTCCCAGGTGCTGGGGGGGAGCTTCAGCGCCGACGCCTTCTTCGCCGACGCCATGACCATCGTGGTGGGCATCGAATTTGTCAAAATGCTGATGCTCCACACCCCCCGGGCGGTCACCGACGTGCTGCTCTTTGCCATCGCCCGGCAGCTTGTGGTCAACCACTCCAGCGCGGTGGACACCCTGCTGGGCGTGGCCGCCGTGGCCCTGATCTTCGTCATCAAGAAGTTTCTCCACACCGACGGGGATGACGCGCCCGCCGGAGACGGCCGCCCCTGAAAGCCGGAGAAGCGGAAGCCGCTGGGCTTCCGCTTCTTTTTTGCGCCCGGGTGAAAGATTTCCCGCCTCTCAATCGTATTAGGGGTGAAAGCGCTTTGACTCAATGGCAAAGGATGTGAGACACATGCCCGTCACACTGGACCGCGGGGAGGCCGAACGGCTGGTGCACGCCTATTCCGACCTGATCCTCCGCCTGAGCTACACCTACCTCAAGAGCACCGACGACGCCCAGGATATCTGCCAGACGGTCTTTCTCAAGCTGCTCCAAAAGCCCCAGGCCTTTTCCTCTCCGGAGCATGAGAAGGCCTGGATCATCCGCACGGCGGTCAACCTGTGCAAGGACCATCTGAAAAGCGGCTGGCGGCGCGCTACCGTAGCCCTGGACGCGGCGGAGGCCGTACCCGCCCCCGCGGAGGAGGAGGGCAGCCTTCTCTCCGCCGTCAACCTGCTTCCCCCCAAATACCGCACCGTTATTTACCTGTACTACTACGAGGGCTACGCCGCCCGGGAGATCGCCCAGCTTCTGGGCGAAAAGCCCGCCACCGTTTCCACCCAGCTCAACCGCGGACGCCAGCAGCTCCGCACACTCTTAGAAAGCGAGGGAATGACATGAGCAACCGCTATCGGGATTCCATGGACCGGCTCCACTTTACCCAGGAGCAGAAGCAGGAGATGGTGGACCGCCTGATGGAGGCCGGGCCGGTCTCCTCCGTCCGCCGCCCCCTCCGGTTCCGCCGCTTCGCGGCGGTGGGTGCAGCCGCCGCCCTGGCGCTCAGCCTGGGGGTGGCGGGGGCCACCGGCGCCCTGGGCAGCGCCGGGGACGCCTTTGCCGGCCTGTTCGGCGGCGGCCCCGCCGAGACGGAGATTATCGACCGCATCGGCTACCCCATCGGGGCCAGCGCCACCAGCAACGGCGTCACCATCACCGCCGACGCCATCATGGGGGACACCTACTCCTACGCCATCGTCTACTCCATCCGCCGGGACGACGGTTCCCCCCTGGTCAGCGACGAGACGCTGGCGGCCGGAGCCGAACGGGATGGCCTGCTCCCCCTGAGATTCCGCAATTACGGCACTCAGGTGCGCACATCCGGCGGCGGGGCGCACGGCTCCTCCTGGTTCTATGACGCCGACCCCGCCGACAACGCCATCCAGTTCGTGGAGATGATGACTCAGGACCAGCCCCTCAAGCCGGGCACCGCCTCCGTCAAGTTCCAGGATCTGTCGGTCTACACGGACAACGACTACCGCACCAGCGAGACACTGGCTGAGGGCACCTGGAGGCTGAAATTCGACTTTTCCTTTGAGGACTCCTCCATCTCCCTGCCCGCCGGCCAGTCCTTCACCCTCAACGGCATGGACGCCACCCTGGATGGCGTCACCCTCTCTCCCCTGTCCATCCAGGTGGACTACACCGTCCATCAGGAGCTGGCGTGGAGCGAGGACCGGGAGAGCGGCCAGATAAACGCCCACGACCGGGAGCAGAGCTACCGCTACTTCGAGTCCCTGCCCGTGGTGATCACCTACACCGACGGCACCACCCAGGATCTCACCAACGCCGGCGGCGGCATCACCCCCGGGGACGGGGAGACCGTCTGCCAGAAGAGCCGGATCTTCGACGAGCTACGCCCCCTGGACGAGGTGGCCTCCGTCACCGTGGGAGATATCGTCCTCCCCGTCAGCGCCGGATAACCGCCCGTCCATAGGCCGCGCATATACCCCTATAAAGAGATCATATAGGGCCCGGCCATTCCCCTGTGCTATAATAGAGGCAGCAATAACAGACAGGAGGAATCCCTATGATGATCCAAGGCGTTCTGGGCCCCATCGACACCGCTGAACTGGGCCAGACCCTGATGCATGAGCACATCACCTGCGCCGACTGGTCCATGCGCATGAATTTCGGCGCCCGCTTCTTTGAGTTTGACCAGGTGGCCGAGATCGCCGCGGGACAGCTCGGCAAGGCCAAAGCCCTGGGCGTGCGCACCGTGGTGGACGGCACCCCCGTCAACCTGGGCCGGGATATCCGCCTGATCCGGGAGGTGGCCCGCCGCACCGGCCTGAACTTCATCGCCTCCACCGGCTTCTACTACCAGGAGGAGCCCTGGCTGTACTTCCGGGACGAGGAGGAGATCTACGACCTGCTGATGGGCGACTGCGCCGACGGCATCTCCGGCACCGACAGCAAACCCGGCATACTCAAGGCCGGTGTGGGCCGCGGCGGCCTCACTCCCCTGCTGCAAAAGGTGCTCCACGCCACCGGCCGGGTGGCGAAGGAGACCGGCCTGCCTCTGTTCTGCCACCATGACCCCTCCACGGCCGCCGGCGGGGCGATTCTCGACCTGCTGGCCTCCTGCGGTGTGCCCGCCTCCCGGGTGATCCTGGGCCACAGCGGCGACACCGACAACCTGGAGTACCTGACCGCCATGCTGGAGCGGGGCTGCTGGCTGGGCATGGACCGCTTCGGCTTCTGCGACCGGGACCTGGGCCTGGAGCCCCGGGTGGACACCATCGCCGCCCTGTGCCGGGCCGGCTGGGGCCACCGGCTGCTGCTCAGCCATGATCTGGCCGCCTATCTGGCCTTCTGGGACAGTTGGGAGACCACCAAGCACTCCGACTGGCTGCATCTGGAGGAGGATTACACCTTCATTCACCGCCGGGTGCTCCCGCTTCTGGAGGAGCGGGGCCTGAGCCGGGCGGACATCGACCGCCTGCTGACGGGCAATCCCCGCGCCTTCTTTGAGGGCGTTTAAAAGAAAACACAGGAGCGGAGGCCCGCCTGGGCCTCCGCTCCTCAGCCTGTCGAAAAGTCTTTTCGACAGGCTGACGAACCTTTTGAAACTCTGAAAAAGTTTCAAAAGGTTGTTTGATCCAACGCGAAAGGGAACCCTGACGGTTCCCTTTCACACTATCCTTCCCTCCGAACCCTTTGACAGAAGGGTCTATTGACAGCCTGAGGAGCGGAGGCCCAGGTGGGCCTCCGCTCCTGTTCGTTATGCCGGGTAGCGGGTGCGCACGGAGAAGCCCTCCCGTTCCAGAGAGCTCCGGGTGATCTCCCGGCCCCAGTGGATGGAGCTGTTGTAGTTGCCCTCGGTGACCATCACCGAGTTCTCCTTCTTCTCCAGCACCACCACCGTGTGGTAGTCGCCGATGCGGATCATATCTCCCACGCGGATGGCCTCAAAGCTCCGGTGAGCGCGGGCGGGCAGCGTACCAAAGGCCGCATCACTACAGATGAGGGCAAATCCCTCACAGCCGTAGCCGCCGGAGCGCAGCGCCTGGGAGGCGTAAAAGTTGTCGTTCGTCCAACGCATTCCCTCTGGGTAGTCGGCCTTCAGCGCGGTAATGGCGGCATAGACCGCCTCCTCCGTGGGACCTTCGGGCTCCGGCCGCTCCGGGTTTTCCTCCCCCGACACGGTAAGCAGCACCGTCTTGATATGTACCCCGCTGTCACCGCCCTGTTCCATCTTCAGCACCACAGCCGCCTGGCCGGGGGCCACCGCTGTGATGAGGCCGGTGCCGCTGACCGTCACCACCTCCCGGCCGGAGTCGGAGGTGCAGTAGGCGTCAAAGCTCAGTGGGCCGGGTACAACGGCCCCCATAGGGAAGCCGTAGGTGAGCTGCTGCCGCTCCCCCACCGCCATCTCGGTGCGCTCCACGGTAAACGTGATGTCTTCAAGCGCCGCAGGGGTGGCGGGGCCGTCCAGGCCCACCTCCGCGCCGGCGGCCTGGAGCTGCTTGGTCAGACGCATGAACAGGGTCACGCCCTCCGCCCGGGTCACCGGCCGGGCCGGGTTCATCCGCCCGGCGCTGTCCCCCTCCATCAGGCCGCACCGCCGCATCTCCTCCACGCTCTCCGCCGCCCATCCGCTGATGGAAGCAGTGTCCTGAAAGCGCGCCGGGGCGCCGGCGTCGTCGGGCAGAATGACGCCCTTTTCCTCCAGATAGCGCGCCAGCAGGGTGGCCACCTGCTCCCGGGTGATGGTACCCTCCGGGTGAAAGGTAGTGGCGGAGGTGCCCTCCACCACGCCGCTGGCACTGGCCCAGTAGACTGCGGGAGCAAAGTAGTCGGCAGCCGTCACATCGGTAAATTGCCCCGTCTGCTCCACCGCGTCCCTGTCAATGCCCTCCAGGCGGCTGAGTATGGCCACAAACTGGCCCCGATTAAGCACCTCGCCGCCCTCAAAGCTCCTCCCGAAGGGGAGAATCAGGCTGTTATCCAAGGCGTAGGCCGTGGCCTCCCGATACCAGGCCTCTGCGCCGTTGTCGATCCAGCGGTCATAGTACCAGTCCAACCGGTCCACGTCCCAGTAGTCCCCCGCGGCCAGGGCGGGCGCGGCGGAACCCGTCAGCGCGGCCGACAGGGCCAAAGCCGCCAGCCTGCGGCCCCAGTGTCGGTTCTGTCTCATTCAATTGCCCCCTTTTCCAGTCCGTTTCTGTCCTCTACTTTACGGGATAGCCCCCCTCTTTGTCAACCGGAGATCGGAAGAGCGTCGTGTAGGGAA
>NZ_JH417814.1 GCF_000239295.1 Flavonifractor plautii ATCC 29863
CGGGGCCGCCTCTCATGAGGCGGCCCCGCACGGTTTAACCTCCGGTTTTCTTTTCCCGGCCAAAACCTGAACACCGCGCCCTTGCCCTCCGCTCCGCCGTCTGCTAGGATAGAACCGCAGGGGCGGCCCACCCGCTCTCGCGCAGCAAGGAGGCGTCTGTATGAAATTGAACGAAACGATCCGCCGCCTGCGGCGGGCAAAGGGGCTGACCCAGGAGCAGGTGGCCCAGGCCCTGGGAGTAAGCGGCCCGGCGGTAAACAAGTGGGAGCGGGGCGCATGCTGCCCCGATCTCGCCCTGCTGGCCCCGCTGGCCCGCCTGCTGGACACCGATCTGAACACTCTGCTCTCCTTCCGGGAGGAGCTGACCGGTGCAGAGATCGCCGCGTTTACAGAGGAGCTTTACACCCTGGCCCAGAGCGGGGGCATCGATGCGGCCTTTCTGCGGGCGGAGGAGCTGCTCCACCGGTGGCCTGGGTGCGACCGCCTGACCATCTCTCTGGCCATGACGCTGAACGGCCTGTTCTTCACCCTGGGTGTGGCCGAGCCGGAGCCCTACGAGCGCCGTCTGGAGCCTCTGTACCGCGCTCTGGCCGACAGCGAGGAGCCGGATATCCGGGACCAGGCCCTCCACCTGCTCATCGGCAGACACATGAGGCGGGAGGAGTACGCCGCGGCGGAGGAGCTGCTCTCCGCCCTGTCCGACCGCTGGCCCCACCGGGACGCTCTGCGGGCGGGGCTGCTCCGCCGGACAGGCCGTGGGGAGGAGGCCGCGGAGCTGTGGGAGCGGCGGCTGCTCAATGCCGCGACGGAGGTCTACGAGTCATTGGTAAGCCTTCAGGAGCTGGCCCTCCAGGCGGAGCGGCTGGAGGACGGGGCCCGGCTGGCCGCCCTCATTGAGGAGACGGTGGAGCGTTATGCCCTCATTCCCGGTGTCGCCTCCTCCGGACGGCTCCTACAGGCCGCGGCAGAGGGGGACAAGACGGCCGCCCTGTCTGCCCTGCGTGATATGCTGGAGGCGCTCAACCGCTCCTGGGACGGCGGGGGGCTATATCCCCACCTTCTACCCGGTACGCAGGTGGCCGTCGGGTCCGTTCTGTTGCCCGGCCTGCTGCTGGAGCTCCAGCGGGAGCCCGAACTGGCTTTCCTCCAGGACGAGCCGGAATTTCAGGCCCTGCTGAAACGCTATGGCGGCGGGACGCATTAAGCGTCCCGC
>NZ_JH417815.1:0-25079 GCF_000239295.1 Flavonifractor plautii ATCC 29863
CTTTTCAATTTGCGAAAATTATTGTACCTTATCTCACAACCCAGCGCAGCGGTTGTGATTTGGGAAGGAGGAGCAGCAAAATAAATGCGCTCTGACTTTTTAAAAAAGTCGGAGCAAACGATTTGACGTTTGCTCCGACGTGGTCTGAGTGTCATGAAAGGATCTGTGGAAAATACAGTAATATCAATGGTTTGTAAACGGGAAGCAAGGAGTTTTATCCAATCAAATCATATAATCGGAAATATCCTCCGCCTTTTTCCCTTTTTCTAATGCATCAAACTGCGCCTTGATTTGCTCATTCCGTTTAACATTCATGCCATTAGGAAGATATTTAAGGTCCTCTTCCTTGATGTCGATCTCTGCAATATCGTTTTTCTCACCGTATTGCGGGAAATTGACCAGCCAATAACCGTCTACTTCTTGTTCATAACAGATCCAACCCTGCATTCCTTTGTGTACGCCTTCCCGGGCATAGCTTTCTTTTTCCACAATCACTTCAACACAATCCATCATCTGCATTTTATTCACCTCCGTACGGTGTTGTCAGTCGTATCTCGCCGGTAGGCTCAACCATCCAACCTGATATAAACGATACTGTTCCATCGCCATTTCTTCTCGGGATTTCAATTCTGATACGTATTCTTTGACCTGCGAAATTTAACCTTCCCAATTCATAATTTCCAGATACATACTTTTCCCTTGCCTGTCGTTCTATTTCTTTTTGCAGCCAAAATGCATCCACAACTGTATAGCCCCATTCATGAAACAGTTTATCTTTCCCGTGTGGATGTTCACCTCTGGTATTAAACAAATATGGGTCAAATTTGCTGTATGCGCTATGTGCTGCAGCGTTGCTGACAACAATGGTATAAGGAATCGGGTCTAATGTGCAGTGACAGTATGGATGGTGCGGACAAAGCGGAGCTTTTTCCTTCTGAAACCAACAGTCATCCAGCCTCAAGCATTCCTCACAGTGAGTTTTGCCCTCTGAATGGTGCGTCCATTTGACCCAGCTTGGTAGTCCTGCACTCTTTTGTATTGTGCCGAAATATCGCTTATAGTACAACAGTTATTCCCCCTTAAAAGTACAAGAAAATTATTTTTCATAATATAGGGGGAAACAGGCAAAAAGCTGCATGTTTCTGTACAACTTTTTTAGAATAATTTTAGAAATAAAAAAATCGGAGTATCCCGGAGGATACTCCGATGGTGCGGGCGGCGGGAGTCGAACCCGCACACCATGAAGGTAACGGAACCTAAATCCGTCGAGTCTGCCAGTTCCACCACGCCCGCATGATAACTCAGTATACTATTCCCGTGCAAAATTGTCAATTGCACTCTGCGGAGCGGGCAGTTATAATAGAGAAGAACGTAAACCGCAAGGGGGAAACCGACCATGAAACGTGCTCCGCGGATTGCCGCGATTCAGGATATCTCCGGCTTCGGCCGCTGCTCCACCACGGTGGTGCTGCCGGTATTGGCCGCCATGGGCGGGGAATGCTGCCCGCTGCTTACCGCCTGCCTCTCCGCCCACACCGCGTTTCCGGCCAGCGAGAAGGCCACCTTTCTGGATCTGACCGGCCAGATGGCGGGGACGGCGGCCCACTGGGCGGAACTGGGGGTGACCTTTGACGCCATCTACAGCGGCTTTCTGGGCTCTGCCGGGCAGATCGGGCTGATAGAGGACTTCTACCGCCAGTTCCGCCGGGAGGGGACGCTGGTGTTGGTGGACCCGGTGATGGGGGACCACGGGAAGCCCTACCGCACCTACACGCCGGAGCTGTGCGGGCGTATGCGGGATCTGGCGGCCCAGGCGGACGTGATCACCCCCAACCTGACCGAGGCGGCGCTGCTGCTGGAGGAGGACTACGCCGATCTGCCCCGGGACGAAGAGGGGCTGCGGGCGTGGCTGGAGCGGCTGAGCCTGGATGGGCGGCGCTCGGTGGTGCTCACCGGGGTGAGCCTCCGGCCGGGCGCCATCGGCGCGGGCTGCTTCGACCGGGCCACAGGGCGCATCCGCTTTGCTATGGCCAGGCAGGAGCCCGCCCAGTTCCCCGGAACCGGCGATCTTTTCGCCAGCGTGGTGCTGGGGGCGATGCTCCGGGGGGAGCCGCTGGAGACAGCGGCCCAGCGGGCGGCGGAGTTTGTCCAGCGGTGCGCAGCCCACACCCTGGCGCTGGGCACCCCGGTTCTGGAGGGGGTCCAGTTCGAGCCGCTGCTGGGAGAGCTGATGCAGAGATAAGGGAATCCCCATGCCGCCGTACTTCGGCGGCAGGGGGATTTGTCTATTGGGCGGACTGGTCCAGGCGGGTGAGCAGGCGCTCCAGACGGACGGCCTGCTCCAGGGTGCAGTACTCCACCGGGCGGCCCTCCACCAGATCCAAAAACGCCGCGGCCTGCCGCGCAAAGCGGAGCCCGGGCGGCTCGGCGAGGTGCTCCGAACGCGCCTCCCCCTCCGGGGCGTAGGGACCGTCCGGGGCTTTGGGCCAGTAAGTGAGGACGCCTTCCTCCACACTGGCGCGGAGAAGCCCGCCCTCGCCGGAGATGCACAGGTGGATGCCGTCCAGCCCTACCCGGCTGACGGAGACGCTGCACAGCGCCCCGCCGGCCCCCCGGCCGCAGAACACAAAGGCGTCGTCGTTCTCCACACAGGTGTTTCCCTGACCGTCCGGACGGCGGGTGGGGAGGAAGGTGCCGCCGTAGCCGGCGGCCTCGGCCAGCTCCACGCCTGCTGCATATTGGAGCAGGTCCAGCAGGTGGCTGCCGAAGTCGCCCAGAGCACCGCTGCCGGAGGCGGAGCGGCGCATCCGCCACTCCAGAGGGACCGCGGGATTGGCCAGGCGGGTGCCGCCCTGGCTGGCCTGGGCCAGATAGACCCGCCCCATCCGCTGGCGGAGGAGAGAGCGCAGCCGCTCCACCACGGCGGTATAGCGGTAGACATAGGCCACCATCACCCTGGCGTCCCGCCGGGCCAGCAGCCGCTCCGCCTGCCCCGGCGGGGCGGTCTGGAGCCCCAGGGGTTTTTCCAGAAGCACGGCCTTGCCCCGCTCCACCGCGCGCTCGGTATAGGGCAGGTGGAACTGGTTGGGAGTGCAGAGCACCACTGCGTCCACCACGTCCAGCAGCTCCTCCAGGCGGGTGGTCATCCGTACCCCGTCAAGCCCGTGCCGGATACACAGCCGCCGGCAGCCCTCCAGGGTGCGGCTGCATACGGCGGTGACGGTACAGCGCCCCGCCTGGGCCAGAAAGCCCTCCACGTGCCGGTCGGCGATGGCCACCGTGGTGCCCGCGCCGACGATTCCAATCCGAATTCCCATACGTCCGCTCCTTTTTTCAGCTTCACTCCATCATAGCACGGAGCGGGACGTTTGCAAAGCGGTTTCAGCGCAGGCGGAACAGGCGGCGCAGGTGGATGCCCTGAGCCTGGAGGGCGGCCAGGTAGAGCACGCCGCCGAACAGCAGGCAGGCCAGGGCGGCGGGGAGAGCCTCCAGGCCGGCGCGGCGGAGCACCTGGAACAGAAGGTTGATCACCAGCCCCATGAGCAGGGCGGAGAGGGCGGGGGCGGTGCACCACTGAAAAATCTGGGCCCGCAGGCCGGTGGCCCGGCGGACGGCCCACCAGTTGAGGAGTACCCCCAGGGCGGCGGAGGCGAGAAAGCCCGCCACATAGCCCCTGAGTCCCACGCCGGGCAGGCCCATGAGGAAGAAGGTACAGCCGAGCTGCACCACGCCGCAGAGGATGGAGTTGCGGGCGGCGGCCCCCGGACGGCCCACGCCGTTGAGGGCGGAGGCGAGGACGGACTGGTAGCAGGACAGGAGCACCCCGACGGACAGGGGGAGAATAGAGCGGCCCACGGTGGGTTCCCGGAACAGGGCGGCGCCCAGGGTGGGGCCCAGCACCACCAGAAAGGCCATGGCGGGGAGGATCAGCACCGAGGTGGCCAGCATGGAGCGGTCTACCCGGTGCTGCACCAGACCCCGCTGCCCCAGGGCGGCGCCTTCAGCCAGCTTGGGCACCAGCACCAGGCCCAGCGCCCCGATGAAGGCGGTGGGCAGGCAGAGCATGGGCAGGGTCATGCCGCACAGCACGCCGAAGGCGCTCATGGCCTCCGAGACCTCCGCCCCCGCGTGGACCAGCCGCTGGGGGATGAGCACAGAGGTGGCCGAGCCCATCAGGTTGCCCAGCAGGCTGGTCAGCCCGATGGGGACAGCGATGGAGGCGATGCGGCGGTTGAGCTGCCGGTGCTCCAGCGGCGCGCCGGTCAGGCCGCCCGCCCGGTTCAGATGCCGCCGGGCCAGCAGGAGCAGGGTAACGGCGGAGAACAGCTCGCACAGGATCATGCCGGTGACAATCAGCCCCACCGTCCGCTCCGGGTTCTGGGGGAGAAAGACCACCAGCAGCCCCAGCACCGCTCCGGTGCGGATGAACTGTTCACACAGCTCCACCGCCGCCGGCGGACGGATGTTGCCCGTGCCATAGAAGAAGTGCTTGTGCAGGTTTTCCACCCCGGTGAGCAGGATGCAGGGCAGCAGGAGCAGCAGGCCCAACTGGGTGCGGGCGTCCCCCAGCAGATAGACCGAGATGGGGTCGTAGAGCAGGACCACCACCGCAGCCACCGCCGCAAAGAGGAGGAGAAACACCGCCAGGCAGCGGCGGAGCACCTGGGCGATGGCGGCCCGGTTGCCCCTGGCGTGATACTGGGAGGAGAGGTTGGACACTGCCACCGTCAGACCCACGGCGGTGAGGGCCATGATGACGGAGAACACCGGCATGATGAGCTGGTACAGCCCCATGACCTCCGCGCCGATCAGCCGGGAGAGCAGGATGCGGTACACGAACCCGAGAAATTGGGAGACGATACTGGTGCCCGTGAGGATCAGGGTACCGTAGAGCATAGAGGTACGGTCGAGTTTCAAGGCGCACCCTCCTTTCCCTAAACCCTATTCACCACGGGTTGTCCCCCATACGCGGGAAAATCTTTGACAAAACGGCCGCAAGCGCGTATGATAAATCCATTCATACTTTGTAGTATGGAAGAAAGGGCCAACCGTGGCGGCCAAAGTGATCCATGTGCCCTGATGTTCCCCAGCAGCGCGCCGGCTCTCCTGTTCAAACACTGCGGGAGGGCACCGGGCCCAGCATACCGGGCCTTCCACATGGGCAATGGATACCGCCCCATGTTCCTGTCCATGGCCGATCTGCCTGTGCGGGATGCGCTGCCGGGCTGCGGGTATGAGTGGAGACCGCCCGGCTGGTCTGCCATGAAAAACCGGCCGGTTTGCTGATTATCCTGAGAGATCTGGAGTGGCCTTTTCCTGATTTATGCATCCTGACCACAAATTTTGATAAAAAAATAACGCTTTTTTCTTGCATTTCACTTGCCTGTTGGCGTGGAAAGCAGTATACTTATTAGGAAGGTTTGTGTTAAAAAAATAACGATTATAATCGCAGGCTTTGATATTGGATTAAGGAGGCAGAACAAATGGGATTTGTGAAGCTGGAAAAGCAGGGCCATGTGGGCATCGTGACGATCGACCGTCAGGAGGCCCTGAACGCCCTGAACAGCCAAGTTCTGAGCGATCTGGACGCGGTTATCGACCAGGTGGCGGCGGACGATGAGATCTATGTGATGATTCTGACCGGCGCGGGCCGCTCCTTTGTGGCGGGAGCCGACATCGGCGAGATGAAGGGCTTCTCCTCGATCGACGGCAAGAAGTTCGGCGTGCACGGCGGCGGCGTGTTCCTCAAGCTGGAGAACCTGTCCAAGCCCGTGATTGCGGCGGTAAACGGCTTCGCCCTGGGCGGCGGCTGTGAGCTGAGCATGGCCTGCGACATCCGACTGGCCAGCGAGAAGGCCCGGTTCGGCCAGCCCGAGGTGGGCCTGGGCATTACCCCCGGCTTCGGCGGCACCCAGCGGCTGCCCCGCATCGTGGGCGTCAGCAAGGCTATGGAGCTGATTCTGACAGCCAAGACCATCAAGGCCGACGAGGCCAAGGCCATCGGCCTGGTCAGCGAGGTCTACCCCGCCGAGGAGCTGATGGATAAGGCCATGGAGCTGGCCAACGCGATCTGCGCCAACGCCCAGATCGCCGTGTGCGAATCCAAGCGCTGCATCCGCATGGGCATGCAGACCGACATCCACACCGGCTCCGCTTTCGAGGCCGAGGCCTTCGGCGTTACCTGCGGCACCGAGGACAAGAACGAGGGCATGGGCGCGTTCCTGGAGAAGCGGGCTGAGAAGCACTTCCAGAACCGGTAAGCGGTACATATGACGCCTGTCATCGCAAACCTGTCCGACCAGGTATGGAATGTTCTGATCAAACCAATAGAAAAGAGGTTTTTTACTATGAAGAAGATTGTGGTCATCGGCGGCGGTACCATGGGGCTGGACATCGCCCAGGTATTTGCCCGCAACGGCTATGACGTTGTGGTGCGCGACATCAAGGACGAGATCATCCAGGCCAGCGAGGCCCGGCTGAACAAGGGCCTGGATAAGCTGGTGAGCAAGGGCAAGCTGGACGAGGCCAAGAAGGCTGAGATCCTGTCCCACATGAGCTTCACCACCGAGCTGGCCGCCGCTGCCGATGCCGATCTGGTGGTGGAGGCCGCCATCGAGAACCTGGACATCAAGAAGAGCATCTTCGCGGAACTGGACAGCCTCTGCAAGCCGGAGACCATCCTGGCCTCCAACACGTCCTCCATCTCCATCACCGCCATCGCGGCGGCCACCAAGCGCCCCGACAAGTTCATCGGCATGCACTTCTTTAACCCCGCCACCGTCATGAAGCTGGTGGAGGTCATCCGGGGCGCCCACACCTCCGATGAGACCTACAAGACCATTGCCGAGCTGGCCGCCGCCATCGGCAAGGAGCCCGTTGAAGTCAATGAGGCCCCCGGCTTTGTGGTGAACAAGATTCTGGTTCCCATGATCAACGAGGGCATCGACCTGGTCTACACCGGCGTGGCCAGTGTGGAGGGCGTGGACACCGCCATGAAGCTGGGCGCCAACCACCCCATGGGCCCCCTGGCCCTGGGCGATCTGATCGGCCTGGACGTATGCCTGGCCATCATGGATACCCTGTACGACGAGACCCACGATCCCAAGTACCGCGCCTCCCTGCTGCTGCGCAAAATGGTCCGCGCCGGCAAGCTGGGCCGTAAGACCGGCATCGGCTTCTACGACTACTCCAAAAAGTAAACAGGGCAGACGCAGTTCCCTATGCGAGCAACGACGGGCGGGAGCCCCTGACTCCCGCCCGCCCGTTCTGAAATATAAATCTTAGGAGGAAGGCAACAAATGGATCTGCACCTTTCCAGAGAGCAGGAAATGCTCCGCAAGATGTACCGTGACTTCGCCGAAAATGAAGTCAAGCCCCTGGCCGAGTGGGTGGACGAGAACGAGGCGTTCCCCGAGGAAACCGTCAAGAAGATGGCGAAGCTGGGGATGATGGGCATCTATTTCCCCAAGGAGTACGGCGGCGCCGGCGCGGACGTTCTGTCCTATGTCATGGCCGTCGAGGAGATGAGCAAGGTCTGCGGCACCACCGGCGTTATCATCTCCGCCCACACCTCCCTGTGCTGCGCTCCCATCTATGAGAACGGCACCGAGGAGCAGAAGAAGTATTACCTGCCCAAGCTGTGCT
The DNA here is from genome assembly GCF_000239295.1 of Flavonifractor plautii ATCC 29863. Lineage (GTDB taxonomy): Bacteria > Bacillota > Clostridia > Oscillospirales > Oscillospiraceae > Flavonifractor > Flavonifractor plautii. Next base: position 7,645 of record NZ_JH417815.1, read on the forward strand.
CCGGCGAGTGGATCGGCGCGTTCGGTCTGACCGAGCCCGGCGCCGGCACCGATGCCCAGGGCCAGCAGACCACCGCCGTGCTGGACGAGAAGGGGGAGAACTGGATCCTCAACGGCTCCAAGATCTTCATCACCAACGCCGGCTACGCCAACGTGTTCGTGATCTTTGCCATCACCGGCGTTACCACCGACAAGCGCGGCCGCAAGAAGAAGGAGATCTCCGCCTTCATCGTGGAGCGCACCGACCCCGGCTTCTCCGTGGGCAAGCACGAGAAGAAGATGGGCATCAAGGGCTCCTCCACCTGTGAGCTGATTATGGAGGACTGCATTATCCCCAAGGACCGCCTGCTGGGCAAGCAGGGCAAGGGCTTCGGTATCGCCATGAAGACCCTGGACGGCGGCCGTATCGGTATTGCCTCCCAGGCCCTGGGTCTGGCCGAGGGAGCCATCGAGGAGACCATCAAGTACACCAAGGAGCGCGTCCAGTTCGGCCGGCGCATCTCCCAGTTCCAGAACACCCAGTTCCAGCTGGCTGACATGCACGCCAAGACCGAGGCGGCCAAGTGGCTGGTGTACTCCGCGGCCATGAAGAAGGAGAACCATGAGCCCTACACTGTGGACGCCGCTATGGCCAAGCTGGTGGCGGCTGAGACGGCCAGCGACGTGACCCGCCGCTGCGTGCAGCTGTTCGGCGGCTATGGCTACACCCGTGAGTACCCCATGGAGCGCATGATGCGCGACGCGAAGATCACCGAGATCTACGAGGGTACCAGCGAGGTGCAGCGCATGGTCATCTCCGCCAACCTGGGCGTGAACTAAAGGAACTGGAGGGAAAATTACGATATGAAATGCATCGTTTGTGTCAAGCAGGTACCTGATACCTCCGGCGTGGTGGCGGTGAAGGAAGACGGCACCATGGACCGCGCGGCCATGGCCACCATCACCAACCACGACGACCTGGCTGCGGTTGAGGCCGCGCTGCGCATCAAGGACGCCACCGGCTGCAAGGTGGTTGTGGTCTCCATGGGCCCTCCTCCCGCCGAGGGGATGCTGCGTGAGCTGCTGGCCATGGGCTGCGATGAGGCCGTGCTGGTCTCCGCCCGCGAGTTCGGCGGTTCCGATACTTACGCCACCTCTCAGATTCTCGCCGCCGCCATCAAGAAGGTGGGCGTGGACGAGGACGACATCGTGTTCTGCGGCCGCCAGGCCATCGACGGCGACACCGCCCAGGTGGGCCCCCAGATCGCCGAGAAGCTGCACCTGCCCCAGGTCTCCTATGTGGCGGAGATCGCGGTGGAGAACAAGGCCGTCACCGTGAAGCGTCTGCTGGAGGACGGCTACATGACCATCAAGGTTCAGACGCCCTGCCTGCTGACCTGCGTGAAGGAGCTGAACGACGCCCGCTACATGAGCGTGGGCGGCATCATGGAGTGCTACAACAAGCCTCTGGAGATCTACAACTACGAGACTCTGAAGGACGATCCCCTCATCGACGTGGATACCATCGGCCTGAAAGGCTCTCCCACGAATGTGTACAAGTCCTTCTCTCCCCCGGTGAAGGGCGCCGGTATGATGATGGAGGGCGCCGACAAGGCGACCGTCGAGAAGCTGGTCTCCATCCTCAACGACAAGCACATCATCTGATAGAGTGAAAGGAGAGCAACACAATGGCTTTTGATAGTAAGGATACCGCCGCCTTCAAGGGCGTATGGGTTTTCTGTGAGCAGCGCGAGGGCGTGATTATGTCCACCAGCTACCAGCTCCTCTCCGAGGGCCGCAAGCTGGCCAACGACCTGGGCGTGGAGCTGTGCGGCGTGGTGCTGGGCAAGGACATCAAGGAGGACTACCTGAAGGCCCTGGGCGGCTACGGCGCCGACAAGGTGTACTACTGCAACCACGAGCTGCTGGATGTCTACACCACCGACGCCTACACCAAGGTCATCTGTGACCTGGTGGAGGACAAGAAGCCCGAGATCTTCCTCATCGGCGCCACCAACATCGGCCGTGACCTGGGCCCCCGCTGCGCGGCCCGCCTGCACACCGGCCTGACCGCCGACTGCACCCACCTGGACGTGGACGTGGAGAAGTACAAGGCCTTCCTGAAGACCACCTCCACCATCGACGTGGACAACACCAAGTTCGAGGAGAACACCAACCTGAAGATGACCCGTCCGGCCTTCGGCGGTCACCTGATGGCCACCATCATCTGCCCCCGCTTCCGTCCCCAGATGTCCACCGTGCGTCCCGGCGTCATGCAGACCCAGCCCTATGACGAGGCCGGCGCCGCGAAGACGGAGATCGTCAACGTGGACGTGAAGCTGGACAAGTCCGACATCCATGTGGATGTGCTGGAGGTCAAGAAGGCCGCCAAGAAGCTGGTCGATCTGATCGGCGCCGACGTGGTGGTTTCCGTGGGCCGCGGCATCAGCAAGGACGTCGAGGGCGGCATCAAGCTGGCTGAGGAGCTGGCGGGCGTCCTGGGCGGCGTCGTGGGCTCCTCCCGCGCCTGTGTCGACGCGGGCTGGATCTCCGCCGACCACCAGGTGGGCCAGACCGGCAAGACAGTGCACCCCCGCATCTATGTGGCCCTGGGCATCTCCGGCGCCATCCAGCACCTGGCTGGCATGCAGGACTCCGAGTGCATCATCGCGGTGAACAAGAACGAGTCCGCCCCCATCTTCGACGTGGCTTCTTACGGCATCGTGGGCGACCTCTACAAGGTCACCCCCATGCTCATCGAGGCCATCCGCGCCGCCAAGGCCGCGAAGTAAGAGGCACATTGCGCCACCAATACAGCGGAGGCCCTCCCCGGAGGGCCTCCGCTTTCTATCACAGCGGGGGAGGGGTTCCATAGCGGAGCGGAACGCAAAACTGATTCTCATGGTGGGTGTGCTGGGCGTCTCCGCCTCGGCCATTCTGGTGCGGTTTTCCCAGGCGCCGTCCGGGGTGACCGCAGCCTACCGCCTGGGCTGGACGGTGCTCCTGTTGCTTCCGGTAGTGCTCCTGCGGTGCCGTGCGGAACTGAGGCGGGTGACGGCGCGGGATTTGGTCCTGTGCGGGGCCAGCGGCGTTCTGCTTGCACTCCACTTTCTCACATGGTTTGAGTCCCTTAAGCGTACCAGCGTGGCCTCCTCCACGGTGCTGGTGAGCACCGAGGTGATTTTCACCGCCCTGGGCTTCGCCCTGTTCCTGCATGGAAAAATCCCACGGCTGGGGGTGTGGGCCATTCTCCTGGCCTTTGGGGGCAGCGCCCTGCTGGCCCTCTCCGGAGGCGGCGGGGCAGGGGAGCTGTCCGGCAACCTGCTGGCCCTGGCTGCGGCCTCGGCCGCCGCCGTCTATACCCTCATCGGACGGATACAGCGGGGCCATCTGTCTACCACGGTCTACACCTTTCTGACCTATCTGGCCTGCTTTCTCACCCTGCTGTTGGGCACCGCCGCGGCGGGGACGCCCCTGACGGGCTACGGCGGCCGGGAGTGGCTCATCGGTCTGGCGTTGGCGGTGCTGTGCACTCTCCTGGGACACAGCCTGTTTAGCTGGTGCCTCAAGTACCTGTCCCCATCCTACGTGTCCGCCGCAAAGCTGTGTGAGCCGGTCTTCTCCTCCCTGGCGGCCATCCCACTGTTCGGAGAGGTGCCCGGTCCACTCCAGCTTGCCGGAGGCGCGGCGGTGCTGGGAGCTGTCCTCCTCTACACCTGGGCGGAGCGTGAAAAAACTCCTGCCGGATGAGTCCGGCAGGAGTTTTTTCAGTCGTTAGGCGCCGAGGGCGGCCACGATAAAGGGCTTGAACTTGTCCCAGTAGCCCATGATGAAGATGATGAGCACAATGACGGGCAGGACGTACTTGAAGTAGAGGCGGAACTGGGCGGGGAAGCGGACGCCTCTGCCCTGGTTTGCTTCTTCCAGGAAGTGGTCGTAGCCCCAGCCATACTTTTTGGATACACAGCAGAACAGCAGGTAGATCATGGAGCCGATGGGGAGCAGGTTGTTGCTCACCAGGAAATCCTCCCAGTCCATAATGCCCATGCCCAGGGCCTTCACGCCGCTCCACAGGTTGTTGCCCAGCAGACAGGGCAGGCTCAGCAGGAAGATGAGCACCAGATTGGCCAGTACCGCCCTGCCACGGGAGATACCGAAGCGGTCCATCCAGCAGGCGAGGATATTCTCAAACACGGCGGTTACGGTGGACAGGGCGGCAAAGAACAGGAAAACGAAAAACAGCGCGCCCCAGAGCTGGCCGCCCGGCATGGCGTTGAACACATTGGGCAGGGTCACAAAGATCAGGCTGGGGCCCTGGCCGGGGTTGACGCCGAAAGCGAAGGCGGAGGGGAAGATGATCAGGCCGGAGACAAAGGCAACGCAGGTGTCCAGAACGCCCACGTTGATGGCCTCGCCGAACAGGCGGCGCTCCTTGCCGATGTAGCTGCCGAAAATGGCCATGGCGCCAATACCCAGGCTGAGGGTGAAGAAGGCCTGTCCCATGGCGTCATAGATGGCGCGGAACAGCCGAAAGCTGCCGTCGGCATCGTACATCAGGTTGTGGAAGTTGGGCACCAGGTAGAACTTCACGCCCTCCATGGCACCGGGAAGGGTGAGGGCGCGGACGGCCAGCACTACCAGCAGGGCCAGCAGGCAGAGCATCATGGCCTTGTTGACCTTCTCCACGCCGTTTTTCAGGCCGCGGCTGCAGATCAGCATACCCAGCACCACCACGATGCCCATGAACAGAAGCTGAATTCCTACGTTGCCCTGCATGGCGCCGAAAGCGTTTTCCACACCGGCGGCATCCAGGCCCCGGAATTCGCCGGCAGCCACCTTGAAGAAGTAAAGCAGCAGCCAGCCGGCGATGGTGGTGTAGAACATCATCAGCAGGTAATTGCCCGCCATGCCGAACCAGCCGTACCAGTGCCACTTGCTCCCCTTGGGCTCCAGGACCTGAAAGGAGGCCAGGATGCTCTTCCGGCTGGCCCGGCCCACGGAAAACTCCATGGCCATGATGGGCAGGCCCATGATGACCAGGAACAGCAGATAGATCAGCACAAAGGCCGCGCCGCCGTACTGCCCCACGATGTAGGGGAACCGCCAGACGTTGCCCAGGCCGATGGCGCACCCGGCGGAGATGAGCACAAAGCCCAGCCGGGACGCAAAGGTCTCTCTCTCTTTCACAATTGCATACCCTCCTTGGATCAGCCGCCACACGCGCAGCATTACACACATAATAGCGGATTTTGGAAGGTATGTCAATCAAAAGCGGCGCGTAACCCTTGTGTCATGGCGGAACGGGTACTTTTAAAGCCAATCAAGAACCACGTCCCGCAGGGTGACGGGGGAGACGCAGTTGCGCCGGAGGAGCTCCAGAAGCTGGTCAATGCGCTCCACGCTGACCGTGATGTTGGGCACCGATGCCTCCTCTCCGCCCGGTCCTGCCACCTTAACTCCATAGCTCTCGCAGGACAGGCCGCCGCTCAGCTCCATCTCGTCCACCAGAATGTAATACTGGAAGGAGTGTGCAGTGCCGTCCTCCTCTTCCCCCGTACAGGTATCGACTAATAGTTCCCTCATCTTGTATCTGCTCCCTTCTTCTTTGATCCGTAAGACCATTATATTGTATTTTCCAGCATTTGTAAAGGAGCGATCACCGCAGGTTTCGACACGGGAGGGCGGTTATGTCACCCGCAGAGAGGACTTCTGTCAACGAAAGCGCGAAGAAGTGGAGAGAACGGCGAGAATGGTCGAATTTGAGGGAGTGAATGTGGAAAGAAAAGAGGCGCCCGCCGGCGGTGGACGCCTCTTTGTGGAAAAAAGGGGCTAGGAGAGGGGGAAGGCCGCCTCCACGGCCTCGGAAATGGCCTCGGCAAAGGTGGGATGGGGGCGCACCGGGCGGAGTAGCTGCTCCGCCGTCAGCTCCAGCGTGACCGCCAGGGCGAGCTCGGAGATGAGATCGGTGGCCCGGTAAGAGCACAACTGAGCCCCCAACAGGGCGCGGCTCTCCCGGTGGAATACCAGCTTGACAAAGCCCCGCTTTCCCCCCTCGATGAGGGTACGGGCGTTGCCCCCCAGCACACACTTGCCGGCGGCACAGGGGATGCCCCGGGCCCTGGCCTCGTCGGCGGTGAGTCCCACCTGGGCCAGCTCCGGGCTGGTGTAGACGCAGGCGGGGATGGGGGCCACTCCGCGGAGGGGGGTGCGGCCCAGCAGGAGGTCGGCCACAAAGCGCCCCTCCGCCTCTGCCTTGTGGGCCAGCATGGCCCCGCCGATGGCGTCCCCGATGGCATAGAGGGAGGGGATGGAGGTGCGGAACTGTCCGTCCACCCGGAGGAACCCCCGCTCCAGCTCCGGCAGGAGGTCCCCGGCAAAGAGGCCGCCGGTGGCGGGCCGCCGCCCGGTGGCCACCAGGACAGCGTCGGCCTCCAGCCGGCGCGCCTCTCCCCGGTGGGTGAAGGCGACGGCAGGGCCGGGGGTGGCGCCGGTGACGTCGGCTCCGGTGAACACCTCCACCCCGTCCTGCCTGAGCTGCGCGGCCAGACTCTGGCCCAGCTCCCGCTCCAGGGTGGGCAGGAGGCGGGGGGCCGCCTCCAGAATGGTGACGCGGGCGCCTGCGGCGGCCCAGACACACGCCAGCTCCACCCCGATCACTCCGCCGCCGATGATGGCCAGACGGTCCAGGGGACGCAGATCGGAAAGCAGGCCGTCGCTGGTGACTACACCGGGTGTGTCCAGGCCGGGGATGGGGGGCAGGGCGGGCTCGGAACCCGCGGCGACCAGGATGTGGGCCGCCTCGTAGGCCGCGCCCCCCGCCTCCACCGTGTGTGGGCCGGTGACCACCGCCCGGTAAGGGATGAGTTCCACCCCGGCGGCCCGGAGCTGCTTCTCCTGGCCGGCGCGGAGGGTGGACACCACCCGCTCCACCTCTGCGGCCAGGGCGGGCCAGTCACAGCCCGGTCCCGCCCCGTGGAGGAGGGCCTTGGTGGGGACGCACCCCCGGTTGAGGCAGGTGCCCCCCACCTGGCGGGGCTCAAAGAGGGCCACGGACAGGCCGCCCTGCGCGGCCCGGAGGGCGGCGGCGCAGCCGCCGGGCCCTCCGCCGATGACAATCAGCTCATGCACGGCTCAACCCTCCGGGAAGGCGTACCGCACCACCGGGCGGCGGGCGGCGGCGGTCTCGTCGGGGCGGCCCACAGGCGTGCTCGCCGGGGCGGCGTGGAGGGCCTCCGGCTCCTCCTTCGCCCGGCGCAGAATCTCCGCCAGCACCGCCGCCGCCTCGTCCAGCGTCTCGGGGGACTCGGTCTCGGTAGGCTCGAACATCAGCGCCTCGTGGACGATCAGGGGGAAATACATGGTGGGCGGGTGGATGCCCGCGTCCAGCATGGCCTTGGCCACGTCCAGGGCGGATACCCCCGTCTCCTTCTTCAGCTCCTCCAGGGTGAGCACAAACTCGTGCATGCACAGGCCGGGGAAGGCGGCGGTATAGCCCGCCTCCTCCAGCTTCCTTTTGAGGTAGTTGGCGTTGAGCACCGCCGTGTGGGCGGCCTCGGCCACGCCGGTGTTTCCCAGCCGCAGCAGGTAGGCCAGGGCCCGCACCACCACCAGGAAGTTGGCGTGGAAGGCCCGCACCTGACCGATGGAGTGCTCTCCGCCGTTGCGGCACAGGGCGGAGCCGGGCAGGAAGGGGGCCAGAAAGGCCTTGCACCCCACCGGGCCGCTGCCCGGGCCGCCGCCGCCGTGGGGGGTGGCGAAGGTCTTGTGGAGGTTGAGGTGGCACACGTCAAAGCCCATGTCGCCCGGCCGGGCCACCCCCATGATGGCGTTGAGGTTGGCCCCGTCGTAGTAGACGAGGCCCCCGGCGGCGTGGACGAGGGCGGTGAGCGCTAGGATATCTTTCTCAAAGAGCCCCACAGTGTTGGGATTGGTGAGCATCAGCCCCGCCGTGTCGGGGCCGCAGGCGGCCCGCAGGGCCTCCAGATCCACCAGCCCCTCGGGGGTGGAGGGGATGTTTTTGACGGTGAAGCCCGCCATGGCGGCGGAGGCCGGGTTGGTGCCGTGGGCGGAGTCGGGCACCAGGATCACCGTGCGGCCCGTGTCCCCCCGGCTGTGGTGGTAGGCCTTGATGAGCAGCAGGCCCAGGAATTCCCCATGGGCTCCTGCGGCGGGCTGGAGGGTGACGGCATCCATGCCGGTGATCTCACAGAGCAGGCGCTCTGTCCAATTCAGGACGGCCTGAGCGCCCTGCACGGTGTGGGCGGGCTGGAGGGGGTGCAGGCCGGTAAAGCCGGGCAGGGCGGCGGCCCCCTCCCCCAGCTTGGGGTTGTACTTCATGGTGCAGGAACCCAGGGGGTAGAAGCCGTCGCACACGCCGAAGGCCCGGCGGGCGAGGGCCTGATAGTGGCGGGACAGGTCGCTCTCCCCCAGCTCCGGCAGGCGGGGGACCGTTTTCCGCCGGTACTTCTCCGGCAGGGGGGCGGCGGGCACGTCCAGAGACGGCAGAAGATCGTTCCCCCGGCCAGGGCGGCTGCGCTCAAAAATCAGCTTCATCTGTCCAGCACCTCCTTGACAATGGACACGGCCTCGTCCAGCTCGGCGCGGCTCTGCTTCTCCGTGGCGCACCACAGCAGCCCGCCCTCCACCGGCCAGCCCCCCAGGATGCCGCGCGCCTCCAGGGCGGAAAGCACCTTCTGGGGTTCGGGCAGATCGGTGACAAACTCGTGGAAGAAGGGGCCGGGGTAGCGCAGGGACACGCCGGGCAGCCGGCACAGCTCTGCGGCCAGGTAGTGGGCCTTAGCGTGGCACTGCTCGCCCACCTGCCGAAGCCCGTCCGGCCCCATGAGGGACAGGTAGACGGAGGCGGTGAGGGCGCACAGCGCCTCGTTGGAGCACACGTTGGACGAGGCCTTCTCCCGGCGGATGTGCTGCTCCCGGGCCTGCAGGGTGAGGACAAAGGCCCGCTCTCCCCGGCTGTCCCGGGTCTCTCCCACGATGCGGCCGGGCAGCCTGCGCATGAGGGACTGGGAGGCGGCCATGAAGCCCAGGTAGGGCCCGCCCCAGGACAGGGGGAGGCCCAGGGGCTGTCCCTCGCCCATGGCGATGTCCGCCCCGCAGGCGCCGGGGGACTCCAGCACCCCCAGGGCGGCGGGGTTGACCCCGACGATCAGTCTGGCCCCGGCGGCGTGTACCTGCGCGGCCAGGGCGGGCAGATCCTCAAGCTGGCCGAAGAAGTTGGGCTGCTGGACATAGACGCAGGCGGTGGTCTCATCCAGCAGTCCGGTGAGATTGGTGACGCCGTTTTCCGCCGGGGCCGCCGCCACCTCGGTACCCGCGCCGAAGCTGTAGGTCCGGATAGTGGAAATTACGTCCGGGTGGGCCGCGCTGGACACCACGGCCCTCGTCCGCTTCCGCTCCCGGCACATGGCCACCGCCTCCGCCGCGGCGGAGGCCCCGTCATACACCGAGGCGTTGGCCGCATCCAGGCCGGTGAGCTCACAGATCATGGTCTGGAACTCGAAGATGGACTGGAGCACCCCCTGGCTGATCTCCGCCTGATAGGGGGTATAGGCCGTGACGAACTCCTCCTTAGAGGCGATGCGGCTCACCGCCGCGGGGATGTAGTGGTCGTAAGCCCCGGCCCCCCGCAGGATGGTGCGGAAGCGGAGGTTCTGCTCCGCCAGGGCCTCCAGGGTGCGGCGGACCTCCAGCTCCGACTGGGGAGGGGGCAGGTTCAGGGGGGCGGTGAGGCGCACGGACTCCGGCACGTCCCAGTACAGCGCCTCCGGGCCGGACAGGCCCAGGGCGGCGTACTGGGCGGCCCGCTCCGCCGCGGCGGCGGGCAGATATCCGGCCATGTCAGCCCTCCTCCGCGGCACAGTGGACCTCGTAGGCCGCCGCGTCCAGCAGCTCCTCCTCATCGGTCATCTGCTCCACCTGGATCAGCCAGGCCCCGTAGGGGTCCTCGTTCACCAGGGCGGGATTGTCCAGCAGCTCCTCGTTGACCGCCTTTACCACACCGGACACAGGGGAGAGCACGTCGGACACCGCCTTCACCGACTCCACATCGCCGAGGGCCTCCCCGGCGGTGACAGGGTCCCCCTCCTGGGGCAGGTTGACAAAGACGATATCCCCCAGGGCGTGCTGGGCGAAGTCGGTGAGGCCGACGGTGCAGACGCCGTCCTCCTCCTTGAGCCACTCGTGGGATTTGGTGTAGCGCAGTTCCTCGGGAATGTTCATGGTGATAACCTCCTGTATAATTTAAGGTTGTTTTTATAAAATGAGCTGAAAAGGGGCGGCAGACGGCGTGGCCGGTTTGCCCTTATCCCCGCCGGTAGAAGGGCGTTTTGACCACCTGGGCGTCCACCCGGCGCCCCCGCACGTCCACCTGGAGCGGGGTGCCCGGCTCCTTGTACGCCGCGTCCACCAGGGCCAGGGCCACCGCCTGCCCCACCCAGGGGCAGTGGGTGCCGGAGGTGACCACGCCCACCTGCCGCCCGCCGTCGTACACCGGGCAGCCCTCCCGGGCGATGCCGCGCCCGGTCATTTGGAGACCCACCCGGCGGCGGGACACGGGGCGGGCCCGCTCCAGGGCGGCCTTGCCGATGAAGTCGGGCTTCTCAAGCTTGACGAAGATGCCCAGCCCTGCCTCGTAGGGGTTGATGGAGGGAGAGAGCTCGTGGCCGTAGAGGGGCATGGCGGCCTCCAGCCGCAGGGTATCCCGGGCCCCCAGGCCGCAGGGGAGGGCCCCGGCGGCCGTCAGCGCGTCCCAAAGGGCGGTGGCGTCCGCCGGGGCGCAGTAGAGCTCAAAGCCGTCCTCGCCGGTGTACCCGGTGCGGGAGACCAGGCAGGGCCGGCCGTCCACCGTGCCGTGGAGCACAGCGGTGTAGTTCTTCGCCGGAATGTCCGCCGTCAGGGTGCGCAGCAGCGCCTCCGCACCGGGCCCCTGGAGGGCGAGCTGGGCCGTCTGATCGGAGAGATCCTCCAAAGTGCAGTCCCCGGCCAGGTGGGCGGTCATCCAATCCCGGTCCTTGCCGATGTTGGAGGCGTTGACCACCGCCAGCCAGGCCGTGTCCGAACAGCGGTAGACGATCAGATCGTCCACCACGCCTCCGTCCTCGTAGCACATGGGGGAATAGCGGGCCTGGCCGTCCGCCATGCCGGAAAAGTCGTTGGTCATGAGCCGGTTGAGGTTGGCCAGGGCGTCGGGGCCCCGGAGGAGCAGCTCTCCCATGTGGCTGACGTCGAACAGGCCGCAGCCGGTGCGCACGGCCCTATGCTCGGCGATGACGCCGGAGTACTGCACCGGCAGCAGCCATCCGGCAAAGGGAACCAGCTTGCCCCCCGCCGCCGTGTGGCGGTCGTAGAGCGGAGTTTTGCGTTCCATTTCCATGCCCTCCTTTAAAATTGGGGTCAAAAAAAGCGCATGGCAATGCTGCCATGCGCCTCTGTTCGGTTGCCTGAGAGTTTTGCCCCCGTCGGCGCGGACTGCGGTCCGCTTTCCAGAGCCTCGTCCGGGGCCGGTCCTTCTGCCTGAGAGATCACTGCGCTGCCCCTTCGGCGGCGGCGGTGTGCCGCGCTCTCCCCACCCCATCATCCGACCATATGAACTTCAGTAGGACTTCTATACTTTATAGTATACGGGACGGAGGGGAAAATGTCAACTACCTTCTGCCGGAGAGTGGAGGGCGGCCTCTCCCCGGTGCTTCCCCCGGCAGATAAGCTGGGTCATGGTGCCCATAGGGCAATACACACACCATGAGCGGGGTTTGAAAAGCACCATTGTGACCAGCCCCAGCACCGTAGAGGTGAGCATGACGCTGTAAAAGCCAAAGGCGAATTGGGCCACGCCGGGGGAAAAGAGGGTTCCATAGTAGGCCCAGTGCCAAGGCAGCCGGAACGTCCAAAGCAGAGTGACGGCCTGGCGCAGCTCCTGCGCGCCGGCAAAGACCAGATATGTGCTCCAGAGCATCTGGAAGAACATCAGCAGAAAAAAGCCCAAAAACCCGTAGCGGAACGCCTTGCTTTTCATCCACCGGGGAATATCGGCCCGCCGGGAGAGGCCGAAGCGTCCACCCAGCAGGCTGAACAACTGTCCCCGTCCACAAAAGCGGTTGCAGTAGCCCTTATCCCCGCCCGCAAAGGCGATGACCAGAGGGATGAAAAAGCAGAGGAGGCCCAACCAGGCAAAGAGGATGTTGAAGAAGCCCAACACCAGATAGAGGAGAGAGGCGATCCAGAGAAAGTCATACCAGCGCTTTTTCATGGGCGATTCTCCTCCAGTGTAATTATGGTAGCCGGGCACTCCGCCGCGCACTTGCCGCAGCCGACGCATCGGTCTGCATCCACCCGGGCTGTGATACCGTTCCAGATTCGGATGGCGGAGAGGGGACAGACGCGGACACAGCAGCCGCAGGCCACGCAATCCGCCCCGATCTTTGCCGTTCTTCGGTGGTGTTTTCGCAAATCCATAGGCAACCTCCTTACTGAGATGCGCCCAGTATAGGGGATGGACGGGGCTGCCGTCTGTGATAAACTCACACAGATGTGCGGAAGTGTACGGCCTGCCGTTCGGGGCGGCATCTGGCGCGGGCCATTTTTCGCATGACAGATGCCCCATGTATCGCAAAAGCGCCGCAGACTGAAACCAATCTGCGGCGCATGTGTACTCAGAAGTTGTAGTCAAGGATCAGCCAGTCCAGGTCGCTGAAATCCTGCTCATCCAGGGACCAGTAGTTGTCGTCGCCCAGGGTGATCTGCACCACCTTGCTCTGGGCCTCCAGATACTCCGCCTCGGGCAGCTTCTCCAAGGTCAGGTCGATGACCAGGCGGCACCACTCCGCGTCATAAGCGGCGTACTCCTCATCGGTCATGGAGTCCACGTCCTGGCTGTAGAGAGCTTCGGCGCGGGCGTCGGGGGTGTCGCCCCACAGGGCCTCGGCGACCCGGTCAAATACGTCCAGAGGCTCCACAGTGACTTTGACGCCGAAGGTGCTGTCGTCCACCTCCGTAGCGGTATCCACAGTGTACTTGGCCTTGGCGTAGACCTGCTTATACATGTCAACTACCTCGGCCTTGAGTTCGTCGGTCAGGTCGTCGATCAGGAAGGCGGAGGCGAAAAAGTCAGCCTCGGTCTCCAGGCTGGACAGGTAGGTTTCCTCAGCCTCATTCTCGGTAATGTCGATCAGCTCCAGGAAGTCGGGATCATAAACGCCTTTGTAGTTCTCGTCCAGAATACCCTGAACATACGTGGTGGCATCGTCGGCGCTGAGACCACCGCCGCCGCAGGCGGAAAGGGATAGGACGAAGGTGAGGGACAGAGCGGCTGCGGTAACACGTTTCCAGATTTTGCGCATAGGGGTTCCTCGCTTTCTCTTCTCTTTTTTGAGTTCCGGTTCTCTTTATTTTATATAGTACGCGCCGGGGCGCGGACCGGATGGGGAACGGCCTGCGGCGGAATTGCCGCAGCAAAGCCCATGGGCTTTGCTCAAGGGGGCTGAAGGCGGACTCAGCCGCACAGGTCGATGATGGCCTGGGTAAAGATCTTGGCGGCGGTGAGCTGGTCGGCAATGCAGGTGTGCTCGTCGGCGCCGTGCATGTTGCCGTTAAAGCCGGGCATACAGCAGCCGAAAGCCACGCCGCCGGGAATATCGTGGACGTAGGTGCCTCCGCCAATGGCCAGGCACTCCCCCTTGTAGTCGGTGTACTGCTCGTAGCACTTGAGCAGGGCCTTGACCAGCGGGGAGTCGGCGGGGGTGTGGTGGGGAGCGTCCATCTCGCCGGAGACGGAAAAGCCAAACTTGGAAAAAGATGCCTCTGCGGCGGCGCGGCAGTTCTCATCGCTGGCGCAGATGGGTACCCGGCTGTCAAACTGGCCCTCCAGGCCAGTACCGTTGACGGTCAGCAGGGAAAAGGCCAGGGTCAGCGCCCCGGACAGCTCATCGGACTGGGCGATGCCCAGGGCCTTGCCGGCGCAGTCGCCGTGGGGGAAGAGGGCGTTGAGCGCGTGGAGGGCGGCGGTGGAGCCCACCTTGGCCAGGGGAAGGGAGCAGAGCAGATGGAGCAGGCCGGTGATGGCGTTGACGCCCTCCTCCGGCAGGGAGGCGTGGGCGCCTTTGCCGCGGCAGAGGATGTGCAGGCTGTCCCCCTCCTCGCGCAGCTCGTAGCGCACGCCGGTCTCGGCGGCGGCCCGGTCGCAATAGGGACGGGCGGCGTCGGCGGACAGGCCGGCCACCAAGCACTCGGCCTCCGGCGGGAGCACGTTGATGCGGAAGCCGCCGCGGAACTCGGTCACCCGGGGGGTGGCGGTCTCCGCGGGCCAGGACTTGGTGAACACCGGCTTGTAGCTGCCCTTCTCGATGTTGATGAGGGGGAACTCCGCGTCGGGGGAGAAGGCATAGGGGGCGTAGGGCTCCCGGGCGTAGTAGTAGGCGATGTCGCTGGAGCCGCTCTCCTCGTCGGTGCCCATCAGCAGGCGGGCGTTGCGCCGGAGGGGGACGCCCAGCTCCTTCACGGCCTTCATGGCCAGCAGGACAGCGGCCACGGGGCCCTTGTCATCGTCGGTGCCCCGGCCGTAGAGCATGCCGTCCACCTCCTTGGGCGCATAGGGCTCCGTCACTGTCCAGCCGGTGCCCTCGCCCACCACGTCCAGGTGGCAGAGAATGTGAAGGGCGGTCTCCTTGTCGTTGAGATCGGCGGTGCCCACGTAGTTATCGTAGTTGCGGGTGGCAAAGCCCAGCTCTTCGGCCAGCTTCAGACCCTCTGCCAGGGCGGCGGCGGGGCCGGGGCCGAAGGGCATGCCGGGCAAGGGCTCCTCCCGCACGCTGCGAATGCGTACCAGCCGGGAGATGGCCTCCACCAGCTCAGCCCGGCGCTCAGGGGCGTCAAAATAGGCGTTGATTTTTTCCTCGTACATGGCGTTATTCCTCCTCGCTCTCCTCCGCATGGGCGCCGGTCAGCTCACCCAGGTATTTATAGACCGTATACCGGGAGACCTGGAGCCGCTTGGCCACAAAAGGCACCGACTTGCGGAAGGAGAAAGCGTTCTTTTGGTCCAGAAGGGCGATGATCTTCATCCGGTCCCGCTTGTTCAGGGCGCTGACCGGCTTGCCAACGGCGGCCAGACACTCGTCAAAGACATCGGCCAGACGGCTGTCCCCGCCGTGCCACAGGGCGCTCTGAAGGTCGGCCTCCGCGCTCATGAGGTCCACCAGAATGCGGTTGGCGTACACCAGGGAGCTGTAGTCGAAGTTGATGCCAAGGGCCAGGTTGTATCCCTCCCCGATGAGGTGGAAGGTGCTGCTCTTGATCTGCTGGCCCGATGGGGTGGTGGCGTAGAGATTGACGAAGTCGGTTACCAGAGCGTCCTCGTCCAGCTCCTTGGCGGTGCCCAGGATGTCCAGGGTGGAGCCCACGGTCCGGCCGGAGACGTGCCCGTTGTAGATGGACAGGATGGGGTGGCGGGGGTCCCCCATGTCGTGGACCAGGGTCTCACAGGTGGAGCCGAACATCTCCGCGATGCCGCGGGCCGTCCGGTCCAGAAATTCAAAGGCTTCCTCACGGTCCATTGCCACAGCTCCTTTCCAGCAAACGATCAACCTTATTCTAACCGGACGCCGGGGAAAAAGCAAGATGATTTACAGATGGAGCGGGAACTGGTATACTGGGAGAAGAAAGGGGGAATTGTCACATGTCAATGTCAGCCGCGCAGGCCAGGCGGCAGGCCGTGGCCCAGGCGCTGGAGGAGGCCGTGGAACCGGTGAGCGCCGCCGCCTTGGCCGAGCGCTTCTCCGTCAGCCGGCAGATCATCGTGGGCGATGTGGCCCTGCTCCGGGCCGGAGGGACGGATATCCTGGCCACGCCCCGGGGGTATCTCCTGGGCGGACGGGGAGGCGGCGTGGAGCGCACCGTGGCCTGTGTTCACGCTCCGGAGGAGATGGAGCGGGAGCTCAACGCCATCGTGGACGCCGGGGGCGAGGTGGTGGACGTAATCGTGGAGCACCCGGTTTACGGCCAGCTCACCGGACTGCTGGGGGTGCGCTCCCGGTACGACGTGGCTGAGTTCGTCCGGCGGGTGGAGGAGCACGGAGCCCGTCCGCTCTCAGCATTGACCGGCGGAATCCACCTGCACACGGTCCGCTGCCCCGATGAGAAAACGTTCCGCAGAGTGAGGAAATCACTGGAAACTGAGAACTTTTTGCTTAATATGTGAAATTTGACTTACTAAAGTGTGATGGTATATATTAAATTTGACGAAAAAGTATTGCCAAATTGTGAATGATGGTGTATCATAAGGTACGAATCCTAGGGTTGGGGAGGCTTTTAGGATTCGCATTAAATAAGGGAGGGTTATTATGAACTCACCACGCATGAGACGCTTTGGGAAACTCTTGCTCGTCGTATTCGCCCTTGCATGTGTTCTTACCACAGCCGCATTCGCAGAAGGTGACGCTGAGGTTGTCAGCGCGGTTCACGGTACCATCGCGTCCCTGCTGCCGCCCGTCGTGGCCATCGGCCTGGCGCTGATCACCAAGGAAGTCTACTCGTCGCTGTTCCTGGGTATCCTGGTTGGCTGCTTCCTGCAGGTCAACGGCAATCCCATCGACGCGTTCCAGTTCTTTGTCAGCCACCTGTGCTCCAATGCCGGCGGCAACATGGGTATCCTGATGTTCCTGGTCATCCTGGGCACCATGGTGGCCCTGATGATCCGGGCCGGCGGCTCCAAGGCCTACGGCGACTGGGCTGTGTCCCACATCAAGACCAAATCCGGCGCCCTGTGGTCCACCTTCATCCTGGCGATTGTGCTGGGCGTGGATGACTACTTCAACAACCTGACCACCGGCAACGTGATGCGCCCTGTGGCCGACGGCCACCACATCTCCCGCGCCAAGCTGTCCTACATGTGCGATGCCACTGCGGCGCCTGTTTGTATCATGATGCCCGTCTCCTCCTGGGCGGCGGCCGTTACCGGCGTAATCGGCAATGAGGAGGTCGGCTTCCAGATCTTCCTGCGGGCCATCCCCTTCAACTACTACGCCATCCTGACCCTGGTGTTCATCATTGTGATGACCTGCCTCAACATCGACTACGGCCCCATGCGTACCCACGAGCTCAACGCCGCCAAGGGTGACCTCTATACCACGCCTGAGCGTCCCTTCGCCGATGCCAAGGAGATGAAATTCAACCCCAACGGCAAGGTCATCGACCTGGTCATTCCTGTTATCATCCTGATCATCGGCTGCGTGTCCTCGATGATCTATGTGGGCTTCCAGAACGGAGGCCATGACCTCATCACCGCCTTTGCCAACACCTCCGCCTTTGATGCCCTGCCTCTGGGCTCTCTGATCGCCCTGATCATCAACATGATTTATTTCATGGTGCGCCGCTCCATGAAGTTCACCGAACTGATGGACTGCCTGCCCGAGGGCTTCAAGCAGATGGTGCCCGCCATCCTGATCC
>NZ_JH417815.1:25089-25637 GCF_000239295.1 Flavonifractor plautii ATCC 29863
TGCCCGCCATCCTGATCCTGTGCCTGGCCTGGACTATCGGCGACGTGACCAAGGGCCTCGGCGCCCCCGAGTTCGTGGCCGGCATCGTGGAGAACCTCAGCGGCAGCCTGTATGCCCTGCTGCCCGCCGTAGTGTTCATCATCGCCGCGTTCCTGGGTTTCGCCACCGGTACCTCCTGGGGCACCTTCTCCATCCTGCTGCCCATCGTCATCCCGGTGTTCTCCGGCGGTACCCCTGCTGTGGATCTGACCGTGGGTGACCTGAACAACAACCTGCTGATGATCTCCATCGCTGCCACTTTGGGCGGCGCGGTTATGGGCGACCACTGCTCTCCCATCTCCGACACCACGATCATGGCGTCCTCTGGCGCTCAGTGCTACCACCTGAACCACGTGGCCACTCAGCTGCCCTACGCTGTGACCGTCGCGGTTGTGGCCTTCGTCAACTATATCATCACCGCGTTTATCCAGGTTCCCTTCATCTGCCTGCCCATCGCCATTGTCTCTATGGTGCTTGTCATGCTGGTGATCGGCAAGGTCAACCACTCC
>NZ_JH417815.1:25769-27076 GCF_000239295.1 Flavonifractor plautii ATCC 29863
CCCCGCTCTTGGAGCGGGGGGGGGTTTTTGCGCAGCACATGACTTTTTTTACAAAAATTTAGCGATTATTCTGTCGGATATTGACAAAGTGTGTTAAGATTTGCAAAAATCTATTGTCAAACTGTTAACAATCTTGTATGATAGCCCTCGAGTCCTTGGGTTGGGGAGCTTTTAGGATTCACAATTTCATAGGAGGGCCATTATGAATTCACCACGTATGAAACGGTTCGGCCAATTCCTGCTGGTCATTTTCGCACTTGTATGTGTCCTGATGACAGCAGCATTTGCCGAGGGCGACGTGGAGCATACCAGCTTTGTCTGGGGCACCGTCGCATCCTTGCTCCCGCCGGTGGCGGCCATCGTCCTGGCTTTGATCACCAAGGAAGTGTATTCGTCTTTGTTCCTGGGCATTATCGTGGGCTGCTTCCTGTATACCAACGGCAGCCCCATTGATGCGTTCCAGGATTTTGTCTCCCGCCTGACATCCAATGCCGGCGGCAACATGGGCATTCTGATGTTCCTGGTCATTCTGGGCACCATGGTAGCCCTGATGATTCGGGCCGGCGGCTCCAAGGCCTATGGCGACTGGGCTGTGAGCCATATCAAGACCAAGTCCGGCGCCCTGTGGTCCACCTTCATCCTGGCCATCGTGCTGGGCGTGGACGACTACTTCAATAACCTGACCACCGGTAATGTGATGCGGCCCGTCACCGACGGCCACCACATCTCCCGCGCCAAGCTGTCCTATATGTGCGACGCCACCGCGGCCCCTGTGTGCATTATGATGCCCGTCTCCTCCTGGGCGGCGGCTGTCACCGGTATCATCGGCAACGAGGAGGTGGGCTTCCAGATCTTCCTGAAAGCCATCCCCTACAACTATTACGCCATTCTGACCCTGGTGTTCATCGTTGTGATGACCTGCCTGAATATCGACTACGGTCCCATGCGCAAGCATGAGAACAACGCCGCCAAGGGCGACCTCTACACCACGCCCGAACGCCCCTTTGCCGGTGTGGAAGAGATGAAGTTCAATCCCAATGGCAAGGTCATTGATCTGGTACTGCCGGTGCTTGTGCTGGTGGGGTGCTGCGTGGGCTCCATGGTCTATGTGGGCTACCAGAACGGCGGCACCGACCTCATCACCGCCTTCGCCAATACCTCCGCCTTTGACGCCCTGCCTCTCGGCTCCCTGGTTGCCCTGATCTTTACCATGATCTTCTTCATGGTGCGCCGGGCCATGAGCTTCACTGAGCTGATGGACTGCCTGCCCAACGGCTTCAAGCAGATGGTGCCCGCCATCCTGATCC
>NZ_JH417815.1:27086-31183 GCF_000239295.1 Flavonifractor plautii ATCC 29863
TGCCCGCCATCCTGATCCTGTGCCTGGCCTGGACCATCGGCGATGTGACCAAGGCCCTCGGCGCCCCCGAGTTTGTGGCGGACCTGGTGTCCAAGTTCGGCCCCGGCCTGAAGAACTTCCTGCCCGCCGTGGTGTTCCTGATCGCCGCGTTCCTGGGTTTCGCCACCGGCACCTCCTGGGGCACCTTCACCATCCTGCTGCCCATCGTCATCCCAGTGTTCTCCGGCGGCATTCCCGCTGCCGATCTGACCTCGGAACTGATCAACGGCAACGATATGCTGATGATCGCCATCGCGGCCACCCTGGGCGGCGCGGTTATGGGCGACCACTGCTCTCCCATCTCCGACACCACGATCATGGCGTCCTCCGGCGCCCAATGCTACCACCTCAACCACGTGGCGACTCAACTGCCCTACGCCATGACGGTGGCCGCCGTGTGCTTCGCCAACTACATTCTGGCATCCTTTATTCAGAATGTGGTTATCAATCTGGCCATTGCCATTGTGTGTATGGTAGTAGTCCTGCTGGTGATCGGCAAGCTGAACCACTCCATGAACCGCCACTCCCAGCGCGACTGAAATCCGCAGAGCTGATCAAAAATCCCCCGCTCCTTAGAGAGCGGGGGATTTTTTGCGGCTTATTTCGCAATCCAGAGCAGGTTGCTGTCGGTGACGAAGTTGGGCACGCTGTAGAGCACCAGAGCCTGGTCGATGCCGTTCTGGGCGATATAGTCGGCGATGGAGAGCTTGTAGTAGCGCAGATCCAGCAGGTGGATCTCAGAGAAGTGGGGGGTGAGGAAGGGCACCAGGGAGTCGGCGTAGGAGTCCCGGATTATCAGCAGCCTGGGGCCGTCGGGATTGTTGGCGTTCTTTACGACGCCCAAAGGCTGGTTGCCGCCCAGGAACATGGAGTACTTGTCCTTGACGGAGAGGAAGGAGGTGTCGTAGAGCTGCCGGGGTTCCTCCACCGGGTTGCCCTTGTTGTCGTAGGTGTGACTCGCCACGGTGATGCCGTCGTCGGGCACGTAGGTAGAGATGGTGTCCGGGCGCACCCACCGCACGCCGGAGGAGGAGAACACGGTGCCGTAGAACTCGGTGGAGCGGACGGTCTCGGTGTAGTCGTTCAGGGGTACGGGGGTGTAGCCCAGGGCGGTGGCCAGTCCGGTATAGCCGTAGTAAGCCCCCAGGCTGGTCCAGTGGTGGTCGGTGCGGTAGAAGATGTCCTCGCCCTTGTGCTCCCACAGGGGGGTGTAGAGGTCGGCCCAGGACGCACCGGGCACGGCAGCCTTGGCCTGCTCCAGAATGGCGGTCTGGCTGGCGTTGGGGGCTCCGGCGGGCAGCCGGTCGGCCCAGATGCAGGCTTGGGTGGGGATCAGGGAGAAGGTCACAGGGATATCCACATTTTCCACAAAGTTGTTCACATAATTCAGATTATTCGTCACCTTTTCCCCGTCTGGCTCGTCGAAGCGGGAGATCAGGGTGTCACCGGCGGCAAAATAGACATTGTTGTTCTCTTTCTTGCCCAGGACACGCTCGGTGGTGGACTTGAGGGCGATCCAGCCGTCCCGCCCCACAAACTGATCGGTGGTGTAGGTTTCGAAGTCCTTCATAAACTGCCCGTTCAGCAGGGTTTTGACACTGGGGACGGGGAGCTGCTCCAGGTTGCGGTTCTCCATCTGGGAGAAGGTGCGGTCGGGCGAGACGGCATTGGCCACCAGGAACACCCCGAGAAAGGCGCAGAACAGGGCGGAGAGGAAGATGCAGTATTTCTTTGTCATGGCTTGCCTCCTGAGTCAGAATCGGAAGTAGAGGAAGGGGTTGTAGGTGGCGTCCACCAGGTAGGCGGTGGAGAAGACCAGCCCTGCCAGCAGCAGAATGGGGAGGAGCGCCAGCCTGGGCTTTTCGGGCAGGCGCTTCCACAGCTTGGCGGCCAGCGGGGTGGAGGCCACAGCGGCGATGATAAGCATGGGGAGAAAAGAGAAAAAATAATACGATACGTTGTCGTTTGTCAGGCCGCCGCCCAGGCCGAACATGGCCTTGAGGTAGGCTCCCATATGGCCGAAGTCCTCCACGGCGAAGATGGCCCAGCTCACCAGTACCAGAAACAGGGTGTATAGGTGCTGGAGGGCGGCGGGAAGCTTCTGGAGGAGCTTGCCCAGGAAAGCCTTTTCCAAAATCAGCAGGACGGCGAAGTAGAGTCCCCAGATGAGGAAGTTCCAGCTCGCCCCGTGCCAGATGCCGGTGGCCGCCCACACCACCAGAAGGTTGAAAAACAGCCGGGGCTTGCTCACCCGGTTGCCCCCCAGGGGGATATAGAGGTACTCCCGGAACCAGGTGCCGAGGGAGATGTGCCACCGCCGCCAGAACTCGGTGACCGACTTGGCGATATAGGGGTAGTTGAAGTTGCGCATGAACTCGAAGCCCAGCATCCGGCCCAGGCCCACAGCCATGTCGGAGTAGCCGGAGAAGTCGAAGTAGAGCTGGAAAGCGAAAGCGGCCACGCCCAGCCATGCCCCAGCAGTGGTGAGCTCCCCGGCGGGGAGGGCCAGAATGGTATCCCACAGCTTGCCGATGTTGTTGGCCAGCAGGACCTTTTTCGCCAGGCCCACCACGAAGATCTGCACGCCGGAGGCAAACTGCTCGGGGGAGTGGGTGCGGTGGTCGATCTGATCGCCCAGATCTTTGTATTTGATGATGGGACCGGCGATGAGCTGGGGGAAGAGTGTGACGAAGGTGCCGAAGTTGACGAGGCTGCGCTGCACCTTGGCGTCGTCCCGGTACACGTCGATGGTGTAGCTCATGGTCTGGAAGGTGTAGAAGGAGATGCCGATGGGCAGGCTCAGGCCCAGCTTCGGCATGAAGGAAAAACCGATGGCTTGGAGGCTGCCGGCAACGAAGTCCCAGTACTTGAAAAAGAACAGCAGAGCCAGATTGAAGATGACCGACGAGGCCACCGCCCACCGGGCCCCCCGGTCGTTGCCCCTGCGCTTGTACTTCTCCACCAGCATTCCGTGGGTGTAGTCGATGCCGATGGAGAGGAACATGATAAGAATATAGACCGGCTCTCCCCAGGCGTAGAACACCAGGTTGACCAGCAACAGCAACAGGTTCCGCCATTTCAAAGGCGTAATATAGTACAGAAATAATACAATGGGGAGATATAAAAACAGGAAATACAGGCTGGAAAAGACCAACGAACCACCAACTCTCTTGTGAACTTCAGAAAAAGCCCGGCAGGTTGCCCTGCCGGGCGCCCTTATTATACCCGCAAAAAATTACTTTGTATAGGTGTTAAATGCGGTTACCGCCTCGTCGGCGTACTCACTGACGGCGAAGAGGATGTAGTTGCCGTTGGTCACCAGCTTATAGTTCTGTACCAGCTCCAACTGCTCAGGCAGGTACTGGGACCACTGGGCCTCCAGATCATCCTGCCGTTTCTCCAAGGCGGCCTTCACGGTATCCATCTTGCCGTCCTTCACCTTGGCGATAAAGAACTCGGTGGCCTGCACATTGACCATGGGCATCTTGCAGAGATAGCTGTCCAAATCAGCGGGATCAATGCCGTACAAGGCGGTCAGAGTGGCATCGTCCAGGTCGGTTAGGGAGGGAATGTCCAGCTTGGAGATGTCATTCCAGGTGGACTGCACCGCGTCCACCTGGGGCTCCGGCTCCACCGGCTCAGGGGTAGGCGTGGAAGTCGGCTTCTGCGTTGGCTTGGGGGTGGCGGCCGGGGCGGAGGGTTTGGCGCTGGGTGCGGCGGAGGGAGCCTGGGAGGGAGTCTCCTCCGCGGGGGGCGTGGTCTCGGGGAGGGCCGCCGGGCTGTCGGTGGGCAGGACGGGGGACGGGGACGCCTCCGGGGAGGCGGAGGGGGACTCCACCACGGGGGCCGAGCTCTCCGGGGCGGGCTCCTTGCTGCTGCCGCAGCCGGCCAGCAGGCTCAGGGACAGCGTCCCGGCCAGGGCCAGGGCGAGAAAACGTCGGTTCATATGGGTACGCTCCTTTATTTGTTTTGTGGTACTCGCTCTCTTGGACGGCAGAGGGAGGAAAAAAGTTCCCCAGATTCGTAAAAAAAGAGGGCCGGCCTCTCCAAGGGAGAGG
>NZ_JH417816.1:0-7002 GCF_000239295.1 Flavonifractor plautii ATCC 29863
CTGGGAACCTTCCGGTTCCCAGGGCCTCCTGCTGTACTGCATACGTCTAAAAATTAACGCTTGTCATTTGGGTTCTTAAGTGCTATCATCACAGTATCATATCTATACTAATCGGTTTGAAAAGGAGAATAAGCATGAAAGAACTCGAAAACAAGGTCGCTCTGGTCTCCTCCTCCACCCGCGGCATCGGCCTGGCCTGCGCCAAGACGCTGGCCGCCCAGGGGGCCGCGGTCTATCTCGGGGTCCGCCGGCGGGCGGGCCGGGGTGGTCTTCTTTGACGCCTCCCGGGAGGAGAGCTTTTCCGGCATGGTGGACGAGGTGGCGGCCAAGGAGGGCCGGCTGGACATTCTGGTGAACAACTTCGGCTCCACCGACGTCAAGACCGACCTGGACGTGGTGAACGGCCCCTCAGAGGACTTCTTCCGCATCGTCAACACCAACCTCAAGAGCGTGTATCTGCCCAGCAAGGCGGCGGTGCCCCTCATGGCCAAAAACGGCGGCGGCTCCATCATCAACATCGGCTCCGTGGGCGGCCTCTACCCCGATCTGAGCCGCACGGCCTATGGCGTCAGCAAGGCGGCCATCCACTTCCTCACCAAGGACATCGCCGTGCAGTATGCCCGGCAGGGGGTGCGGTGCAACGCGGTGCTCCCCGGCTTCACCGCCACCGACGCCGCTCTGAACAACATGTCCCAGGCCTTCCTGGATCTTTTCCTGAAAAACGTCCCCCTCAACCGCCCCGGCCGCCCGGAGGACATCGCTGATGCCGTCGCCTTCCTGGCCAGCGACCGGGCCGCCTTCATCACCGGCGAGATTCTGCCTGTGGCCGGCGGCTTCGGCCTGCCCACCCCGCTGTACGGCTCCTATATGAGCGCGGGGGCCAAGGGCTGATTTCCCCTTCAGAGGGCCCTTCGGGGCCCTTTTTGTTGCTATGCTTTTGCATAGCAACAAGGGCCGTGTGCCGCTTTCAGCGGCGCGGCCATGAACGCAACAGCCCGTGGGCCGGGACGGCCCACATGCGCAAAAGCTTCCTGCGCACCGGCGTCTGCCTGGGCGCGCGGCGCGCTTTAAGCCCATGAAGCTTGTTGCCCCGTCCGCCCCGGACGTGCTATACTATAGTATCACACCGTAAAGGACGGCTGCTATGGACAAACTGGTTGTAGGCATTCTGGCCCATGTGGACGCGGGGAAAACCACCCTCAGCGAGGGGCTGCTCTATACCTGCGGGCGCCTGAAAAAGCTGGGGCGGGTGGATCACCAGGACGCCTTTCTGGACACCGACCCTATGGAGCGCGCCCGGGGCATTACTATCTTCTCCAAGCAGGCGGTGCTCCCTGTGGACGGGGCGGAGCTCACCCTGCTGGACACGCCGGGTCACGCGGACTTCTCCAGCGAGATGGAGCGCACCCTCCAGGTGCTGGACTGCGCCATCCTGGTCATCAGCGGCACCGACGGCGTACAGGGCCACACCCACACCCTCTGGCGGCTGCTGGAGCGCTACGGCGTGCCCACCTTCCTGTTTGTCAATAAGATGGATCTGGCGGGGGCGGACAAGGCCGCCCTGCTGGCGGGGCTGAAAGCCGGGCTGGACGAGGGGTGCGTGGACTTCACCGCCCCGGCGGCGGAGCGGGACGAGGCGGCCGCCCTCTGCGGCGAGGACGCGCTGGAGCGCTATCTGGAGGACGGGGCGCTGGACGGCGATACCCTCACCGCCCTTATCGCCCGGCGGAAGCTCTTCCCCTGCTGGTTCGGCTCCGCCCTGAAGCTGGAGGGGGTGGCCGAATTCCTCCGGGGGCTGGTGGCGTACGCCCCCCGGCCCCGGTATGGCCCCGATTTTGCCGCCCGGGTGTTCAAAATTTCCCGGGACAACCAGGGGAACCGCCTGACGTGGATGAAGCTCACCGGCGGCGCCCTGCGGGTGAAGGAGGCCCTCTCCGGCCCCGGCTGGACGGAGAAGGCCGACCAGCTACGCGTCTACTCGGGGTCCAGGTTCCAGACCGTGGACGAGGCCCAAGCGGGAAGCGTGGTGGCCGTCACCGGCCTGAGCCGCACCGCCGCCGGGGAGGGCCTTGGGGCAGAGGCGGAGGCCCTGCCCCCCGCCCTGGAGCCGGTGCTCACCTACCAGGTGCTCCTCCCCGAGGGGCAGGATCCCCACGCCGCCCTGGGCAAGCTCCGCCTGCTGGAGGAGGAGGATCCCCAGCTCCACCTCGTGTGGAACGAGCGGCTGCGGGAGATCCACATCCAGCTCATGGGGGAGGTTCAGCTGGAGATTCTCCAGGCGCTGGCGGCCCAGCGCTTCGGCCTGGCGATCACCTTCGGCCCCGGCGGCATCGTCTACCGGGAGACCATCGCCGCCCCGGTGGAGGGCGTGGGCCACTACGAGCCCCTGCGCCACTATGCCGAGGTTCACCTGCTGCTGGAGCCGCTCCCCCGGGGGAGCGGCCTGGAGCTGGCCGCCGCCTGCCCCCAGGACATGCTGGACGGGAACTGGCAGCGGCTGGTGCTCACCCATCTGGCGGAGAAGCCCCACCTGGGGGTGCTCACCGGCTCCCCCATCACCGATGTGCGCATCACCCTGGTGGCGGGGCGGGCCCACCTTAAGCACACCGAGGGGGGCGACTTCCGGCAGGCCACCTACCGGGCGGTGCGCCAGGGCCTCATGGAGGCGGAGAGCATCCTGCTGGAGCCGTGGTACGACTTCCGGCTGGAGCTGCCCCCGGAGCAGGTGGGCCGGGCCCTGTCCGACCTCCAGCGCATGGGCGGGCAGGCTGGCACGCCGGAGACCGCCGGGGCGCTGAGCGTGCTCACCGGCTCCGCCCCGGTGGCGGGCCTGCGGGACTATGGCCGGGAGGTGGCCGCCTACACCCGTGGCCGGGGACGGCTGAGCTGCACCGCCGGCGGCTACGCCCCCTGCCACAACGCCGATGAGGTGATCGCCGCTCTGGGCTACGACCCGGAGCGGGACGTGGACAACCCGGCGGACTCGGTGTTCTGCGCCCACGGGGCGGGCTACAACGTGAAGTGGAGCGAGGTCAAGGCCCGCGCCCACGTGGACAGCGGCCTGCGCCTGGGGGCGGAGCCGCCCCCGCCGGAGGAGGCCGCCCCCGTCCGGCCCCGCAGCGTGTCCTACGCCGCCTCCCTGGAGCAGGACAAGGAGCTCCAGGCCATCTTCGAGCGCACCTACGGCAAGGTGGAGCGGGGCGCCTTCCGCCCCCAGCCCAAGCCCGCCCGCACCAGCCTGGACGACCGGAAGTACTCCATCCAGGCCCAGAAGCAGGGGCCGGAATACCTGCTGGCGGACGGCTACAACCTCATCTTCGCCTGGGAGGAGCTGAAGGCGGTGGCCCGGGACAACCTGGACGCCGCCCGGCAGATGCTCATGGAGGTGCTCAGCAACTACCAGGGCTTCAAGCAGAACATCGTCATTCTGGTGTTCGACGCCTACAGGGTCCCCCGCAGCGTCCAGGACGTGACGAAGTACCACAACATTTACGTGGTCTACACCAAGGAGGCCGAGACGGCGGACACCTATATTGAGCGGGCCACCTACGAGATCGGGAGGCACCACCGGGTGCGGGTGGCCACCTCCGACGGGGCCGAGCAGCTCATCATCCTGGGCCACGGCGCCCTGCGGCTGTCGGCCTCCGCCTTCAAGGCCGAGGTGGAGCAGGCCGCCGGCCAGATCTCCGCCATTCTGGCGGCCAACAACCGTTCCGCCCCCTCCCAGCCGGTGGCCGCCGCCCTGGAGAGGGCCCGGCGCAGACAGGAGGACAAGCCATGATCCCCATGGAAATCATCGCCACCATCCGCAGCGACTTTCCCACCAAGTTCGGGATACCCCGCCAGAGCGGCCTGGTGGAGGAGCTGCGGGCCACCGTGGTCTTCGAGCCGGAATACCGCAGCCCCGACGCGCTGCGGGGGCTGGAGGACTTCTCCCACCTCTGGCTCATCTGGCAGTTCTCCGAGGCCGTGCGGGACAAGTGGTCTCCCACGGTGCGGCCCCCCCGGCTGGGGGGCAACACCCGCATGGGGGTGTTCGCCACCCGCTCGCCCTTCCGGCCCAACCCCATCGGCCTGTCCTGCGTGCGGCTGGAGGGCATCCGGAGAGAGCCGGAGCTGGGCTGCGTGCTGGAGGTCTCCGGGGCCGATCTGATGGACGGCACCCCCATTCTGGACATCAAGCCCTACATCCCCTATGCCGACTGCCGCCCGGAGGCCAGCGGCGGCTTTACCGGCAACAGCGGCGGGGCCACCCTGGCGGTGGACTTCCCGCCGGAGCTGCTGGAGCGGGTGCCCGCGGACAAGCGGGCCGCCCTCACCGGCGTGCTCTCCCGCGACCCCCGCCCCCCCTACCAGCACGATCCGGAGCGGGTATACGGGCTGGACTTCGCCGGGGTCAACATCCGCTTCACCGTGGACGGGGACACCCTCACCGTCCGGGCGGTGAAGCGCATGGCGGACAAATAGGACAAAATAGATAAAACGCCGGGCGGCCAAGGCCGCCCGGCGCTTTTACGTCTATGCCGTCTGCTCCAGCAGGAGCGGGTAGAGCTCCGCCTCTCCCGTCCCCTGGAACCAGAAATTCCAATAGTCATCCATGTAGTAGTAGACCAGATTCCCAGGGCAGAAGGTCATGCGGTAGTATCCGGAGGTGTCGGTGACGGTGACGCCCTCCGGCTCCTCCGCCGGGGCGGGCAGGGGCCTCTCCCCCTCCGGGCCGTCCGCCTCAGTCAGCCCCCGGAACGACACAGACGGGCGGCGCA
Organism: Flavonifractor plautii ATCC 29863; assembly: GCF_000239295.1. Lineage (GTDB taxonomy): Bacteria > Bacillota > Clostridia > Oscillospirales > Oscillospiraceae > Flavonifractor > Flavonifractor plautii. Next base: position 4,764 of record NZ_JH417816.1, read on the forward strand.
GTACTTACTTAGTCACCCAGTGGATAGCCGCACCCTATATACAAGGGGCGGCCCAAACCTTTGTTAATCCCTGGGGCCCAAGGCCTGGCATCCGCTCAGATATTGGGCATCTTTGCAGTGGGCATCATCAGCACCTTTCCGGTACCACGGTATACGTTCACAAGGCCCTCACCAGAGGCGGCCGAGCCGATTAGGCTCTTACCGGAGCGCTCCACGGTGAAGTCCAGGCTCTTACTCCAGGCAATTGCATAGTTGCCGTCCACCTTCAGTACATCGTTCTGGAGGGTGATCTCGATCAATTCCTCCTTGGGACAGTCGGACTCGATACAGAATATGCCGCTGCCGTTGAGGCTCAGGTTAAACAGCCCCTCGCCGCCAGCCACCGCGGAGGAAAGGTTGGAGCGCATGACCGCCTTGTGCTGCAGGCTGGACTCACAGGCCAGAAACAGGCCGTCGTCCAGCACGACGCTCCCACCCCAGTCGGCAGCGTCCATCAAAATAAGGTACTTATAGGTTGGCTCCAGCACCAGCAGTCCGTCGCCGGTGTACTCCGGCTTAATTGCAGACTCACCACTGGCCTTGCCGCGCACCGCCTTCCCCAGGAAGTCCCCTACGCCCTTAATGCCGGTGGTGGCGTTCACGTTGCCCAGCATCCACTGCATGGCACCCGCCTGAATGGTCACATGGGACTTGTGCAGATGGCATACCAGTTGGCGCTTTTTGACGTTCATCTGTGCGCTGAAGTAGGCCGTTACTGCAGAGGACGGCGAAACGCTCAAATCCCGCTGGTATTCAATGATCTGAAAGGCACCCAGCTCAGAGAGCACTTTTACGTCATCATTCTCGGTAAAATTGGAGACCTGGTACATAGGTTTTCCTCCATTCAATTGATATGGGTAGGTCTTTTTATCCATAGAAAAGATATATGTTTATTATAATATACTTCCGTCTTCGCCACAAGAAAAATGTATATTTTATAGAAATATCACAAGCAGTAGGAAGCCATCACATCGCCGCAGTCAGGAGCACCCCGTTTCCCATATGCCCTCCCCGCTTAACGCCCATCCCGCATCTCGTCCAGCAGCCAACGGCGGTACTCCGCCGCCTCCTGGCTGTCCGGCTGGGCCTGGAGCCAAAAGTCCACCTGCCCCAGCAAGCGACGCAGGCACTGCTCCCGCCCCTCCGCCAGGCCGACAGCCCTCAGGTGCTCCTCTACACCCCGTCTGCGGCAGAAGTACAGCTCCTGCCGCAGTCTGCGGCGGCAGCAGGCGGGGACGGCCACCCGTTCGTTGACCACCAGGCCGGTGACCCGCTTCTGCTGGCCGTCCCGGCACAGCGCCCGCTTGGCCCGGTTGAGCCGGAAGCCCAGCGCCCGCAGGCCCTCCTCCGCCCGCTCCTCCACGCCGTCCAGCGCCGTCCCGGAGAAGGCGAGGTCGTCGCAGTAGCGGGTATACACCACCCCCCGGGCCCGGCACCAGGCCCCCAGCTTCTCGTCAAAGGGGCGCAGCACCAGATTGGCGATCCACGGCGAGGTAGGCGCGCCCTGGGGAAGTACATCCCGGTCGTAGCAAAGCATGGAGAGGAGAGTCCGCAGCGGCTCGGCGTAGATCTCCGCCGGGAAGGCCGCCTCCTTCACCTGGATATAGCGGATACTGTCGAAAAAGTGCAAAATGTCCAGCTTCAGCAGCTCGGGGCGGCCCACATGCCGCCGGGCATTCTCCACCACCCCCGCGCCGTATCGGTAGGCGGTGGCATGGGGCGACACGGGCATGCCTGAGAGCAGCACCCGGGCGATGCGCCGCTGGATGTCCTTGAGCACAGGGTCCGGCACCCGGAGCACCCGCACTCCGCCGTCCCGCTTGGGAACCTCCGCCCGGTGGTAGTGGGCTGGAATCCGGTTGCTGACGGCATACAGGGTGCGGAGGGGAAGCCCCAGGTCCCGGGCCAGGGAGGGGCCCTCTTGATAGACGATTCCCATGGCCGCCCCTCCCTTCCCGGTTCGGAACAAAACCTGCTGTATGGCGAACGGCGCGGCGGTATCCCCCTGCACACCGCAGGTGTGCTGAAATACCGCTGCGGCGCTTCGGCGGAGCGAAGCGAATACGCGTGAGTCTGCGGGACCGGCCGCGATTCGCGGCCGGCTCCGGCGTCTGAGCCGGGCTTCTCTTTTGTTCCGTGGTCCCAGCATAGCACAGCTCCCTGAAAAATACAAGCCGGGCCGCCGGGAATTCCCGGCGGC
>NZ_JH417816.1:7085-37465 GCF_000239295.1 Flavonifractor plautii ATCC 29863
CGGGCCGCCGGGAATTCCCGGCGGCCCGACTCATATGCAGCATACTTCGGCCGGTGTTACCGCATCTCCTCCAGCGCCCTGTACTGGGTCTTGCCCGCCTCATTCTTGGGAATGGCCTCCAAGGCCCGGATCTGAAAGACCCGCTCCGGGAAGTGCATCTGTTCGCTGAGATACTCCGCCGCCGCCCCGGTCACGGCGGGATCGGCGCTGTCGTGAAAGATCCGGAGGAGGTCATCCCTCCCCACGCAGGCAAAGCCCGTGTCCGGGAAACGGGCGGCAAGCAGCCGTTCCACCTCGTCCAGGCCCACCCGGTTGCCGTAGAGCTTGATAAACCGCTTCTTGCGGCCCACGATGTAGTAGAAGCCGTCCCCGTCCCGCCGGGCCATATCGCCGGTGTGGAGCTCCCCGTGCCACTCGTCCCCCAGGGCCAGCTCCTCCGCCCGCCGGGCGTAGCCCATGGCCACGTTTGGCCCGCGGTAGACCAGCTCGCCCACGGTGTCCGGCGCGTCAATAGGCACACCGTCCTCCCCCAGCAGGCGGAACTGACCGCCGGGCACCGGCACCCCCATGCTGCCGCACTTCTCCACCGCCCGCTCCGCGGGCAGGTAGCCCATACGGGGGGCCGCCTCGGTCTGGCCGTACATGACAAAAAAGCGCCGTCCCGTCCGCGCCGCCCAGTCGGCAAACTCCAGGTGAAGGGCCTCCGGCAGCTTGCCGCCCGCCTGGGTCAGGGTGTTCAGCGCAGGCAGCTCCATCTCCAGCAGGCCCGCCCGCCGGTACATGCGGTAGGTGTAGGGCACCCCGGCCAGGGAGGTGACCCGCTCCCGCTCCACCAGCTCCCAGAAGGGCCGCTCCAGCACGCTGCGCCGGGTGAGCACCAGTGCCGCCCCCGCCAGCAGGTGGGTGTTGACGATGGACATGCCGTAGGAGTAGCTCATGGCCAGGTTGGTGACGGGCCGCTGGCCCTCGTCCAGCTCCAGGTACTCCACGATGGAGCGGGTGTTGGCATCCAGGTTCCGGCCGCTGAGGCGCACCAGCTTGGGGCTGCCGGTGCTGCCCGAGGTGGTGAGCAGGAGGGCCAGCTCCGGGTGGAGCTCCGGCCCCTGCCCGCCGGGGCGGCGGAGCAGAACGCTGTCCTCCACCTCCAGCGCCGGGACAAAGCCCTCCAGCACCCGCCCCGTCTCCGCCGGGAGGTCGCCGGGCACATGGACGAAGGCGGGGCGGTAGGTCTCCAGCAGGCCGCGCAGCAGCTCCGGCGCGATGTGGGCGTCCAGCAGCAGGGGCACTTCTCCCGTTTTCAGGCACCCCAGGTAGCCCAGCAGGGTTCCGGGGGTGTTCTCACACAGCACAAAGACCAGCCGGTGCTCCCCCACGGCCCCGGCGATCCGCTCCGCGGCGGCGTTCAAATCCCCCAGGGTGTACCGTTTCCCCTCCTCGGTGACGGCCAGCAGCCGCTCCGGCTCCCGGTCGCAGCGCGCAAACAGTTCCATGTGCTCCTCCTATCCAATGATGCGGGACAGGGCGGCGATCAGATCCCTCCCGTCCCAGACCGTATCCATCTCCAGGGCCTGCCCCAGCGGCACCACCCGATCCACGCCCCGCGCCCCCGCCCGGGCCAGGAGGGCGGCCACCTCCGCCGGCTCCAGCCCGCCGCACACCAGGGTCTGCGCCTTGGGCGGGAGCAGGGGGGCCAGCGCCTCCAGACGGGGCAAGTCCGCCTCAAAGAACAGCCCGAAGCCCCCGGCCAGGGAGGGCAGGTTTCCAGACAGCCCCGCCAGCCGGGCCACATAGAGCAGGTTGCCCTGATAGCGCTCCACGGCGGCGACGGCGGGCTCCTCCATGGTCATGGCGCAGAGGCACAGCCGCTCCAGCTTGCGGGCCGCCTGGAAGAGGCCGAAGGGGTAGCGCTCCGCCGCCTCGGCGGCCACCGCCTCCCACCACCGGCCGCGGCAGGCGGGGTCTCCCCCGTCCTCCAGCCACAGCACCAGCTGGGGGCTGGAGCAGGCGTTCTGATCCATCTGGTAGGTGTCATTATAAAACCGGTGGGCCAGCGCCCCCCGCTCCTCCGGCGTGAGGGCGGAGAAGGCCCGCTGGCTGAACACCGCCAGCGACCAGCGGTCGGGGAAGCACAGCTCCACGGCGTGGGGGGGCATGGGCATGGCCCGCACCGCCGCCACCGTGGCGTCGCCGCCCCACACGATCCGGGCGTCGCAGCGGGCGCAGTAGTCCGCCGTGACGGCATCGTCCCGCCCGTAGGTGATCAGGCTGGTGCGGGCCCGCACGGCGGCGTGCTCCGGCCGCTCCAGCACCCGGCGGAGGGCCGCCAGCAGGGGGGCCTCCCCCTCCACCCGCCGGCTGGACAGGCGCACCACGTTGGCGTTCCCCGCCAGCAGGCCGATGGCCAGGGTGTAGGCAAACAGGGCGGGCACATTGGCGGGGGCCAGATGGAAGGCCAGCCCCCGGCCCAGCCGGGGCAGCGGGGAGGCGTGGCGCGCGGCCAGGGCCTCCAGGCGGGCCCGGCGGCACCAGAAGCCGAAGGCGGCGGAGGCCTCCTGCCGCCGGGTGTCCGGGCTGCGGAGCACCTCGGCGGACAGCTCCGCCAGGAAGTCCACCGCCCTGGGGTCAAAGGGGGGCCAGGGTGCGGCGTCCACCTGCTCCGCCCCGGCCAGAAGCGTGACGTTATCCCTCATAGGTATCGCTGCACCCCCTCACCTCGGCCCGGGGCACCCGCCCCGTCACCTTGAAATACTTGCCCTTGCGCCCGCAGGGGCAGTCGTCCTCCCCCAGCAGCACGCCCAGATCCTCGGTCAGCAGGGAGTGGCCGGGATAGGAGCGGGGCAGCGGGGAGAGCACCTGGAGCACCCCCTCCTCCCCAGGCTCACAGGGGCGGTAGTCCCGCCCCCGCCGCACCACGATATCCGACCACAGGCTGGCGTGGAGGTGGCCCTGAGGGCACTCCATGTAAATGCAGCCGGTCTGCTCGGCCATGCCGTAGTAGTTGCTCACCCGCTCCACGCCGGTGGCCGCCGCCACCCGGGCCTTGAACTCCCCGGGGGACACCGCCTCGCCGGCCAGCTTCTTCCACCCGCCGCCGTGAACCAGGATGCCGTTGGGGATGTCCAGCCTCTCCCCCCGCTCCTCCAGGGCGCGGACGACGTGCTTCCAGATCATGAAGGTGAAGCCGAAGAGGAAGATGGTCTCCCCCTGGTGCTCCTCCAGGAAGGCCCGCACCCCGTCCAGATCCAGCTCCATGTGCTCGTCCAGGGCATAGCAGGGCCTGGTGCCGAAGATGGAAAAGCCCAGAATGCCCGCCCCCCGGGCGGAGAACATGGCGCGGTTGCGCAGAACCTGCCTGCTGTCCAGCACCAGGAAGGGCAGCCGCCGCTCCCCCAGGAAGTCGGACATGATCTGGCAGAGGGCCTGCTGCTGACAGGCGGAGGTGGCCCCGTCCAGGAAAATCCTGGACACCCGCTGCCCGGTGGTGCCGGAGGAGGTAATGGTCTTGAATACCTCTCCCTCCGGGATGCTCCGCAGCTCCAGTTCCTTGAACAGGGACACCGGCAGCATGGGGGTGCTCTCCACCGTACAGTCCATGTGGGCGGGGCAGCCCAGGGCGTCCAGCAGGCGGCCGTACTCCGGGCAGTGCTCCCGGTGAAACTGGGTCAGCCCGGTGAGCAGTCCGGCGTAAAGCGCCCGCTTCTCCGTCCGGGCCGTGGAATAGGGCTTGTATTGCAGCAGCGTGTTCAGCTCCACACCGGCTTCACTCCTTTCCTGTGAGAATATAGGGCTCCCCGTGGCCGGGGCAGATGCGCAGGCCGGGGGGCAGCCCCCGGAGAATGGGCTCCGTGACGGCGCGGTAGTCCGTCTCGCTCCCGCCGGGCAGGCGGAGGATGACCTCCTCCCCCGGAATCAGGTAGTCCCCGGAGAAAAAGGTGTCCCCGTCCAGGAAAATTCCCGCGCTCCCCGGCGTGTGTCCGGGCAGGGCCACGGCGCGGAGCCGGTGTCCCCGCCATACGTACTCCCAGGCGTGCTCATAGGTCTCATCCGCCGGCCGGCAGACGAAGGGCGGATAGGACACCCCCGGCTTGCCCCGGAAGGCGAGATAGACCTCCATCCTCCGGGTCATGTTGAGCCGGGTGTCCCCCAGGCCGGCGCTGCACGCGGCGGTAGCCGCCACCCGCACCCCGGGCCAGCGGTTTCGCAGCGCCTCCAGCCCGGCCATGTGGTCGCAGTGCTCGTGGGTCAGGAGGATCCGCTCCGGCGTCCACCCCAGCGCCTCCAGCCGCTCCAGCGGCCCCCTGGGATCGTTGGGGTCGATGACCACCGCGCGCCCCGCCTCCCCCAGCAGATAGCAGTTGCTCTCCGCCAGCGGCTCCGTCCACCGCTCCAGACGCAGCACGGCTCAGAGCTCCACGCCGTACTTGGCCAGAATCTCCTTGCCCTTCTCATAGGAGGAGAAATCCAGCACGTCGGCGGTGCCGATGCTGATTTTGAAGGTCTCCTCCATGTCCCCCATCAGATCCATGTGGCCAAGGGAGTCCCACAGGGGGATGCCCCGGTACTTGAGGCCGGGCAGCTCCTCCGGCTTGACCCGGAAGGCGGTGAGGAACAGGCGGTCATACTTCTCCAGATTTGTCATAGCTCGTTTCCTTTCTATCCCGCGGCGTAAGCACCAAATGGGGCGGGCCTCCGGCCCGCCCCATGCCGCTTAATACTTGCAGTGGAAGCGCTTCTCGTACTCCGCCTTGAGCTCGTCGCGGAAGTCGGGGTGGGCAATTTCGATGAGGTTGCGGGCGCGCTGGCGGAGGGTCTGGCCCTTCAGCGCGGCCACGCCGTACTCGGTGACGATGTAGTCCACGTCGTTGCGGCTGGTGGTGACGGCGGCGCCCTCATCCAGCAGCGGCACGATCTTGGAGATTTTGCCCTTGACGGTGGAGGGCATGGCCATGATGGACACGCCGCCCTTGCTGGCGGAAGCGCCGCGGACGAAGTCCACCTGGCCGCCCACGCCGGAGATCTGCTTGGGGCCGATGCTCTCGGAGGCCACCTGGCCCATCAGATCCACCTGTACGCAGGAGTTGATGGACACCATGTTCTCGTTCTGGGCGATGACAAAGGGGTTGTTGACATAGTCCACAGGGCGCAGCTCCACGTCGGGGTTGTGATCCACGAAGTCGTAAAGGCGGCGGGTGCCCATCAGGAACGCCACCTCAAACTTGCCGGGGTGGAGGGTCTTTTTGGCGTTGGTGATGACGCCGGCCTCGGCCAGCTCCACCACGCCGTCGGAGAACATCTCGGAGTGGATGCCCAGGTCCTTCTTGTGCTTGAGGAAGAGGAGCACGGCGTCGGGGATGGCGCCGATGCCCAACTGGAGGGTGGCCCCGTCGGGCACCAGGGAGGCGCAGTGCTCACCGATGGCCTTCTCAATGTCGCCGATCTTGGGGGGCTTGAGCTCAATGATGGGGGCCTCATGCTCCACGATGCAGTCCAGATCCTTGACGGACACCAGGCTGTAAGGGCCGGTCCAGGGCATCTGGGGGTTCACCTGGGCGATGACCAGCTTGGCCTGCTTGACGGCCTCCAGGGTGTAGTCCACCGACACGCCCAGGGAGCACATGCCGTTCTCATCGGGAGGCGTCACCATGACCATGGCCACGTCCACCGGCATAGTGGAGCTGAACTGGCGGGGCACCTCAAAGAAGAAGCTGGGGGTGAAGTCGCCCCGGCCCTCGGCGATGGCGTCCCGGCTGGTGCCGCCCACAAAAAAGGCGTTGTGGCGGAAGTTACCGGCATACTCGGGCTTGCAGTACTCGGCCTTGCCCATGGCCACCATGTGGACGATCTCCACGTCCCTGTAGGCCTTGGCGTTGGCCACCATCACGTCCAGCAGATAGGACGGCTCGCCGCAGGCGTGGGCCACCACCACCCGGTTGCCCGACTGGATGTGGTTGACCGCGTCCTCCGCGCTCATCAGGTGCTGCTTGTAATATTCCTTCCAATTCATACGATACACACCCTCTATTCTTTGGATTTTAAGACTGGGCTCAGCGTGCCAGATAGTCCCGGCCGATGCGGTCGGCCTCCAGGATGGCGTCGTAGACCTCCTGGGCGGTGATATCGGCGCGCAGGTTCTTGGTGGACTGAGTGGGCACCACGGCGGCCTCCGCCACCTTTTTCAGGGTCTCGGGCACGATCTCCCTCACCCCGAGCTGGGCCAGGGTCAGGGGCAGGCCGGTGTCCCGCAGGAACGCGAGCACCTGCTCCAGCTCCTCCTGGGGGGCCTTCTCCAGCACCAACTGAACCAGGGTGCCGAAGGCCACCTTCTCGCCGTGGTACATGCCGTGGGCCTGGGGCTCCTGGGCAAAGCCGTCGTTGACGGCGTGGGCGGCGGCCAGGCCGCCGTTCTCAAAGCCTAGGCCGCTGAGGTAGATTGTGGCCTCCACCACGTCCTCCAGCGCGGGGGTGACCTCGTGCCGCTCCACCGCGGCCAGGGCGTCCCGCCCCTTCTCCATCAGCAGGTCGTAGCAGAGGCGGGCCATCATCAGCCCGGTGTTGGACACGTTGCCCCGGGCCATGGTGCGGGCCCCGCTGTTCTTGCAGGCCCGGGCCTCAAACCAGGTGGACAGCGCGTCGCCCAGGCCGGCGGCAAAGAGCCGCCTGGGGGCGTTGGCGATGATGCCGGTATCGACCAGAACCAGATCCGGGTTGCGGCGCATGAGCACGGCCTTGATAACCACCCCGGCGTCGTTGTAGAGCACGGCCACGCCGGAGCAGGGCGCGTCGTTGGAGGCCACGGTGGGGATGATGACGCAGGGCAGGCCCAGATTTTCCGCCACGGCCTTGGCGGTGTCCAGGGCCTTGCCGCCGCCCATGCCCACCACCACGTCGCAGCCCTGGGCCCTGCACTCGTCCATCTTGGCAAAGACCTCGTCCTTGGTGGCCTCGCCGTGGAAGGTGGTGAACACCACCTCCTTCTCCTGCTCGGCCAGGCTGGCCTCCACCTGGGCGCCGAAGCGCCCGCGGCTGTTGTCGGTGCAGATCACCAAAAACTTATTTCCCAGCTTCTTGGCGCTGCGGCCCAGGTTGGCCAGCTCTCCCGCGCCCTGTGCATAGCGGGCCGGGGCCTTGATTGCGTATGTCATTGCACTGTCTCCTTTTTATTGGGCTACCGGAAGGCCAGCCGCAGCTCCAGATCCGCCGCCAGCACGCCCTCCACAAACACCTGCCCCCGGCAGGCGGCGATGGCCCGCTCCGTCTTCTCCTCCAGAAGGGACACGTGGATTTCCAGCGTATCCCCCGGCAGGATTTTCCGCCGGAAGGTGGCCTCCCGCACCCCCATGAACAGGGGGAGCTTCCCGGCGTAACGCTCCGTGGTCATCATCAGGATGTCCGCCGCCTGGGCGGCGGCCTCGATGGTGTAGACGCCGGGGAGCACCGGCGTTCCGGGGAAGTGGCCCGCGAAGCAGGGCAGCTCCGGCCGGGCGCGGAAGGAGGCCACCGCCTCCTCCCCGGGCACCAGGCGGCTCACCGTGTCGATGAACAGCATGGGCTCCCGGTGGGGCAGGATGTCCAGCACCTCCTCGTGGGTCAGGCTCCGCGTCTGCTGCCCCTTCAGGGCCTCGGCCAGCTTCTCCTTCGCCGGCAGCAGCTCCTCCCACCCGCTGAGGAAGATCAGCCGCCCGGCGGGCACCGCCAGATCGCTGACGTTGGCACAGCGGGAGGGGCAACCGCACACCACCAGCACCGCCGGGTACTTCACCCCAGCCTGGGCGGTGAGGAACTCCGCCTCCGGGAAAAAGCCGCCGATGCGCTTGACCAGGGCCACCCGGTCATACCGGGGATTACAGCCGCCGCAGTAGCGGACGCCGATCTGCCGTTTATCCGCCATGGCGCATCTTCAGGATGGAGCGGGCCTCGTCCAGCAGCTCCGGGCTGATATCCTGCACCAGCACCGCCCGCTTGATGTGCGGGAGGTGCTCGGTCAGCGCGGTCTGGATCAGCTCCTCGGTGGTCAGATCGGCCGCCGGACAGCCGGCGCACTTGCCCTTGAGCTTGAAGCGGACGACGCCGTCCTCCACCTCAATAATCTCCATCTCACCGCCGTGGGTGCGCAGGAGCGGGCGCACGTGCTCATCCAGCACGGCCTCGATGTCCTCATACATGGCGGATGCCTCCTTTTAGAAAGCCGGAGGGCGGCGGATTGCCGCCGCCCTCCGGTCGAATACAGATGCGATTCGAATATGGTTTTTGCTTACTCCTTGATGTGGGCGATGGCCTTGGCCAGCTCTTTCTTGTGGGCCAGGTTGCCCTGACGGGAGATCATGATGCGCTGGGCCTGGGGAGAGCCGGCGCCGTGCATGGACTCGGTGCGGTAGCCGACGGCGGCGGTGCCCAGGGACAGGTTCTCAATGAGGCGCAGAATGCGCAGGCGGTTCTCAGTGGAGACGGTGGACACGCCCTTGAGGTACTTGTCGATGACGGGCCCCAGCTTCTCGTCGCGGAAGTCGGCCTCGCCGGGGGCGGTGACCATCAGGCCGCCGGCGATGTCCTCGGCCAGACGGACGATCTCATAGGGGAAGCGGGTCACGTTCTGCTTGCAGACGTTGGCCAGCAGCAGGTCGATCATGTAGTTGCCGCTCTCGGTGGGGGCGCCCTCGGCGGAGCAGGCGATGCCGCAGCAGTACAGGGTCTCGTTCAGGTGGGTCATCTCGATGAGCTTATCCTTGATGTGGCTGGCCTTGTTGGCGCCGTTGTAGTCGGCGGCCACGGCGGCGGCGCCGATGAGCACGTCGCCCACGCCCACCTTACAGCCGCCGTAGCTCTGGCGGTGATAGCCGGCGAACCGCTCCACCAGCATGCCGGCGTACTCCGTCTCGCCGTTCATGAAGATGCGGTCGTTGGGCACGAACACGTGGTCGAACACGGTCAGGGCCTCCACTCCACCGAACTCGCTGTTGCCCACGTCCATCTCGCTGCCCTCCAGCTTGCGGGTGTCGCAGCTCTGGCGGCCGATGATCATGAACAGGCCCTTGGTGTCCAGGGGAACGGCGAAGGAGATGGCGTAATCCTTGTCATCGGGGCCCATGGACTGGGTGGGCATCACGATGACCTCGTGGCTGTTGATGATGCCGGTCTGGTGGGCCTTGGCGCCGCAGACCACCACGCCGTCGGGCCGGCGCTCCACCACATGCAGGAACATGTCGGGGTCGTCCTGGGCGTGGGGGGCCTTGGAGCGGTCGCCCTTCACGTCGGTCATGGCGCCGTCCACGGTCAGGTCGTTCTCCTGGCAGTAGAGCATGAACTTCTTGAAGTTCTCATGATAGCTGGTGCCGTACTTCTTGTCGATCTCGTAGGTGGTGGAGTACTCGGCGTTGAAGGCGTCCATGCCCACGCAGCGCTGGAAGCAGGCGGCGGTCTTCTGGCCCAGCAGGCGCTGCATCTTCACCTTGTTGCGCAGATCTTCGGTGGAGCGGTGGATATGGGTGAAGCGGTTGATGCGCTCGCCGGTCTCGGGGGAGATGGCGGTCATCAGCTCCTGATACTCGGGCATCTGGGCCAGGTCATAGGTCATACGCACGCTGTTCAGGGAGGGCCGCAGGATCGGATTGTCGACCGGATTCTCCACCTTCTTGCCGAACATGTAGATTTCCATGGGGATCTTGCGGATGCTTTCGATGTACTGTTCGCCGGTCATGAGTGCCATAATAGAGGACTTCCTTTCTCAATCAGATTCAATCAATCTATGTTTTTGAATACTCAGAACTCAATGGAACTACTGGTTCGCCTTGTCATCGGCGGCACCGACGGCCACCTGCTCGGAGGCCTTCTTTTTGCCCTCGAAAAGCATAAAGAACAGAATCAGACCCACTGCGAGTCCCCAGGCGGCACCCTGGATGGCCAGCACCGCGCCCATGACACCGCAGATACCCCGCTCGATGTCGGTGCGGCACATGTTCATGGCCAGCTGGGTGCAGATGAAGCCCTGCACGATCAGGGTCAGGGACAGGGCTACGGGCAGCACGGGCTGTAGCAGGGAGGAGATGGGGATCAGGGCCACGCAAATAAAGGTACACCAGCGGAAGGTACCGGCACCGGAGTAGATGGACTCCATGGCCTTGGGGCCCTCCTTGTACCGCTGGGACACAGCGGCAGTAACGGCCGCCCACAGGGGACCGCAGGTCTGGGTGTAGGGGCAGCACAGCGCCATGGCCACGTTCCGGATGCCGCTGATGACGTTGGAGCGGTTGGCGTTGAAGTCAATCTTCTCATCCTGGCGGACCTCATCGGCGGAGCGGAGCAGCTCCTCCGAGGTGACGAAGTCGCCAAAGGCAATGATATACACCACGATGGCGGTGGGGATGGCGGCAATCCATGTCGCCGCGCTGGGCCAGCCGATGGCAAAGGGAGACAACTGGTTCCAGATGTTGCCGAACTCTGGGATCTTGATGAGGGGCCACAACTGAACAGCAGGCACCGCGATCTCCTTCACAATGGGGCCCAGAACGACACCGATGATGATAGCCGGCAGCATACCGAACTTGCCGATTAAATCAATGGCCTTGTATTTCCGGCGCAGGTTGGCCCATATGGGACTGAACAGGCAGAAGTAGGCCACCAGCACACCCACGGTAATAGAGATGGGATACGTCCAGAAACGACCGGTTTTTCCCATCTCGCCGATGATGGCCGCTAAGCCGCCGCCCATCAGTACGCCGGCCTTTACGGAGTTTGGCACCAAGTGTACCATCTTGCCGCCGATACCGGTGATACCGAACACCAGGAAGATAAGGCCCAGAATCAACTGCATAGCAATCAGCGCCTGGGTACGCTCAGGGCCCATCTCATATCCGTCGGTCAGGAAGGCGGTAATGATGGGAATGGCAGGGGTGATCCACCCGGGCACCACGGGGTCGCCCAGCAACACATGCAGGTTATAGAAGAAGCCGTTAATGATGACCATGGACAGGGCTACACCGTACGAAACGCCCAGGACCTCTTGCAGCACGGGGATAGCGCCCAGGCAGGTCGCACACATGAACACGGCCTGCACCATCTCGGGAACCGACCATTTGTAGTGGACAAAGGGGAGGCGGATCTTGAAAATACCGGCCTTCCAGTAGGGCTGTTCTTCACCGTATTTACGGTAACGGCTGACAAATTGTTCGTTTGCCATTTACGTTCCCTCTTTCTCATCCCAAACAGGAGTTTTGTCAGTCTCGCTGCGACAGTTGGCCAACTGTTCGTGACACTCCTTCTTTTATGCATTTCACATGCCAACTTCAAAAAAAGGGCCCAATCAACTGCCGCGCAGTTGATTGGGCTTTTCCCCCGAGAAATCCCTCTCGCTGTTTGCTGCATTTCTGCATCAAGAGATCATCGGTTAATTTAAACTTATCTAACTAAAACCGATTGACCTGCCGCAATTCTGTAGGCTGGTGCATTTTTACAGCGCCCGTTTCATTTTTGCAGCAGCTCCTCAAACTTGCGGCGTTTGCGGACAAAGGTGGCGCTGTCCATCCCCAGGCTGGCCGCCGCGGCCCGCACCGTTCCGTACTTCTCATAGGCGCGGCAGATATACTCATACTCGAACCGCGCCACCTCCAGCTTCAGGTTCACACGCCCAGTCTCGTCCCCGCCGTGGCTCTCCCCCTCAAACCGGCAGGCAATGGGCAGCTCGGAGGGCTGGATCTCGTCCCCGGCGCTGAGGATCACCGCCTGCTCCACTACGTTTTTCAGCTCCCGCACGTTGCCGGGCCAGACGTAGCTGTACAGAATCTCCATGGCTGCGTCGGCAAACCGCTTCTGATAGCGGTACTTCTTGTTCATGTCCTTGAGAAAGCTCTCCACCAGCGGGCGAATGTCCCGCTTGCGCTCCCGCAGGGGCGGGATCTCGATGGGCACCACATTGAGCCGGTAGTACAGATCCTCCCGGAAGGTCTTTTCATGCACCATGTCCAGCAGGTTCCGGTTGGTGGCGGCGATGATGCGCACGTCCACCGAGATGGAGCGTACGCCTCCAACTCTTCTTACCTGCATCTCCTGCAGGACGCGGAGGAGATGTACCTGCATCTCAAGGGGCAGGTCGCCCACCTCGTCCAGAAAGACGGTACCCTTGTCGGCGCTCTCAAACACGCCCATCTTTCCCTCTTTGCTGGCCCCGGTGAAGGCCCCCTTCTCATAGCCGAACAACTCGCTCTCGATCAGGCTGGCCGGGATGGCGCCGCAGTTGATGCCAATGAAGCTCTGCCGGGCGCGGGCGGAGTTTTCGTAGATGTACCGCGCGAACTGCTCCTTGCCCACGCCGGTCTCCCCCAGCAGCAGGATCGTCGTGTCCAGGGCGGCCACCTTCTGGGCCCGGGCCAGCACCTCCAGCGTGCGGGGATCGGCCGCCACCATGCGGGAGACAAACCTCTGATTGCGCTGCAAGAACTCCATTTCGGAGCGGCGGCGCTCCTCGCTCTCCTGATACTTCCGCTGCAGGCCGTAGATCTCCGTCATATCCCGGACCACCGTGATGATCATGGTGATCTCCCCGCTGCTGTCAAAGTGGGGTGTGCTGGTGATGAGCGCCTGTTTGCCGGTGCGGAAGGTCTGCTCCAGCGTCACCGGCTTTCGAGTCTTGAGCACCCCCAGGGAGCCGGAGCGGTCAATCATGCCGGTAGCGACAATCTCCTGCATGCTTTTGCCCAGCACGTCCTCCCGCCGCAGGCCGGAGACCTCCTCATAGGCGCGGTTGATCAGGATCGTGTTGGCCTGTCCGTCCGTAATGTAAAGTCCGTCATAGATGCTGTTCAGGATCGTAAAGAGCTGCCGGTTGAGCTCCCGCTCGCTTCCCCGCAGCAGCGTGGCGTTTTCAGCAATGAAAATACGCTCGGACTCCTGCATCCGTCTCCTCCCCTTCTTGCGTTCCGTCAGCTCTTGGGTACTTCCCCCTCCAGTATTACAATGGGCATGCCGCACTTCCCGGTAATAAACGTATCGAAGCGGTCCAGCTCCGCCGCATCCCGAAACGCCGAGACGGGGATGATATACGCCCCCTGCCCGAAATAGAGGAACCGCCAGTCCTTCAGAGCGGCCAAATGGCTGACCTCCCGGTAGCGAACCGACGTGGCTTCCTTCCCCACTGTGGTACGGATATGGTCGTCCTGGAACAAAAACTCCACACGGGCGGGATATTCGCCCCGTTTTTCCGCATCACGGATCGCTTTCCGGCACGTCTTGGCTTGAGCGCGCCGCGCGCCCAGGGGGATCACCGCGAACTGCAGAACAATAAACGCAATACCCAAAATGCGTATGGGCAGGACCGTATGATTCCAGTTAAATACCAGCAGAACGGCGATCACCAAAGCCACGCTGATCAGGGCGGGATAGGCCATCACCTCCATCCTGTGCTTCTGGAACAGCTTCCAGGTGGCCTTTGCCATGGCCTGATACGCCTGCCTGTCATATGTGCTCTCAATCCGGAAGTCGCTCTCGGGATTCATGCTCCATCCTCCTTCCAATCTGTGTTGCGTGCATGCCCAGTTTACCACTCCAAACTTAGAATTGCAAGAAAATACCTCTGCCGGCGGATGGCTGGCATTATCAGGGACATCGGGAGAGCCGGCCACCGGACTGTGAACGTGGTACAAGCTTTGCGCCAAGCCTAACGTTTGCAACGCTATTTCAAACTATTACGAGCTTATTGTTAGTGCCTGCATCGTCCCTAATGCCCGAAAACTGCACATGAAAATCCTGCCTCTGGAGCACATCCGGGACGACTTGGAGGCTGCTAGGGTGTGGGTACTCCTGCACATGTTCTATTTGGATTTGGACAACGCTCTGCGAAAAGGTGAACTGGCGGCCCTGCGGTTGGACGATGTGGACATCCAAGGCCGGACAATTCCGGTGCGCAGGCAATACGTCCGTAACCCTGACTGCTCCCTGGAGCTGACCCACTCCAAAACGGAGAACTCCGTCCGGCAGGTGTCCATCCCACAGGCTGCCGTGGAACTGCTCATCCAGGAGCACGAAAAGCACCCGGACAGAATGGTAAACCTCTATAAGTAAATTTTAAAAATACGGGCCTAGAGCACCTCATGTTCCACGACCTCAGGCCCACCTTTGCTACAACAGCCCTGCAAAATGACGTGGATGTCAAAACGGTTTTTCCATTCTGGGACACTACGACGCCGGGTTTACCCTGCGCACCCGCACCTATACCACGCGGTAAAAACAGGGTGAAGTGGCCCATACCGCTATCTTTAGCCTGCATCTTGCGCTCGGTCGCCCGTAAACGGGCATATTATCTTCTATTTGAAACTTTCTTGTCACTTTCACTGCTTTTTGCTAAAGCATATGGGGGAAGCCCACCAGTATAGCTGGTGGTTCTTTCTCCCCCAAAAATAAAGCCGCCCTTTTCAAGCGAAAAGAGCGGTTTTTGTGGAGCTGCTATCCGGATTTGAACCGGAGACCTCATCCTTACCAACTAATTGAGGGCCCTCAACCCGTTGAGGTTGAGGGCTTTTGGGTTCTTTTTATTCCAGAAGGATGCGGTCTTTGGTACTTTCTGTTCCGTTGATTCCGTCCGCTTTTTTCCTCGTGTGGGTCAGGGTGTGGGTCAGGCGCGCATGGCCCGAACCAACGTCTTGAACTCCTGCTCGTCCTTTGCAAATGTATAGGGAGCATACTCGCCGTAGGCCGTTGGACGGCTAATGGTCACCAGCTGGATACCTTTGACTCCCACCTCTTGATCCAGAGCCCGTTTCAAATTCACAAGCCGCTCTCCATGGGTGGTTTTCAGGGCGTAACAGCCCCGCTTTTCTGTATCCTTAGCCACCAGATAGCACATCGTTCAGCACCTCCTCAAATTCAGACTGATTTCTGATTTTCCCGTTTTCATAGCGGGCTCTCAACTGCTGTCCGACCTCATTGGAGTATGTCTTTTTGTAGAGATAGTCGTGCAGCCAGTTGTTAAGCTGCCGATCGTATAGAGTGTTGAATTGGATTTCAATGGGATAGTGATTATTGTCCAGTTGAAAATACAGATGAACACCCCGGTAACCGTCATCCACCGCCTTGCCCCTGGAAAAATCTGCCACGCTGAATGATGTACTAGTTAGGGCCAGTACACTGTTATAGCTATCACAGAAAGCCCGAAATCCCAGAACGTCATTAAACACCTGGCTCACATGGCAGGAAGAGTTGAAATACCGCTCGTACTTTCCCACGATGGAGGCATAACTCTTGATTCGGTAATCCAGTGCGATTTCGGAGAGTCCGGTTTGTTCATCCAGCCATTCGGTCATGGATACCAACTCCGCGATCAGTGCCTCTCGCTCAAAATGCCGCAATGTCCGTTTCAGTGACAGGCCAAGTTGAGACCGATAGGAGAGCTGTGTAAGCAACTCAATGGAGAGTCCGTTGAGCGCCAATACATCTTCCGCCATCACTCCCACCTGCCCTTCTGCTGATAATATAGCATAGGCCGACGCAAAAGAAAAGGGAAACTTCTGGCTCCGTCCAATCATGTGTCCAGCCACCGTTCCAATCCAACTACTCAGGAATTGCGCCGGTATAATCAATAAAAGGGCTCTGCCCGGCCAAAACAATATAAGGTGGGTAGCTTGCCAAGCGGCAGGCTGACCGCCGGGAGCATGCACGCCAGATAGAGGCCTGCCAGGGTGAAGGCGATGCCCACCACAGAGTAGTCAAAGGGAATCCCGGCCCTTGCGAACACGGCATCAAACGTGTTGAACAAACCGCCGCATGACCCAAACACCGCGCCGAAGAGTATGTAGGTATTCCCGCCCAGGCACAGTCCCCTCCTGCTCAGAGCCACCCCGGCCACCAGGTACGGCACAAAGACCGCCAGGCCCAGGAAACCAATCGCCGTGGTGGCTCCATCCCCCAGAAAGCCCAGATCCACCGCCCAAAATGCAAAGCAAAGGATGCAGAACACAAAGGTCCCCACAGGAGAGAGATCCGCCACACCCTCGTAGTTTTTGACTGTCACATCCAACGCCTGCGGCGCCTTATTCTCCGTCATGATACTACCCGCCCTTGCTCAACCGAAGTGTCGGCGATAGGCCGTCTCTGTATCGTGAGAGAGCAGGAAATACTCGGGCTCCGGCTTCTCCGCCAGGGCCAGCTGCTTCCTCGCGCTGTCGTAGAAGGCAAAGCGGTCGGTCGTAAAGCGTCCTGTCAGGTGAGGAATCGTGTGGTCAGGGGTGATATTGATGACGGTGCCGTCCATTAGGGTCATCTTATCCATGTCCGCGAAGAGGCAGTATTTTGTGGCCGAGTTGTCGCCGGTGATGACATAGCGGCCCTTCTCCGTGGGCACCACGATGGTTTGTCCGCCTCTGGAGTGGCCGGGGGTCAGGTAGAGCTCCAGACCGTTGGCCAGCTTCAGGTCGCCGTCCACCAAAAGCAACCGCTTGACCTTAGAAAGACGTTCCGGGGTGTCAGGGAAATAGTCCATCCGGGCCTTTGGGAATGGATAGGGGCTCAGCATATTGTCGTACTCTGCCTTTTGAACATAGGTCACTGCATCTGGGAACAGATCCGCGTTGCCGACGTGGTCGTAGTGCAGATGGGTGTAGATGACGGTGTCAATATCCTCCGGCTTCAAGCCTTCCTCCGCCAGGGAGGCGAGCAGGATCTCCGTGCTGCCCTTTGGCTTCATATCGCCGATGGCCATCTGTGCGAAGTATTCTACCCGCATGCCGGTGTCCACCAGGACGTTTTCCCGCCCATTTCTCAGCAAGAAGCCAATATCGGTATATCGATGTTCAGGTCGGGATCCAGCGTGCCGCTGAACGAGGTGCGGGGCAGGATCATCTGCCCGAAGTAGAGCGCGGAAATTTTCCAATTCTGATCTGCCATGGTGACTGCCTCCTGTCAAAATAGGCTTGTTGTCTGTACTTGCTTGGAATCAAATACCGGCAAACACGCAGATGGCGGTGGCCACCACCACCACGATCACGGGAATCGCCACGCTGCACGCAAACACGTGGCGGTAGGCGTTCTTGTGGTTGAGCCCCAGGACGCTGAACATCAGGAACAGGCCGGGGGAGTGGGGCAGGGTGTCCAGGCCGCCGGCGGCGATGGAGGTCAGCCGGTGGAGGATTTCCAGATTGCAGCCGGAGCTGATAAAGGTGTCCGCCAGGGACTGGTACATCAGCCGCAGGCCGCCGGAGGAGGAGCCGGTGATGCCGGAGAACACGCTGGTGGCGAACACGCCCCGGACGTAGGGGTTCATGTCCAGGTTGAGCACCCAGTCCACGATATCCTGGAAGGCACCGGAGTTCTGCACCACGGTGCCGAAGGCCAGCACGGCCGCCAGGCCGCCGATACCAGAGATACCGCCGCCCAGGCCGTCGCCCAGCAGGGCCTTCCAGTCCTTGCCCTTAAACTTGGGGAAATTGAGCACATAGGTGAGGACTGCGCCCAGCAGCATGGCGCAAGTGGCCAGCATGGTGGAGTTGGACACGAAGCGGCCGCCCACGATGATCACCAGCAGCAGCACCACAATGGGCAGGAATGCCTTCCAAGCGGGAGGCAGGAGGCTGCGGTCCTTGATCTCAAACAGGGCGGGATCCACGTTGTCGGGGTAGGACCACACCTCCCCCCGGGCCACAGCCCTGTTCTTAGCCCAGGTGCAGTAGAGCAGGCACAGGGCGAAGATGGCCACGGTGCAGATAATGCTGAGCACCGGGGCGGCGGTCATGGTGGTGCCCAGGTACTCAGTGGGCACTACGTTGGTCAGCTGGGGGGTACCGGGCAGTGTGGTCATGGTGTAGGTGGCGGAGCCCACGATCAGGCAGGCCATGGTTAGGTGGCGGGGCAGGTTGGCCTCCTTGAACAGCAGGAACATGATTGGGGCCACGGCGTACACTACCACGAAGAGGCTCACGCCGCCGTAGGTCAGCACGGAGACGATGAGGATGGTGACCAGCATGATGTTCTTGCGGCCGAACCAGTCGATGAACTTGTAGCCAATGGCTGTGGCGCAGCCAGACTCGTCCATCAGCTTGGCGTATAGAGCGGAGCAGGCAAACATGAGGAAGTAGCTCATGTAGGCGCTGGTGTAACCCGCCATGTAGTGGGTGGCAAACCCCTCCCACAGGGGGATGCCGTTGAATACGATGGCCACCAGGGCGGCGATCATGGTCAGGGGCAGGGCGCCCAGTCCCTTGTAGGCGCCGAAGATCAGGATGGCGATGGCCAGCAGCAGGCCAATGATTCCGACCATTGACATAAGATTACCCTCTCTTTCTGGTCAAGTCAAGATAACGCGGAGAAGCCCGCTGGGCTCACACGTGGTAGAGCTCGTAGTCGAAGAGCTTGCGGTCGAAGAGGTTCACGTTGTCCATGGACAGGGGCAGCTCGCCCTTTTCAATCTTGGTGACAATCTCCACCACCTTGTCGTTAAAAGGGGTTTCGATGCCGTACTTGTCGCCGGTCTGGCAGACGTAGCCGTTGATCATCCGCACCTCAGTGGGCTTGCCCTTCTCCAGGTCCTGAAGCATGCTGGCCTTGGCGGTGCGCATGTCGGAGTACATGGTGAGGAACATCTCCTGGTCAGCGTTGAACATGGCCTGGTCGACAATACCCAGCGTCTCCGGGGACTGCTCATGCAGCAGGATCGGCAGCTTGTAGCCCGCCGCCTCACAGCACTGCTTGACCTCCCGGCCCAGATAGCTCAGGCAGGCCCTGGCCACGTCGTTGTCCAGTACGCCGCCAAAGGTGGTGCCGCAGGCGGCGGACATGCCGCTCATGCAGGCATTGTTGATCAGCTTGCCCCAGCGGGAGGCCATCAGGCTGTCAGACACGGCGGTGGGGCCCATGTAGCCCAGCACTTCGGCCACCTTCTTAATGCGGGGGCCAATGGAACCATCGATCTCTCCGATCTCAAAGAGGTGGTCATTGCGGGACAGGTCCTGGGTCAGCTCGGAGACGCCGGGCTCCATAAAGGTGGCTCCCCACAGGACGGTGCCGCCCACAGTCCGGGACTCCCCCACATAGCTGGCCACATAGGGCTCGGGCACGCCGTTCTGGAGGGTGCATACCGTACTGTCCGGCCCCAGGTGGGGCAGCAGGTTGGGGAGCACCACGTCATTGGCGGTCTGCTTGGTGAAGAGGAAAACAATGTCGTAGATGCCCTCCATCTGCTCGGGGGTGACGGCCTTGACGGGGACAGTGAAGTCCACGGTGCCCACAATGTGGGCGCCCTTCTCATTGAGGGCGTCCACGTGGGCCTGGTAGCTGTCGATCATCTCCACGTCACATCCGTTCTTGGTCATGTAGGCGCCCAACACGGTGCCCATGGCTCCGCAACCCAGAATTGCAACTTTCATTCGGGAAAACCTCCTTATCATTTTTGCATTTCTGTGTAACAGCAAACTGCGTGCCAAGCTGGAAAAAGCAGCTTCCTTCGTGACAATCGGCGCCCCATCTGTTATACTGGTATTGTACCTCTTTACTGCGGGATATAGGGGGTGTAACGAACCGTATGGATCAGCTTCACTTGCTGGAGGTCATCCTGGATAACCTGCCAGACGGCGTCTATGTGTTAGACGACAGGGGCAACTATATTTTCGTCAACAGCGCCTATGTTCAGGCCCTGAACATGCCCAAGGATGTGCTGCTCCATTATAATGTCCACGACTTCCTGAACACCGGGCAGATCGACATCTGTGTCTCGGATATCGTCTACCGGGAGAAGCGCCAGGTGGTCATGTTTCAGGACGTGCTGGACACCCAAAACTATGGCCGGGACACCATCCGCCAGATGATCATTTCCACCCCGATTTTCGACGATTCCGGCAAAATCCGGAACATTCTGGCGGTAGTCCGCCCCCTGGACAGGCTGAACCAGCTCTACTACCAGGCCACCCAGGCGGAGTCCGTCTCCTCCATCAGCGGCCTGCGGGCTTCGCCGCCGGTAAAGGGCTCCGCCGTCATCGCTGAGAGCCCCGCCATGCGCGCGGCCCTGTCCACGGCTGCCACCGTGGCCGTCGTGGACTCGGCGGTGCTGATCTCCGGGGAGTCGGGCACCGGCAAAGAGGTTGTGGCCCAGTACATCCACGACGCCAGCCCCCGTTCCGGCAAGCCCCTGGTGGTGATCAACTGCGCCTCCCTGCCGGAAAACCTGCTGGAGGCGGAACTCTTCGGCTATGAAAAGGGGGCCTTCACCGGCGCGGCCCCGGGCGGCAAGGCCGGCCTGTTTGAGGCGGCCGACGGCGGCACCCTCTTCCTGGACGAGATCAACTCTATGCCCCTGAACCTCCAGGGCAAGGTTCTCCGGGCCCTGGAGACCAAGACTATCCAGCGTCTGGGCTCCACCCGGTCCAAGAAGGTGGACTTCCGCCTGCTTACCGCCTCCAATGAGGATCTCTATCACCTGGTGGAGGAGAAAAAATTCCGCGCGGATCTCTATTACCGCCTGGCAGTGATCCCCATCCGGCTGCCGCCCCTGCGGGAGCGGCGGGAGGACATTATCCCGCTGGCCCAGCACTTCCTGAAGCTCTTCTGCCGCAAGTATGCCAAGGACAAGGAGTTCAGCCCCCAGACACTCCAGCTCATGATCCAATATCCATGGCCCGGCAATGTACGGGAACTGCGGAATTTTGTGGAGCGGGCGGTGGTCATGAGCCTGGGCCGGCAGGTTGCCGTTCCTGATGTTTCCTCCTTCTTGGATCCCGCGCCTGCCTCTCCCCTGCCGGAGCGTCCAGGAGAGGACTCCGCCTCTGTCTATTCGCCCGCCGTCTCCGCCCGGTACGAGCAGATGATCTCCTCCGGCGTCTCCCTCCAGCAGTATCTGGATCAGTGCGGCCGGAACTACGTGGCCTATGCCCTGCAGAAGTACGGAAATTCCTATAAGGCGGCTGAGGCCCTGGGCACCAGTCAGGCGTCTATCATGCGCCGCAAACAAAAATTTCATCTGTAGGTTCGAGCGGCTCGTTTTCTCCGCTGATTTCTTCTCAAATTTAAGTCGGATTCGATTTTTGATAAATCGAATCCGACTTTTCATTCGTTTTCGTTTTAACAATTTCGCCTCATGACGCGGTTTTAGTTGGCACGCCGCTTGCACAAGTTGATCTATGAAACCATTCCGCCCGAAATTACCTTCACCCGACAGAAAGGAGATCAACCATGTCTGATCTGAAAAACAAACGTGTCATCACCGCTGCCCTGTGCGGCTCCTGGCCCACCAAGGACATGAACCCCGCCGTACCCTACACCCCGGAGGACATCGCCCGGGAGGCATACGAGTGCTGGCAGGCCGGCGCGGCCATCGTTCACGTCCACGTCCGCAACCCCGACGGCACCCCCTCCACCGACTTCAACCTCTATAAGGAGACGGTGGACCGCATCCGGGCCTACAAGGACTGTGACGTGTGCATCAACATTACCTCCTCCGGCTCCGTGGACTTTGGGGACGAGGAGCGCATCTATCCCCTCCAGCAACTGCTCCCCGAGCTGGCCTCCTACGACGCCGGCACCCTCAACTGGCAGAACCGCACCGTGTTCATGAATCCCCCCTCCTTCCTGGAGAAGCTGGGCTATGCCCTCCAGGAGAGCAATATCAAGCCGGAGATCGAGATCTTCGACGCCGGTATGATCTACAACACCATCTACTATATGAAGAAGGGCGTGCTCAAGGCACCTTGCCACTACCAGATCGTCCTAGGCTGTGCCGGCGGCATGACTAACACCGTGGAGAACCTGGTGTACCTAAAGAATCTTCTGCCCGAGGGCTCCACTTGGGCGGCCTGCGGCATCTCCTCCGGCCACCTGCCCATCATGATGGCCACCATCGCCCTGGGTGGACACCTGCGAGTGGGCCTGGAGGACAACCTCTACATGGACAAGGGTGTGCTGGCCAAATCCAATGCCCAACTGGTGGAGCGGGCTGTAAAGGCCCTGCATCTGAACAATCTGGAACCTGCCACTCCCGATGAAGCCCGCCAGATCTATGGTCTGACCCGGAAGGTGTTCTGAAATGAGCTACTCTGTGGATCAGCTCCAGGCCGGCCAGACGGCCTCCTTTTCCAAGACCATCACCGAGCACGACGTCTACACCTTTGCCGGTGTCACCGGAGATCTCAACCCCGCCCACATTAATGAGCCTTTCGCCCGGCAAACCCAGTTCCACGGGCGAATTGCCCATGGGATGCTGTCGGCCGGGCTGATCTCCGCTGTCATCGGAATGCATCTGCCGGGGCCGGGGACTATCTACCTGGGCCAGGAACTCTCCTTCCGCTCCCCCGTCCGCATTGGGGATACCATCACCGCCACCGTCACCGTCCGTTCCCTGAATCCGGAGCGCAACCGGGCAGAACTGGACACCGTCTGTACCAACCAGGACGGGGTGCAGGTGGTTACTGGCACAGCAAAAGTCATGCCTCCCAAGGTATAACGGTTCTCTCCCCTATTTCTCCACAAAAGGCCAGCGCGGATGGAGCAATTGCTTCATCCGTGCTGGTTACTATTTATCCATCTCATGGAATATTGCAGAACACTTTGCAACTGTAAACTTCCTTTGGGACGATGCAAAGTATGGCTATGCGCAACCCCTGTGCCGCCTAGAATCAATACAGCCTGGGTTGACCGTTTGGGTCGGCCCAGGCTCCCTTGTTTCTCACGACAGCTTCAGCCACACCTGGAACTCCTCCAGGGTAAGTTCCCCTCGCTCACAGGCGTCCTTCTTCTCCCGGGCCTTGGCGCTCCACTCGTAGAACACCGCCGGGTCGATCCGCTTGGCCTTGATCCAGGCAAAGCGCTTTTTATACTCTCTGCGGTAAATCTTGAAGACCTCGTCCTCGCTCTTGTTTTTGTTCCATAGGGCGATGGCGCCAATCTCCTTGCAGGTACGGCCCTTGCTGTCCCGGGTCACCTCGCAGTACTCGGCATTCGTCCTTCCGGTAATGGCAAACCAATGGCCGCAGTTCTTGCACACCCACATTTTAATCTCCCGCTTGATGCACTCCCGCACACTGAAGTCAATGAGGTCATAGATGCTCCTGGGGCGCAGAACCTCCACAAAGCCCTGGCCCTCCGCCCGCTCAAAATCCATGAGCTGGGGGCGGAAGTGGAACACCTTCAGCGGTTCCCGCTCCTCCCGGGCGTAGTAGTCCGCCAGCTTCTGCTCCAAAGAACCCTTACGCGCGTCCGTGTCCAGCGCCTTCTGAATCAGGCCCAGCACCTGGGTCTGTATGGCGTGTATGTTGCTGGGGATGTGGGTGATCTCCTTGTGGGGCAGCAGGTCAAGGATATTCTCGTAGTTCCGCCTCCGGGCTTCCCGGAGCCGCGCCCGCCAGTCCAGGCGAAGCAGCTGGAAATAAATGTGGCTCTCCGCCAGCTCGTCCAGCAGCGGAAGAAGCTGCCGGGCACATTTCTCCTCCCTGGTGCGGTACAATTCCATGAGCAGTTTGTCAAACTGTTTAATCTGCCCGTCATAGGCCCAGATGTCCAGATACAATAAGCGCAGCAGGCTTTCCGGAAACGGAAAGTCTTTTTTTGTGAGCTGTGCCCGGCTATCCCCCATCTCTCCATAGAGAAAATGTTCTCTGCCGTCGGCAAGATAAGTCTTGAATACATAGTCTGGCATGGTAGGTCACCTTGGATAGACTAATCGTTATATATAATCATCAATTAGACTCGACGATGGATACAAAGTTTGTTATGCTATGCTTAGTCTAATTAAGATAATTTTATTTAATGAGTCTACATCTCGCGCAAGAAAAAGTCAACCATGAGTTTGCCGTACGGTCGGCGGCAAAGAGAAGTCTCCACGACAGTTGCGGCGGAGTGACTGCTCCGCCGGGAAAGGGAACAGGTGAACATTGCGTTTCCAGGGATGGAACAACCAACAGAAACTCTCACATTTCTTTTCGCTCCCTAATGAAATCTTTCTGCTGGGACTGGCGCATGGAGAGCTGGCAGTCTACTGTTATCTGAAGTATCTGGAGAATCGGAAGACCCATCAGTGCTGGCCCAGCTACCGGAACATCGGGAAAGCGGTAGGCATGAGTGAGAACACCGTGCGCAAATATGTAGCAATGCTGGAGGAACACGGGCTTATCACCACGGCGTATACCATCATGTGTGCAAGAGACGGGCGGCCCATGAACGGACATCTGATGTATACCATCTGTCCGTTCCACGAGGTGGTCGACACGCACTACCGCACTCAGATGGAAATCTGGAACTGCAGAACCAGCGGATGCACGTGGCGGAGCTGACATTGCGGAACGGAGGGATGGAGCAGTGATAGCATCTGAGTACAGGAGCTATCGCGAGCTGCCGCTGTTCCTCAATGCGAAGATGGTGGCACAGGTGCTGGGTGTGTCCCCATCCAGCGGATACGAGTTGATGCACGAGCCAGGCTTCCCGGTACTGAAAGTAGGCAGCCGGATGGTCGTGCCAAAGGAGCAGTTCATCCGCTGGGTTCAGGAGCACACCGGAGATGGCTCCTGTGCCTCGCTGTAAGCCCTGTGTGCCTCGATGAGGGGAGGGGCAGGGCCCTTCCCCGAGGTTTTGAGAGCCGGGTTCGGCCCAGTTTCGGAGGCCCTTCGGGGACGAGGGGCGAAGCAGGATAACCCCAAATTCCACATCTCCCCGCAGTGCGGAGAGCGCCTGTGCCGTTGGTACTTGCACGGCCGGGGGAGCGGATTTACCCACCCTCGGGTGGGGCAAGCAGAGCATTTGGCTTGCCGCAAGCGGCCGCCAAACGCATTTTGCGGGCAGAAGCCCGCACCCACTTTCCCGTCGGGGGCCACCCCACGGGGCCAATTGATAACAATCTGATAACAGCGGCCGGTTACACTGGCTATCCACGAAAAGATCTGGTATGGTGTGCTTCCCAGCGATGGGGACACGCCATACCAGATCTTTTACGGAGGTGAAATTCATGGCGGAGAGGATAAGAAGCCAGGTGGTTGCCTTCCGAGTGACCAAAGCAGAACGGCGGCAGATCGAAGGGAAGATACGCAGATCCGGCCTGAGCCAGCAGGCGTATCTGCTCCGGGCCGCACTGGAGGAACCCATCTATGTGGTGGGTGAGCTCAAGCCCATCCTGGTGGAGCTGCGGGGCTGGGGCCGGAACCTGAACCAGCTGACGGTGCTGGCCCACACCGGCCGGGTGCAGACGGTGTACCTGCGGGAATGCATGGAGGTATTGGGCAAGACCTACGAGGCGGTAAACCGGCTGCTGACAGAGAAAGGCGGGGTGATCTCCCATGGCGACGTGTAGCTTTATCAAGGAGAGTAAGCAGACCGTCGGCGCCATGGGCCGGGTGCTCCGTTACGTCTCCCAGGAGAAAAAGACGGTGGATCCAGATGGGCGGGAGTATCTCTCCGGCATCAACTGCGGGGCAGAGGTGGCTCAGCAGAGCTTCATGGCCACCAAGAATCTGTACAGCAAGGCCAGCGGCACGTTCTTCTACCACTATGTCCAGTCCTTCTCTCCGCAGGAAAACGTGACTCCGGCACAAGCCCACCAGATCGCCCTGGAGCTGGCGGAGCGGTTCTTCCCCGGTTGCGAGGTGCTGGTGGCCACCCATGTGGATGCGGAACACCCCCACTCCCACTTCGTGGTCAACTCCGTCCACCCGGACACAGGGAAGAAGCTCCACTTTACGCCTAGGACGCTGGAGCAGATGCGGGCGGCCAGCGACCAGCTCTGCCTGGAGCACGGCCTGTCCACCCTCAAACCGTATCAGCAGAACCGGCGCACTAAGGGGCTACGGCACCGGGGAGTATCGGGACGCGGTGCGGGGAGAGAGCTGGAAGTTCCAGCTCATCACCACCGTGGAGGCGGTCATGGAGCGTGCCGGCAGCCGGGAGGAGTTCATCCGGGAAATGGAGCGGCGGGGTTACCGGGTGCGCTGGGAGGACGCCCGGAAGTGTATCACCTACACCACCCCCACCGGGATGAAGTGCCGGGATGACCGGCTACACGAGGAAAAATTCAGAAAGGAGAAGATGGAGCATGAATTCCGAATCCGGCAGCATACAGCACAACAGTGCGCTGGACATGCTGAAGCAGAGGCAGAGGATGTCCGCCGGGCCGCCCACCTTGATAGACCAGCAACCCCACGTCCTCTACACCATGTCTCCCCAGACTGTGGAGCGGCTGGAGGATGTCCTGCGGAAAACCCTGGCGCTCCAAGAGACTATCCGGGCAGACATGGAGCCGCTGGCCACCAAGGAAAGCCTGGAGCCACTGGCTACTTCACAGCAGCTGTCAGGATGGTTGAGCCAGACCAACCGTCTTCATCAGAGGTTCCGTCTATCTCTGCAAGAGACAGTCTCGGAAATGAAAGAACAACAGGAACAGGATGGGAATCGGCGCGAAGAATTTATAAGGCAGCTCTCCGAGCAGGCCAAGCAATTCCGAGGGGATGGCTACGAGCTGATGCGTACCTTCCGGAAATGGGCGGCCCGCACCATCCTGAGTTCCGCAGCGGCAGCCCTGGTGATCAGCATTCTGATTTGCCGGCTGCTGACGTGACCGAAGATGTCCTCCGTCTGCTGGCCAGGCTGGAGGGCCGTACCGAGGAGGAGATGATGGACGCCACTATGAGGCGCCGGTATGGCGACCGGAAGACCCTGGCCAGGGAGCAGAGAAAGAAGATTGCTATGGGCCATAAGGCCGACGACCACGAGCTGGGACGGCAGATGGGCTGATAAAAGCCCCAGTCTCCGCACTAAAATTCGATGTGGAGACTGGCTTCTTTAGGAGCCGCCCACTCAAATCCTGCGCCGCATAAACAAAGAGAGGGAGTGCAGACCTTTAGAAGGAAGCCTGCCTCTGTGGGCGCACCCCCTATCTACTCCTGGAGACAGGCCAGGTGGCCGCAGAAAGGCCCCTGTGAGCGCCGTATCGCCCCTGTGTGCCGTTTTTAGGCGTGGGAAGAGTAAACGCAAATTGGAGGGTGTTACTGACCAAAATATTTAAGTGCAAATGATAACAGTTTGATAACTCTGGCCGCTTGGTATGGCTATCCACGAGAAGGTAAGGAGGCGATTACCATGGCAAAGAAACGGGCCAACGGGGAAGGGAACATCCGCAAGCGCAAGGACGGCCGCTGGGAGGGGCGCTATACCGCCGGCTATGATTCCAATACCGGCAAGCGAGTCATCCGGAATGTGTTAGGCAAAACCCAGGTGGAGGTCAAGGAAAAGCTCAAGGCGGCACTGGAGGAGGTCAAGGGTATCGATGTAGCCCGCTCTGAGGACTACACCGTGGCCACCTGGCTGCGGACCTGGTATGAGCTCTACGCCAAGCCCAACGTCCGCACCGCGACAGCCAATCGCTACGAGCTGATCATCGAAAGCTACACCATCCCCCGTATCGGGAACGTCAAGTTGAAGGAACTGACCACCCGGCACCTACAGAAGCTCTACAAAGAGTTATTGGAGGGCGGCAGAATACACATCACAAAGAACCAGGACAAGGGACTCAGCACTACCACCGTGCGCAGCGTCCACCTGATGCTCCACTGTGCCCTGGATCGGGCAGTAAAGGAGCGGCTGATCCCCCGAAACCCCAGCGAGGACTGTATTGTGCCCAAGCCCCGGAAACTGGACATGAAGATCCTGCCGCCGGAGCACATCCACGCCTACCTGGAGGCCGCCCAAGCGCGAGGGCTCATGCCCATGTTCTATCTGGAATTGGCCAGCGGCCTACGGAAGGGGGAACTGGTAGCCCTGCGGTGGGTGGATGTAGACACCCAAGGCAGAACCATCTCGGTGAGCAGGCAGTACGTTCGCAACCCAGAGGATTCCCTGGAACTGACCCGGCCCAAGACGGAGAACTCTGTCCGGCTGGTGTCCATCCCCCAAGCGGCAGTGGAGCTGCTGATTCAGGAGCACGAGAAGCACCCGGACAGCCCGTATCTGTTCCCCTCTCCCCTCACCAGCGAGATGTACCACCCGGACTCGGTAGTCAACCTACATAAGAAGATCCTGAAGGACGCCGGACTGGAGCATATCAGGTTCCATGATCTCCGTCACACCTTCGCCACCACAGCCCTCCAGAACGGCGTGGACGTCAAAACCGTGTCCTCCATGCCGGGGCACTACGATGCCGGGTTCACCCTGCGCACCTACACCCACGCCACGCGGCAGAAGCAGGACGAGGCCGCCCAGACTATGGGCAGCGTCCTGGGACAGGTTATATAACCGTTTGAGTAGCCGCAAAAACCGGACGGGAAGACAGATCTTCCCGTCCGGTGCTCTTTTGTCCTTTCCGGCCGTTTCGGCGTGTGTGTCACGGTGTGGGTCAGGATTTTTGACCCGCACCGTAAAACAACTTTTTGCAACAAAAAACCCCCAAAAACCAAGGTTTTCGGGGGTTTTTGGAGCTGCTATCCGGATTTGAACCGGAGACCTCATCCTTACCAATTCAAGAAAGGTTGTTTTCTCCTATCGCCGCTTATTGTATCTTATTGCCCAGATCCATTATGGCACAACGGGTAGGCCCGCTCGGTTGTTGTGTCTTGTTGTGTGCTCTTGATAACTTTTTTATCCTGTTTTTTGATGCCCGTATGGGTTTTGTATGGGTTTCTTGTCGAACCCATACCGCCCGACCTCATCCCTTCATTTGCACTTTTTGCTTGCAGGCTGTCAAAATCTGTGATATTCTGTCTATGGCGCTGCACAAGTCGGCGGGCGGTTAGTCACACAACCCCGAAAGGGGGTGACGCCATGCGGATCACATTACATATCGGGCGGTTCACCGTTACGATTATTGTGAAAAGCAGAAACCGCCACCGGGCAGGGTGACGGTTTCCTTGAAATCGCTCTACTGACTTCGGGCTAACCGCTTGCCGCAGCGCCCTTTCTATCTGTATTATAGGCCACCACGGCCACCATGTCAAGCCCTGGGCGCTATGCCTGGGGCTTTTCTGCGCACCCGCCGCCTCCGGTATTCGCCGCACCAGGGGCAGGCTCCCTATTTATCTAACTTTTTCTTTTCTTGTTCTCTCTGAATCTGCTTGATACTCTTTCTTGGTGTCGGTAAATCTTCCGGCATAGTTCCGCCCAGTTCTTTAATTGTTTGACGAACCTTTTTCCCAACGGCTTCATGTACGTCTCCGGCGCTCTTTTTCCCTTTCACTTTGTCTCTACGGAGTTTTTCGTCGGTCTGAGTAGCACGGAAGAGATTTGCCGCTAATTCAGTGCTTCCCATGTGGTCAAGGATTTTCTGGCTTTTCTTCAGGCCCTTTCGTTTATGAATTTCCCGCATCCCTAAACCACCATATAAGCCCTGGTAAGCGCGATTTTGAAAAATGGCATAATCGTAAGGATCTGTTATCCCTGCCATTTGTGCAGCTTCTGCAAGTGACTTATTGTGCTCTGCCATCTCCCGGCGAATGGCAAGTCTCTTTTGATCTTCTGATAATTGGTCGTAGTCTTCAATCAATTCTTGCTGTCTAGTTTTTACTGCGAAATATGTCTGCCCGACTGCAATAATGTCCTTGCTGGGATCTCCATTCATGACAATCAAGTAACATGCGTACCTGGTGAGAGCATAATCATTGACTGCCCGCTTGGCGTGTTTTCCAATATCTATCATATTGGTGGTTTCACCAAAATGATCTGAAACCTTATTCCCGCTATTTTGGCACGCCTCCATCGCCTTAAACATAGCATTTTGGAAATTTCTCCAGTCTGAATACTGCAATACGCGGGCCAGTTCTCGAGCAAACCAAAACTCTTGTCCATACTCGTTAATATGTTTAATTTGCTCAAACGTCTCTTGTCCGTAATTTATTAAATCCGGCATATTATCATCCCTTCATTTTACCTTTCCACTCACTGGCACAACTGGGGCGACTTTTCATGTTGGCTCATTGTCTGACCACTCGTCCCCTTCCCCAATGCAGTCCAAGACATATTCCTTCAAGACTGTGTTAGAGGTTTTCCCCTGTGCTTCACAATAGGCCTTAAATGCTGCGGCCTGTGCTTTCTTCACTCTGCACCCAAGAGTGGACATATTGGCGCTATCCCATTTAGCATTACTGGCTTTCTTCTTTTCCGATACCGCCATGCGTTTTCCTCCTTCCCGGGGAGCCCCCAAAATTGGGGGCTCCTCCTCCATCATGCCTGTATTATACCGCAATGTCAACACGATTGACAGTGCCAATATTAACAATATTAACAGTGCTATTTTGGTCATTCCGTGCATTGAAAGGCACTGTTAATAGTGCTACAATTCATAATGTCAGGAGGGAACAAAACCGGCGAAGGTGGATACCAAGACCACCACATAAGAGCGGGAC
This sequence comes from Flavonifractor plautii ATCC 29863, assembly GCF_000239295.1. GTDB lineage: Bacteria > Bacillota > Clostridia > Oscillospirales > Oscillospiraceae > Flavonifractor > Flavonifractor plautii. Next base: position 37,361 of record NZ_JH417816.1, read on the forward strand.
GGGATATGGTAAGTCACCCCCGGGAGGGTGCACATAAAGCCCACCGCCGCCGGAGCGGCCCTAATAAATACAGGAGGTCAATACCATGAGTACTACCGAACTGGA
>NZ_JH417816.1:37647-39249 GCF_000239295.1 Flavonifractor plautii ATCC 29863
CTGGAAGCCCGTCACGTCCTCCAGGCTGGACGCTACGGCCCTGAGAGCGGCCTTGCCGGAGGTGGCGGCCCGCTTCACCCGTACCAGCACCGCCCGCCGCTTCTGTGTAGCCTGAGGGAGGTATCTGCTATGCCGCTATTGGAAACCTGTACCGACCATGTGCGAGGCGAAGCGTTCTTTACCATCACCGCCGCCGAGACATGGAGCATCGCAATGGTGAAGCGCCTAAAGGCCAAATATCCCGAGGAAGTGGAAATCAGGATCACCAACCCGGACGGCTCTATGGTGGCCCGGCTTCCCTTCGCCTGGATGCGGATTGTGCCGAAGAAAGCTATAAGCGAGGAACACCGCGCAAAGCTGGCTGACGTGCTTTCCCGTTCGCGTGCTACGGGAGGAAACACGCCAAATTCCGGCGAACAGGCCACACTCCATACAGGGATACCCCAGGCATGAGAAAAGCCCCTTGCATCAACGCCGGTCAAAGCCAGATGCAAGAGGCCCACAACCACCCCGGAGGGGGTCAAGGACATTGTACCACGGCCCCCTCCAGATTTCAAGATGGAGGAGATACCAATGGAGACAATACACACCGGGGCAAGCCATGATGTCAAAGTGTTCTATGGCTACCCCGGAAAGAGTTTTTTTAGCCGCAGTCTGATGACTGGTGAATATACCATCTATATATCCGTGGATTCCACAGATCCGGGAGCTGTTATAGATCTGGCTCTGGAATATATCAGAAGCCACCAAAAGGAGGTGGCGGTATGATTGTATTTCCTGTTACGCCGGAGGCGTTTATCGCCTATCAGGAGCAGCTTGTGGGCCGTGAGCTGTCAGAGAAGGAACAGGGCTTTACAGCCGCCTGGGTGGAGGCTTTCAATTTCTCTTATGAGGACGGATTAAAGCAAGACCGCGCTATTCTGGAGAAAGACCTGGACAAGCTGGATGAAATTATGGCCCGTCATGGGGACGATGCGATAGTACATAAATTTGCCGAGGCATGCCGGGCCTGGATGATTGAAGCTTGGGAACAGGGAGCAGAAAGGAGCATTTCAAAATGACTGACATTATAACCGCGCTGTACCACGCCGCCAGTAGCGAAGAGCCGGACACGATGGACGGCCCCAGCCTGTGCGACTACTACCGGCGCAGGGATGAGACAGAACACACCCGCCGCGCCCTCGTTGATGCTGTGGGCGACGAGGTGGACGTGGACAGCTACGGGGTAGCTATGGAGTGCCAGGGCTTCGTAAACGGCTTCCGGCTGGCCCTGGGGTTGTGTATGGGGGTGTGCTGCTGTGGATAGCCTGCTGGTCATGTTTGAGGCTTGCACCGACAGCCCCGCTTATATGCGCCTGGACAGCGAACAGGAGGCCGCCGCCGCGGTGCTCTCCATCATGGGGGATAACCCGGAGCTGGAGGAGCTGGTCAACGCCCACACCTACACGGCGAAACAGGAGGGGTTCGTCAACGGCTGGGCCTGGGCACAGGCTACAGCGCGGGAGTGCTTGGCCCTTCGGAAATTGCCTGTGCTGGTGGAGAACTACGGCCCTGACCGGAGGTGCGGGACTTGCGGGTGGTTCGTGCAGCACTACCGATATA
>NZ_JH417817.1:0-12551 GCF_000239295.1 Flavonifractor plautii ATCC 29863
ATCCAGAGCTACACCACCAACAACTACCCCATCGTTTACAGCGATCACCGCACCATCCTGTCCGACAAGTACGGCGTGATCAAGGTGGAGGGCGTTGTCACCGCCAATGAGTGGGCCATCCTGGACGACGACACCGATACCGCGCTGCAGGAGGGCAAGACCCGCATCTACAACCCCGACGGCATCCTGTCCACCACCGGCAACACCGCCGTGGCCCAGGATTCCAGCGCCAACGTGAAGACCCAGGTCTTCAATGTCAGCACTCCTGTTGATATGCTGGGTAAGGCCGTCACCATGTACGTGAAGAAGACCACCATTCTGGCCGACTCCACCGTGTATGGCGCTCCTGTGGTCTCCGACGTGAACACCGTCATTGAGACCGGCGAGAAGGTCACCGGCGGCGACTCCAAGGACGACGACTCCCTGGCCGCCCTGCTGAAGGGCACTGGCCTGGCCACCGATAAGGCCACCGAGTATTACCACAACTATGAGGAAGTGGCCATTGACAGCGCTGATGTGGACGATATCATGAACGTGAAGGGCGCCGCCCTGACCGTCATCGACAACGACAACGACGGCTATGTCAACTATGTCATCTCCGTGGAGAAGTCCCTGACCCATGTGTCCGGCGTCAGCTCCAAGAACGAGACCACCACCCTGTACGGCCTGCCCGGCGACGATGTCATCGACAACGAGGATATCGTGACCACTGCCACGGATCTGACCAAGGGCGACGTGGTGCTGGTTGTCCAGTACGGCGGCCGTACCTATGTGGAGGAGCCCAAGACCGTTACCGGTGAGATGGAGCTCTTCAACGCCAAGAACAAGGACGACAACAAGAACTACATCAAGGTCGGCGGCGAGGAGTACAAGCAGGACGGCCTGGAGGTTCTGAGCAACATCAACAAGGATAACCCCGTCAAGTTCCTGATCTCTGAGTGTGACGATAAGGCCAACGGCGTGCAGTTTGACGCTCAGTACGACTTCTTCCTGGACGACTTCGGCAACATCGTGGCCTTCCGTGAGGTCGAGGGCGCTCCCACCCAGTACGCTCTGGCTCTGGACTCCGCTTACTCCATCAACGGCCTGACCACCACCGGCCAGATCAAGCTGCTGCTGGCGGACGGCACCTCCAAGGTCTATGACGTGGACATGGACGCCACCGCTGACCGCTTTGAGGATCTCGCCAATTCCGACGACAACAGCACCAAGGACAGCGCGGTTGAGACCTGGTTTGGCAGTGCGATCACCGACGACAACTCCATGGACGCCGTCCTGAAGTTCATGGGTTCCGATGACGCTACCGCTGCCGGTGCCAAGACTAAGGGCTATGCCTCCGGCAACTTGGTGGCCTACACCATTGACGACGATGAGGTCGTGACCTTCGGGCCTGCTGAGCTGGATGACGGCGTGATCGTCAATGGCACCAGCAAAAACTATATCAAAGGCGACAACTACACAGAAAGCGGGAAGTCTACTTTCTTCCATAGTAGCCAGACCGAGCTGAAGGCTGATGTTGCCAGAGGCGATGTCGACCTGCGTCTGGAGAACAGCTCTGTTGATACCCACACCAACAGCTATGGTATCGACGAGGAAACCATTATTTACTACTATAATGGATCCAAGGGCTATGTGGCCGTGGGCTATGACAACATGGCCAAGATGATCGACGCTGATAAAGCGGGTGGTATCGATAACGGCAAGGTCCGCGCCTCCGTGGTGGCCTTCGACGATGCCACCGACGTTGCCGAGGTCATCGTGCTCTACACTGACCAGGCCAAGTTCGGCACCGACGCCTATGTCTATGTCATGAGCGTCTACGACAAGTCCGGCAGCGTGTATACCTACTCCGTCATTGACGAAGAGGGCAACGTTCTCCAGATGCAATCCAAGACCAAGGGAATGGCCGGCAAGCTTTGCACCTACACGACCGATGGCGACTACTACGTACTGGAGGCTCAGGCCGATTGTGTGTCTAACAGCAACAAGACCGCTACGGCTGACGTGGCCAACGACGTGGGCCTGATTGTTACCACCCGTACCAAGTACTTCAAGGTCTATGACTTCGACAAGGCAACTGATCTGATGTCCGATGACGAAACTGTGAAGCAGTCCTTCGTGAGTGGCGTCAATGACAACTCCAACACCGACTGGGAGCGCTATGCCGACAAGGCCCTGGTTATCGACGTGGAGAACACCGAGGTGGACGACAAGACTGCCGCTACCACTGAGTTGACCTCCGGTCAGTACGGTATCGTGGTGTACAACGATGACGGCCAGGCCGAGGTCGTGTATGTCACCGACACCTACAAGATGGAGGTTGACGTCGACGCTGGCGATGACGACAACGCCAATAACGACCGCATCACCTCCACCACTGTGGACGGCGTTAAGACTGCCAGCGCTGGCGACTATACCACCATCGCCAAGGCCGTTGCGAATGCCACCACTCTGCCTCTGTCTGCTGAGCAGGCCAAGAACGCTACTGTGACCATCACCGTCGACGACTCTGTTACCGCGCACGCTTCCGGTATCTTCACCACTGCGGCGGTCGCTGAAAATGGCACGGATAGTGATCTGACTAACCGCACTGACGATATCGCCAGTAGCAAGAATCTGAATAACGGCAACGTTATTGTGGTAAAGACTTGGGACGGCACCTTTGCCCGTTACTCCGCCTACATTGTTGAGGTTCAGTAATCTGGCATTGCTGTCAAACTCAAGTTCAAACAAGAATCCCCCGGACTTGTCCGGGGGATTCTTGTTATTATTGGAACGCCAAATACAGATATTCTCTCCCTACCTCGTTCAGATTGGCATTCCGATCATCCTGGACGCGGAACCCGCTGTCAGTCATGACCATATAAGCGGTGTCCCCGTCGATGGAGAGCCGCGGCTGGTTGTAGGACTGATATCCCAGCGAGACCAGCACCGCCGCGTGCCGGAAGCCCAGCTCCACCGTCAAATAGCTTCCGTTTCCGGTATAGGCGCCTTTGACCGTGTGGCTGCACGCGGCAATGGCCCCGTCAATTTTGGCGAAGTCCGCGTTGAAATCCGTCCGCAGGAAGCTGTCCTCCGATTCCCACTGGTGGAGCTGATAATGTTCGGTATAATTTGCCATGAATATTCCCCCTTCCGGGATATGAGAGTCCCCCACGCCCGGCGTACCGCCGGACGCGGGGGACTCCTTCTGCCGGACGCCCTGCGGGCGGGTGTGGGCACCCGCCCCTACGTCCAAGCGCCGCAAGATAGCCCGCCGGGAACGGAACCCCGGAAGTAGGGGCGGCTTTTATGGCCGCCCGCAGGCGGGGACAAGCCCCGCCCCTACGGAGCATTTTGCCGGGCGGTGCCTGCCGCAGCAGACCTCTGTAGGGGCCGATGCCCACATCGGCCCGCCCCTCCGGGCCACTGGCCAGCTCCGGGCGGGTGTGGGCACCCGCCCCTACACACAAGCGCCACAAGGTAGTCCGCCGGGAACGGAACCCCGGAAGTAGGGGCGGCCCTTGTGGCCGCCCACGGGCGGGGACAAGCCCCGCCCCTACGGGGCGAAGCGTTCCCGGCGGGGGCAAAAAGGGGGCGGCCGCAAGTGCCGCCCGTGCACAGGGTGTAAAATGAATTTTGGGGCGACACCGCCTCTGTTCAGGTTCCCGCTACTCCGGGAGGCTGGAAATCCGTGCTGCTCCCGACGTGAAAAAACCGGTTCCCCGGCGCGGACGCCGGGGAACCGGTTTACTCTATTCACTCACTTTTTCAGGCTCTCGGCCCAGGCGGCATACTTGTCCACCTTGGCGTCGCAGGCCTCCTTAGAGGCGTCGTTGGCCAGGATATAGACCTTGACCTTGGGCTCGGTGCCGGAGGGCCGGACGATGAGGCTGGTGCCGTCGGCCATCTCATAGCGCAGCACGTTGGAGCCGGACAGCTCCATGGTGCTCTTCGCGCCGTCGGCGACGTTGACCACGCTTCCGTCCTTGTAGTCCTTCTGCTGGAGCACGCCCACACCGGCGATCTCCACCGGGGGCTTTTCCCGCAGATTGGCCATCAGATCGGCCATCTTTTTCAGGCCGTCCAGGCCGGGCATCACCAGGTTCAGAGTCTTTTCACCGTAATAGCCGTACTTCTCATAGCAGGCCAGCAGGGCGTCATACAGGGTCATGCCCTGTCCGGCGTACCAGGCCGCCATCTCGGTGAGGGACAGGGCGGCGGTGACGGCATCCTTGTCGCGGACATAGTCGCCCAGCATGTAGCCGTAGCTCTCCTCGTAGGCGAAGATCACCTTGCCCTCCCCGGCGTTCTCCAGCTTGTCCTTCTTCTCCGCCAGGAACTTGAAGCCGGTAAAGGTGTCGTAGCTTTTCAGGCCGTTGGTCTCGGCGACCTTGCGGGCCATCTCGGTGGTAACGATGGTCTTGAGGGCCACGGGGTTGGCGGGCATCTTGCCGGCGCGCTGCTTTGCCCCGATCAGGTAGTCCAGCAGCAGCACGCCGGTCTGGTTGCCGGTGAGCACCTTGAACTCCCCGTCGGAGGTGCGCACCATGATGCCCACCCGGTCGGCGTCGGGGTCGGAGCCGAGGATAAAGTCCGCCCCCTCCTTCTTGGCCAGATCCACAGCCAGATAGAAGCCCTCCGGGTTCTCCGGGTTGGGGGAGACCACGGTGGGGAAATTGCCGTCGATGACCATCTGCTCGGGGACACAGATGACGTGCTTCATGCCCAGGCGGCGCAGGGCCTCGGGGATGAGCTTGTAGCCGGTGCCGTGGAAGGGGGTGTAAACCATCTTGAAGGTGTCGGCCACCTTCTCCACCGCGGCCTTGTCGTTGACCTGACCCATGACGTTGGAGAGGAACTTCTCGTCGGTCTCAGCCCCCATGACGGTGATCAGGCCCTTCTCCACCGCCTCGTCGTAGTCCATGCGCTTGATGGAGGCGAAGAAGTCCAGCTCCTCCATCTTCTTGGCGATGGCCTCGGCGTGGTGGGGGGGGAGCTGGGCGCCGTCCTGCCAGTAGACCTTGTAGCCGTTATATTCCTTGGGGTTGTGGCTGGCAGTAACGTTTACGCCGGCGATGCAGCCATACTCCCGGACGGCGAAGGACAGCTCGGGGGTGGGGCGGAGGGACTCGAAGATACGTACGGGGATGCCGTTGCCCGCCATGACGCCGGCGGTCTCACGGGCGAACTCCTGGGAGTGGTTGCGGCAGTCGAAGCACACCGCCACGCCGCGCTTCACCGCCTCGGGGCCCTCGGCCAGAATGACCTCGGCGAAGGCCTGGGTGGCGTGGCGGATGACGTGGATGTTCATCTGGTGCAGGCCGACGCACATGGTGCCGCGCAGGCCGGCGGTGCCGAACTCCAGCGGGGCAAAGAACCGGCTCTCAATCTCCTTCTCGTCGCCGGAAATAGAGCGCAGCTCCTCCTTTTCCGCCTCGCTGAGCGCAGAACTGCTGAGCCACTTTTCATAAACATCACGATAGGACATGGGACTAACCTCCAATATCTGAAATTCTGGCGTAAACGATGTACTGCACTGTGATTATAGCACAAAAATTCACCAATATCCAGCCTGTCTTTTGACGAATTCGGGAGATTGTCACGCCTACTTGTGGTAGCTGGAGCCTTCGTCGATCTTGAAGCTGCGGTAGAGCTGCTCCAGCAGCATCACCCGGGCCAGATGGTGGGGAAAGGTCATGGGGGACATGGACAGCTTGGCCCACGCCTGGGCCTTGAGGGAGGGGGCAAGGCCGTAGGAGCCGCCGATCAGAAAGGCCAGGCTGCTTCCCCCCCGGCTGCTCCAGTCGGACAGGAGGCCGGAGAGCTCCTCGCTGGAGCGCATGCACCCCTCAACGCACAGGGCGATCAGGCTGGCCCCCGGCGCCAGCCTGGCGCGGATGGCCGCCGCCTCCTTCTCCAGGGCGGCGTCGATCTGGGCCTGGGATGGATTGGACGGCAGCCGCTCCTCCGGCAGCTCCACCACCTGGAGCTTACAGTAGGCCGACAGGCGCTTGACGTACTCCGCCGCCGCGTCGATGTAAAATTTCTCCTTCATCTTGCCCACGCAGATGAGCTGCACCCGGATGCCCTTCATACCGTGTACCTCCGGCTCTTCTCGCTGCGGGGGGCCACCTCCAGCGCCACGTCCCGGCCCACTGCCGCGCCCCGGCGCTCCAGTACGCCCCGTACCACCTCGTGGGCCCGGGCGGGGGTGTTGTTCTCATGGGACAGGTGGGCCAGCACCACCGTGCGGGCGCCCCCCTCCACCGCCGTCCAGGCCAGCTCGGCCCCCGCCTCGTTGGACAGGTGGCCCCGGTCGCCCAGAATGCGGGCCTTGAGGTGGTAAGGGTAGGGGCCGGACTGCACCCACTCCACGTCGTGGTTGGCCTCGGCCACCAGGAGATCCGCCCCCCGGATGCCGCGAAGCACCGCCCCGGTCACATAGCCCAGGTCGGTGACCACCGCCGCCTTCCGCCCCCCGGCGGACAGGGCGTAGCCCACGCTCTCCGCCGCGTCGTGGGAGGTGGGGAAGCTCTCAATCGCCAGCCCGCCGACGGAAAAGCCCTCCCCCGGCGCCACAGGGCGGAGCAGCTCCTCCAGAAAGGCGATGCGGTAGCAAAGCTGCCGCCCCGTCCCAGGGCTGGCATACACCGGCAGCCTGAGCTGCTTGGTCAGGGTGGTCAAACCGGAGATGTGGTCGCTGTGCTCGTGGGTGATCAGCACGCCGGCGAGCTCCGTTGGCTCCACGCCCAGCTCCTTCAGGCCGGTGCAGATACGGCGGCAGGAGATGCCCGCGTCCACCAGCACGTGGGTGCGGCCGTCGGTCACCAGCAGGCTGTTGCCGCTGGAGCCGCTGGCCAGGGTACAAAGTTCCAGCACGGAATCGCTCCTCACTATGTAGTCTCTCTGCGCAAAAAAGGGCGGCGGCCTGCGCCGCCGCTCCCTGTTTTCTTTTTAGCCTACCTGGCTCTGCTTCTCCTCGTCCGGGGTGACCACCACGCGGATGTCCGCCCCCACGCCGGAGAGCTTGCGCACGATATCCTCGTAGCCCCGCTCGATGTGGTGGATGCAGCCAATTTCGGTGGTGCCCTGGGCCGCCAGGCCCGCGATTACCATGGCCGCCCCGGCCCGCAGATCGCAGGCCTGGATACGGGCGCCGGTGAGCTTCTCCACGCCCTCGATGACGGCGATCTTGCCGTCCACCTGGATCTGGGCGCCCATCCGCCGGAACTCGTCCACATAGCGGTAGCGGTTGTCCCACACGCCCTCGGTGAGCACGCTGGTGCCCTCCGCCAGGCAGAGGACGGCGGCAATCTGGGGCTGCATGTCGGTGGGGAAGCCGGGGTAGGGCAGGGTCTTGACATTGGTGCGGGTCAGCTTGCCGTGCCGGCGCACCAGCACCGCGTCATCCCGCTCCTCCACGTCCACCCCCATCTCCAGCAACTTGGCGGTGATGCACTCCAGATGCTTAGGGATGACGTTGCGGATGAGCACCTCGCCCCCGGCGGCGGCCACGGCGGTCATATAAGTGCCCGCCTCAATCTGGTCAGGGATAATGGAGTAGCTGCCGCCGGACAGGCGCTCCACCCCGCGGATTTTGATCACGTCGGTGCCCGCGCCCATGATCTCCGCGCCCATGGAGTTGAGGAAGTTGGCCAGATCCACGATGTGGGGCTCCTTGGCGGCGTTCTCAATGACGGTCAGGCCGTCGGCCAGCACGGCCGCCAGCATGATGTTCATGGTGGCGCCCACCGAGACGATGTCCAGATAGATCTGAGTGCCGCACATGCGGCCGTTTTTGGCCTTGGCATGAATGTAGCCGCCCCGCACGTCCACGTCGGCCCCCATGGCCACAAAGCCCTTGATGTGCTGGTCAATGGGCCGTCCGCCGAAGTCACAGCCGCCCGGAGGGGGCACCTCGGCGGAGCCGAACCGGCCCAGCAGCGCCCCAATGAGGTAATAAGAGGCGCGGATTTTCCGCGCCAGCTCCTCAGGCACACGGGCGTTGCGGATGTGGGAGCAGTCCACGTCCACCGTGGTGCGGTTGACGGTGCGCACATCGGCGCCCAGCTCCTGCAAAATATTCAGAATCAATGTCACGTCGCTGATCTGGGGAATGTTCTCAATGCGGCATACCCCGTCCACCAGCAGGGCGGCGGGGATTATGGCGACGGCGGCATTCTTCGCGCCGCTGATGTCAATATCTCCAAAAAGCGGCTTTCCGCCGTGGATCACATATTTTGTCAAAGCTACAACCCTCTATTCCTTCCGCCGCAGCCGTTTCCGGCATAAACGGTATCCAAGGGCCGGCAATTCACCGGCCCGGTAAACACAATTTAATAAACGCCTTCCATGGAAGTGCGCTCCAATACAAGTACATTATAGCAGATCTCTCCTTAAAATCAAAGCAAAATTCTCGTGTGCTCCGATTTTCTCTTCTCGTGCCTGTGATCCTTTGCTTTCAAAATACCCAATCTGCCGACTTTTATACCTCTTCTGATCGTGCGTGGGGTTATGTCTACCAAATGTCTACCAAAATGCAACGCAAAGCGCCTGAATTTTCAGCTTTTTCCCCAAGGAGTTTTTTATAATGTCTACCATACGTCTACCATGCGAACCTTTTGATTCTGTTTCCCCGCCTTTTATACCCCTATTCCCCGAAAGCTGCATTCTTTCCTCCCATGTAAGGGGCGTCATACGCCCCTAGGCTTCAAAATTCAGAAGGAGGAAATCCAAATGAGAAACCTCAAGCGGACTCTCAGCCTGGTTCTGGCCGCTGTCATGCTCGTCGGTATGATGGTCGTCGGCGCCTCCGCTGCGAGCAGTGATTTCGTCGACGGCAACGAGATCACTTACGCCGAGGCCGCGGAAGTCATGACCGCGCTCGGCGTGTTCGAGGGCACCGACAAGGGCGCCTTCGATCCTACCGGCATTCTGACCCGTGAGCAGGCTGCGGCCATCATCTGCCGCATGCTCCTGGGCGACGATGCCGAGAACCTGACCACTAACTCCACTGTGTTCAGCGACGTGGCTGCCGACCGCTGGTCTGCCGGCTACATCGGCTACTGCGCCCAGCAGAACATTCTGGCGGGCACAGGCAACGGCACCTTCAATCCTGAGGGTGAGCTGACCGGACTGGCGTTTGCCAAGATGCTGCTGGTGGCCCTGGGCTATGATCCCGCTATCGAGCAGTATGTGGGCAACGATTGGGCCGTCAATGTGGCCGCCGATGCCGTGGATGCCGGTATCGCCGTGTCCGGTGTAATCATGGCCGATGCCATGACCCGTGAGCAGGCTGCCCAGATGGCCTACCAGACCCTGGAGGCCGACATGGTGCGCTACGCCAGCCGCGGCACCACTATCCAGCAGCCCGACGGCTCCACCATCATCGTGGGCAACACTGCCGCTGAACCTGTCTCCAAGACCGACAGCGACTATGCCGGCGACAGCAACGACGATACCCAGCAGTTCTGTGAGCGTTACTTCGCAGATCTGAAAAAGGTCAACGGTGAGGACGACTTTGCCCGCCCCGCCAGCCAGTGGAAGCTGAAGAACGACATCATCGGCACTTATCCTGCTGAGGCTGACGGAACCTTTACTACCGCTGTGGATAAGGGCGACCTGTATGACGTGCTCGGCCGCACCGTCTACAACGATATCACCGCCTCTAAGCCCACTGATTTTTCTGTTTACGTGGATGGCGATCCGGTCAGCAACCCTGACGTGGCCGACTACTTTGTGAACAACGAAACCGACGACGCCAAGGGCACTGCCAAGGGCGTCCTGACCCAGGTGTTTGTGGACGACGACAACAACGTCATCCTGTCTCAGATTCACACCTATGTGGCTCAGGTGGACGGCGGCTACGACGAGGAGAACGAGGAGCTGGAGCTGGATGATCTGGGCCTGGATACCTTCCCCGCTGTCAATACCACCCTGTCTGCCGACGACTTTGAAAACCTGTCCGCATTTGAGGACGGCGATTATGTCCTGATCACCGCTGTGGGCGACGAGGTCAAGACCATTCAGGCTGCCGAAGTAGTCTCCGGCACTGTGACCTCCTACACCTCCAATAAGAACGTCACGCTTGACGGCACCAAGTACGAGTACAGCCAGGGCTACAGCAGCACCTACAACCTGAAGGATGACTACGATCTGGTCCTGGATACTTACGGCTACGTCATCTATGCTGACGGCGTGGAGGCTTCCAACGACTACGTGTTCATCACCAATGTCGCTCAGATCGGCGGCGTTAACAAGAGCTTTGAGGCTAAGGCCTACTTCGTGGACGGCACCACCGCTGTCATCGAGGTTTCTAACGCCGATGACCTTGAGTGGGAGAGCACCGACAAGACCAAGAACACCTGGTTCTCCTATGACGAGAAGAACGACGGCACCTATGAGCTGGGCAAGCTGAACAGCAATGATTCCGCTAGCAAGGACTTTAATACTACCGGCAAGATCATTGAAACCGGCGATGCCCGTATTTCTCTGGACAAGAGCGTCCGCCTGAATAACGACACCGTGTTCGTGATCCGCCGCGGCGACAACGTGAATGTCTACACTGGCATCCGCAACGTGCCCGACGTGAACGTCACCCACCTGGAGTCCGATGCCGCGGTTGAGGTCGTTGCGATCTTGGACGACAACGGCTATGCCGACTACCTGTTCATCAACGGTGAGACTGGCGAGCTGGGCGTGTCCGGCAGCGTGGCGGGTGACCGCATCTACATCCTGGACACCGATTACGAGTCCAGCCAGGATGCCGACGATAACAAGTACTATGTCTTTGACGCTATTGTCAACGGCGAGATCGGCACTGTCAACCTGAACAGCACCAGTGATGTGGAGGTTGGCCTGTACGGTAATGTGACCTACGACGCTGACGGCTATGTCAACACCAGCGATCTGAACCGCATCAACAACGCCGTCTCCGGCAACGACCTGCGCGTCTGGAACGTCGACTCCACGATCGCCTACTCCTCCGGCGTGCTGTCCTTCGACGGTGTGGATTTGGTTCTGGCCGACGAGTACACCATCTTCCTAAACGATGGCGGCACCGGCAAGACCACCACTCCCAGCCGTCTGGCCCGCGACTATGAGGACGACAACTTCAAGGGTGTGATCTCCGCTGTTTACGATGGCGACGCTGTGATTGAGGTCTATGTGGACGAGGACAACAGCGTTATCACCGACGAGACCGTGGCTGAGGTTGAGGAGGCCGTCTCTGATGCCGTGGTGAATGCGGATGGCGCTTGGGGACAGAACGGCGACCTGGGTAACTATGTTGCCCACGGCACCTGGAACTCCGACGGCACCAAGGTGACTGCCTCCTTTGAGCAGTCCGCTATTGATACCGAGTCCAATGCCATTACTTGGGATACTGCCCGCTTCCTGGGCTCCCTGCACAAGAACGGTGCTACCACCATCGTGTATGGACGGTGTGACCTATGTGTGGGATAAGGACGGCGGCCTCCAGGGCAGCAACTGGTATGATTCCAGCGACAAGGGGCTGACCACTGGCGACAACGCTAACACTCTGGTCAAGGCTCTGGCCGATGCCGGCATCTTTGACGGTGACGAGACTGCGACTGCTACTCTGACTGTGGACGGCGTGGACATCACTATCACTTTTAGCGTGTCCGAGTAATCCAATCAGAATTTACCCTGTGGGCGGAAAACCCCCGTGCGCTAAAGCACGGGGGTTTTTCTTTTTCTCAGCGCAAAGCCAGGTAGTGATAGCGGTCACGGTCGGAGTTGGAGAAAACCTCCTCGTCATAATCGTAGAATACCTGGAATCCCCCTGTAACGACGCGGAGAACCGGCTCGCCGGAGGTGGATTCCCAGTCCGTGTTTACCTCTGCCCCCTCCAGGGCCAGACCGCCATAACGCGAGCTGGTGTAATTGATCGGCCCGGAACCGGAGGCCAGCAGTACCGCCTTGGGGGAAAAACCCAGCTCAATGGTGCGGCTGGCCTCCCCGTCTCCGGTATAGCTCCCCGTTACCAGCTCGGATTTCCCGGCAACCTGCTCGGCAAGCGTATCCACCGCAGACTGTTCTGCCTTCCCGCCCAGCGCCCCGTCAATTTTGGCGAAGTCCTCGTTGAAGTCGGTGCGGAGAAAGCTGTCCTCCGGTTCCCACTGATGTAATTGATAATGCTCCGTATAATTTGCCATTCTCATTACCCCCTCTGGAGATAGGGGCACCCCCGCGCCCGGCATACCGCCGGACGCGGGGATCTTGTCTGCTGGACGGCTTGTAGGGGCGGGCTTGTCCCTGCCGCGGGCGGCCACAAGGGCCGCCCCTACGGGTGGAGACGTACGGGGACAGGCGGGGATAAGTCCTGCTTTGTATGGGCCGATGCCCACATAGGCCCGTCTTTCCGGGCCACCGGCCAGCCCCGGGCGGGTGTGGGCACCCGTCCCTACATACAAGCGCCGTGAGATAGCCTGCCGGAAATGGAACCCCGGAAATGTAGGGGCGGCCGCAGGAGCCACCCGCGTAACAGACCTTTGTAGGGGCCGATGCCCACATCGGCCCATCTCTCCGGGCCACCGGCCAGCCCCGGG
>NZ_JH417817.1:12731-13440 GCF_000239295.1 Flavonifractor plautii ATCC 29863
TGGCCGCCCGCGGGCGGGGACAAGCCCCACCCCTACAGAATATCCGGCCGGGCGGAAAACAGGAGTTCCCATTTGGCGGAAAATGCGCTATAATGGAACACGGAGAAAACGCCGATGGGGGCGGTTAAATGTATCAGACCAGGATAACGGCGGCGGAGCTCCCGGTGGAGCAACTGCTGGGGGAATACTGTTTCCCGGAGCGGTTCCGGGAGGCCTGCCGGGCCTGCCCGGACTACGGAAACGATTGGTCCTGCCCGCCGGGGGTACCGTCGGCGGCGGAGGCCCTGCGGCCTTTTCGGACAGCCCATGTGCTGGGCATGCAGGTATTTTATGATGCACAGACGCGCCGGGAGGTGTCCACGGCGGAGGGGGCTGAGGCGGTGCGCCGGGCGTCCTATGGACCAGCCAAGCGGGTACTGCTGGAAACCCTTCTGGCGCTGGAGCAGACCCGGAGCGGGGCGTGGACCATCGCGGCGGGACGGTGTGAGCTGTGCCCCCGCTGCGCCCGGCGGGACGGGCTGCCCTGCCGGAATCCGGGGCGGATGCGCTACTCCTTTTCCGCGTTCGGCTTTGATCTGGCGGCGCTGGCCCGGCGGGAGCTGGGCATCGAGCTGCTGTGGGCGGCCAATGGGCTGCCGGAGTACGATGTGGCGCTGGCCGCCTTTCTGGAGCGGTGAGGGACAAAAACAGGCCGGGGCGGCAGAAGCCG
>NZ_JH417817.1:13546-25427 GCF_000239295.1 Flavonifractor plautii ATCC 29863
TACTGTGCTTGCACGGACAGGATCAGAAATAGGTGAAGTTTATGGGCTTCCGACTCCAGCCGATGGCGCGCTGCACGTCGGCAGCGTAGCCGTGGTCGGAGAGGGTCAGGCGGCCCAGGCGAAGGGCCTCGTCCAGAGAGAAAGCGCCCATCACCAGGGAAGAGAGGGTGGAGATATCGGCGGAAAGGGTGACGTCGGGCTGAGCATGCTCAACCACCTCCACCGTGCTTCCGGATATATTCAGCAGGAAGGTGCCGTTGTTGCCCTCGATAAAGTTGTCATCCACCTGGAGGGCCAGCACAAAGGGACGGCTGACCGGGGACTCACAGCGGCTCTGCATGCGGAAGTAGGCCGGCACATCGAAGATACGGGCCATGTAGCCCATTGTGCGGCGGGCCACCTCATGGATGCAGCCGTCGTGCGCGCGGTTCTCGCCTGTGTCCGGGTTGTGGAACAGCATAGTCAGGCTGGGGTCGGGGGAGAGGATACGCACCCGCTCGATCTGATCCACCTGGGAGGCGAAAAAGGTCATGAACTGCCGCAGCGTGTCCAGATCCTCATACACCATCTCGGGGACGAGCAGATCGTGGTACATGTCGGTGTAGTGGTCCACCGCCACGAAATCGAAGGTGAAGTAGCCGGTGAGCCGGCCGTCCCGGCGGCAGACCACCACGTAGGGCATGTCGAAGATCCGGTGAGGGTCCATATAGTGGTGGACCGTGGCACCGTGGGTACGCGCCGCATAGGCGCGGTAGAAGTCCAAAATCTCCTGCCGGTCCTCCGGCCGGGCATAGGACAGCCCGGACTTGTCGCCGTAGGAGCGGATCGCGGAGGGCTTGGGCTGGTAGAGATAGTTCTCGTTGCAGTAACCGTATCCCATGTTGGCATAGAACGCGGGATTGAAGGGGTGGAGACAGCCGATCGGCGTCCCCTGTTTGGCGTAATACCGCATCAACACCTTCAGGAGCGTGCAGGCCACCCGCTCTTTCTTGTGGAGAAAGTTTGCGGAGACATAGGCTGCGGCCCCCATAGGCATCATCACACCTCTGACGTTGAGGGTGAAATCCATCATCAGGATGGAGCCCAGCAGGGTTCCATCGTCGTCAAAACAGCCGAGGTAACGGCCCTCGTCCGGACGGTGCAGTTCGCCTTCCATGTTCTGGAGCAGGGCGGCCGGCGTCTTGGAGGGGAATGAGGTCACCACATTCCGGGCCAGCTGCTCCACCTCAGAAGGGAGAACGAATCTGATATCCATCAAAACCGATTCCTTTCTGTGAAACAGAGAGTCTATTTACTTGCCGCGCCGGAGGCCGGCGCAGGGGGCGGGGCTGGCTGGACAGCGCCCGCAAGGGCACGGGGGAGCCCGTGTCAGGTGGAACCAGACGGTTCCATGCGCACCTGCTTTGACGAGCCCCATTATGTCAGCATTTGCCGCGAAAGTCAACCCGCAGTTTGCCGAACGAAAAAAATTGAGCCCCGGCGAAAGAAAAGGCTTGACAGAGGGCTGCGCCATGGGGTAAAGTGAGACTGGCCATGCTGCGAGGAAGCGGCAGGGCTTTTGGAAGCGATGTAGCGTCCTGAACAGCGGTTCAGGGCGCTTTTTGTATTTCTACCGGCAGAAAGGAGCAGCATATGGACGCCTTCAGTGTTCGTACAAAAATTATGATCGGAGGTGGCATGGACGCGCTGGCCCAGCGGCTGCACCGGGTCTTTCTGGTGACGGACAAGTTCATGGACGAGAGCGGCAAAACGAATTATGTCACCGACCGACTGCTGCGCAACAGCGGCGAGTTCAAGATCTTCTCCGACGTGCAGGCCGACCCGGACATCGCCACCGTCACCAGAGGCGTGGAGCAGATTCTGGAGTTCCAACCCGATGCGGTGGTGGCCTTCGGCGGCGGCTCCGCCATCGACGCGGCCAAGGCAATCGTGTTCTTCGCCGCCCGGGAGCGGGACATGCGGGACTGCAAGTTCATCGCCATCCCCACCACCAGCGGCACCGGCTCGGAGGTGAGCCGCTTTGCGGTGATCACCGACCGGGAGAAGGGGGTCAAATATCCCTTGGTGGAGGACAGCCTGCTGCCCGATATCGCCATTTTGGACGCGGAGCTGACCACCAGCGTGCCTCCTACCGTGACGGCGGACACCGGCATCGACGTGTTTACCCATGCTGTGGAGGCCTTTGTGTCCACTGAGGCCACCGACTTCTCCGACGCGGCGGCGGAAAAGGCCATCAAGCTGGTCAAGCGCCACCTGCTGCCCGCCTATCAGAACCCCGAGGACCGCAAGGCCCGGCAGGGGATGCACAATGCCTCCTGCCTGGCGGGCATCGCCTTCTCCAACTCCGGCCTGGGCCTCAACCACGGCATGGCCCACGCCCTGGGCGCCCGGTTCCACATCCCCCATGGCCGGGCCAACGGCATCCTGTTGCCCTATGTGATGAGCTTCAACGCCGGCTGCGCCGAGCAGCTCACCTCCACCGCCAAGCGCTATGCCCGTATTTCCCGCCTGCTGGAGCTGGAGAGCAGCAGTGTCCGCCAGAGCGCCCTCAACCTCATTCGCACCGCCCGGCGGTACATCGAAAAGCTGAACATGCCCTCCACCCTCCAGGCCGCGGGCGTGAACGCGGCGGAGTTCGAGGAGGCGGTGCACGACATGGCGGAGGCGGCCCTGGCCGACCGCTGCACCGCCACGAACCCCAGAAGCTGCACGGCGGAGGAAATTGAACAGATCTTCCGCAAGGCCTACAGCGGGAAATTGCCCTGACAGAGCTCCTCCGCCGCGCAATTGCGCGGCGGAGGAATTTGGCGTAAAATGATATTTCGGATTGACAACTCCGCAAATTTCTGTTAAAATGAGCCAGAAAAAATGATAGAGATGCGTATAGTGGAAGGGCGGATTCGTGCGGCGTTAGTACGGCTCGCCTGGTAAACGATCAAGAGCGATGTAGCTCCCAAGAATTTTGACTTGAAATTCTGGGGGCTTTTTTTGTTTTTTCGCCCCGTACGCCTGTGAACCCCCTGCCGGTGTTGCGGAAAACACCGCAGCGCGTTTACGCAGGATAGGCTGCCCGGCCCTGTGGCATGATAGGGGGGGACAGCCCGCTGTTTCCAGCGGTTTTTAGGAGGAGCGTGCCGATTTGATTGAGCTTGATGAGAAAAAGCGGATTATACAGGAATTTGTACCCGGCAAGCAGGTCACCCTGGCCCATGTGATCGCAAACCCCACCGAGGATCTGTACCTGAAGCTGGGACTGATCGACGCCTCCGGCGCCATTGGGATCTTTACCATCACCCCCAGTGAGGCGGCCATGATCGCCGCCGATGTGGCCACCAAGTCGGCCAACGTGTCCATCGGCTTTGTGGACCGCTTCAACGGCTCGTTGGTCATCACCGGCGATGTGGCGGCGGTACAGTCGGCGCTGACGGAGGTTATGAATACCCTGTGCGGTATGATGGGCTTTGCATCGGCCCCCATCACCAAGACGTGATGCAATGGAGAGAAAAAGACGCATTATCCTGATCGGCCGCTCCACGGCCGGCAAAACAACGCTTTGCCAGCGGATCAACCACGAGGAACTGCAGTACCACAAGACCCAGACCGTACAGATTGTCAACCAGAGTATGATTGACACACCGGGCGAGTATCTGGAGCGGCGCTATTTTCGCGGGGCCCTCATGGTGACGGCCGCCGACGCGGACACGATTGTGCTGGTCCAGGACGCCACCGAGAAGGGGAGCATGTTCCCGCCCGCCTACAGCAGCATGTTTGCAAAGCCCTGCGTGGGGGTTGTGACAAAGTCGGATCTGGCGTCTGAGCATGAGATTTCAAATGCGAGGCAGTATTTGAAGGCAGCCGGCGCGGGTGAGATCTTTGTCGTCAGCAGCGTGACGGGCGAGGGCGTGGAAGCCTTGGTAAGGTATCTGGATTTCCTTTGAAGTCAGG
This sequence comes from Flavonifractor plautii ATCC 29863, assembly GCF_000239295.1. GTDB lineage: Bacteria > Bacillota > Clostridia > Oscillospirales > Oscillospiraceae > Flavonifractor > Flavonifractor plautii. Next base: position 17,492 of record NZ_JH417817.1, read on the forward strand.
AGGAGCCGCATGGAAAAGGATGCGATCCGTGTCGTCATTGCAGACGATGAGCCGATCAGCAGAATGGATTTGAAAGAACTGCTTACGGAAGGCGGGTATACGGTTGTTGCAGAGGTCTCCGACGGGTTTGATGCCGTGGAGAACTGCAAGCTCTACCATCCGGATCTCGTTCTGCTCGACATCAAGATGCCGTTTCTGGACGGACTGGCCGCGGCCAAGATCATCTATGAGGAGGAGCTGGCGGACACGATCATTATGCTCACGGCGTATAGTGAGCGGGAGTTCGTGGAGCAGGCCAAGGATTACGGCGTCAGCGGCTATCTGGTCAAGCCCATCGACGAGAAGTCGCTGATTCCCAACATCGAGCTGGTTGTGGCCCAGAGCAAGGAGATGAAACGGCTGCGCAAGGACATGGCCAAGGTTTCCGAGCGGCTGGCCAACCGCAGCATCATTGAAAAAGCCAAGGGACAGGTGATGCAGGAGCAGAACCTGTCGGAGCAGGAGGCGTACCACTATATACGCAAGCTCAGTCAGCTCAAGGGCCTTTCCATGCGCCGGGTGGCGGAGATGATCCTCGTGAAAGGCGGGGGTTGACAGGTGAATGTGATTTGGTCCCTCTGCAGAAAGTATACCGATCTGTCCGATGAAGAGATCCGCATCATCGAGCACATGTCAGAGACGCTGCAGCCTCTGGCCAATCTGGAGGGCGCGGACATCTTCATCGACTGCCCCGGACGGGACGGGAACGCCATCGTGGTGGCGGAGGCCAAACCGGAATGTGTGCCGTCGTCCTACAAGAACACGGTTGTGGGACTGCTGGCCAAGCCGGAGAACGAGCCGGCGGTGGCCCGCACCTTCCGCCTGGGGGTAGGAACCAAGCAGATGAAGGCCGTGACCCAGGAGAATGGGAGCACGATCCAGTCGGTAGAGCCCATCCGCAACGGCTCCCATATCATCGGCGTGCTGATCCTGGAGAAGCGGGTGGACGAGCAGAGGCAGGTCAGTGAGCGGATTCATTTCTCGCAGCAGAGCTTTGAGACCATCGCCCACGCCCTGGCTCAGATGGTGCCGGAGAACAACTGGCTCACCGAGTGTATCGACGAGGCACTCCTCATGGTGGACCGCAGCGGCATCGTGACCTTCCGCAACTCCCTGGCCCAGGATCTGTACCGGAGGCTGGGCTACATTGAGGACATCCTGGGACAGCCCTATGAGAACGTCCGCCTGGTGGAACAGGACGGCAACAGCGAGGAGTGCAGCGGCTACTCCTATGTGGAGACTACGGTGAGCAACCTGGTGCTGGACATCAAGCACATCCAGCTCAACTCGGCGGGGGCGGCCTTCGCCGTGATCATTCAGGATGTGACCTGGCGGCGGGAGCAGGAGCAGGCGCTGATTCTCAAGTCTGTGGCCATCAAGGAGATCCACCACCGGGTGAAGAACAACCTCCAGACCATTGCCAGCCTCCTGCGCCTGCAGACGCGCCGCACCGACAGCGAGGAGACGCGGCAGGTGCTGGGGGAGAGCATGAACCGGATCCTCTCCATTGCCAGCACCCACGAGCTGCTGGCCCAGAGCGGTGTGGACGAGGTCATGCTGGGGGAGGTCATCCTGAACATAAAGAACAATACCATGCGGTATTTTTCCAACCCCAAATGCTATGTCACCATTACCATGGAGGGCGGGGACTTTCAGGTGGACTCCGACATCGCCACGTCGGTGGCCATCATCATCAACGAACTGCTTCAGAACTCCCTGAAGTACGCCTTCCAGGACCGCTCTTCCGGAGAGATTCGGATCGTCGTGGAGCAGGGGAAGCTGTACTCCAGCATCCAGGTCAGCGACAACGGAGGCGGATTCGATGTGGCCAACACGGAGGGCAACCGCCTGGGGCTGTCCATCGTGCAGACGTTGGTGAAGGACAAGCTGCGGGGCAACCTGGAGATCGAGTCGGGCCCCGAGGGAACCTGCGCCAGATTCGACTTTAAAAATCAGATCATCGGAACGGCCGACGTGACGTAACGACGGCTGGAACAGACGAGCGACGGAGCTCGGATACAGAGGGATTCTCTGTACCCGGGCTCCGTTTTGCATTGAACTCTCAGGAAGCGGGTGAAGCAAGTTGCATGAAGTGATCCTCAGCGTGGGCATCGATATCGGCACCTCGACGACCCAGCTCATTTTCAGCCGGCTGACCATCGAAAACCGGGCCAGCAGCTACACCGTGCCGCGCATCGACATTGTGGATAAAGAGGTGATCTACCGCAGCAAGATCTACTTTACGCCCCTGCGTTCGGCCACGGAGATCGACGCGGAGGCGGTCAAACGGATTGTGCGGGAGGAGTACCAGGCGGCCGGCATGACGCCGGAGATGCTCCGCACGGGTGCGGTGATCATCACCGGCGAAACCGCCCGGAAGGAGAACGCCAACGAGGTGCTGGAGGCTCTGTCCGACCTGGCCGGAGACTTCGTGGTGGCCACCGCCGGACCGGATCTGGAGTCGGTACTCTCCGCCCGGGGGGCGGGCACCGACGCCCTGTCCAAGGAAAAGCGCACGGCCATCGCCAATGTGGACATCGGCGGCGGGACCAGCAACATCGCCGTCTATGAGAAGGGCGTGCTGCGGGGGACCTGCTGCCTCGACATCGGCGGGCGGCTCATCAAGGTGGAAAACGGCCGCATCAGCTACATTTTCCCCAAGATCCAGGCCCTGGCCGCCGCCAACGGAATCTCGCTGGCGGTGGGCGACCGGGCCTATCCCGAGCAGCTCTACGGCGTGTGCCGCCTCATGGCGGCCCAACTGGCCCAGGCCCTCCGCCTGGCGGGGGCGGACAGCCACCACGCCGGCCTTTATACCAACAACGGCAAGCCTCTGCCGGAGCAGCCGGCCATCGCCGCGGTGACCTACTCCGGCGGCGTGGCGGACTGCATCTATCAGGAGATGGAGGGCGACGTGTTTCGCTTCGGCGACATCGGCGTCCTCCTGGGAAAGGCCATTCGGGCCGACCCGGATCTGAGCCGGGTGGAGCGCTTTACCTCCATCGAGACCATCCGGGCCACCGTGGTAGGGGCGGGAACCCATACCACCGAGGTCAGCGGGAGCACCATCCACTATGAGCAGGGCACGCTCCCCCTGAAAAATGTCCCCATTCTTAAGGTGTCCGAGGAAGACGAGGCGTCGCTGGAAACGCTGAAGGCTTCCATTTTGAATCAGATGCCGCTGTATATGCCTGAGGGAAAAGCGGAGCAGCTTGCGATCGCTTTTACCGGAGAAAAGCGCACCAGCTTTGCGGACATTCAGGCATTGGCGGCAGCTATCATTGAGAGCACGAAGGAGGTGATCAGCAGCAGGTATCCCTTGGTCGTGGTGGTGGAGAACGATATCGGAAAGGTGCTCGGAAACGCGCTGAACGTACTGCTCAAGCGGGAGAAGGACGTCATCTGCATTGACGGTATCCGCACCCTGAGCGGCGACTACATCGATATCGGCGAGCCCATTGCAGGCGGGCAGGTGCTGCCCGTAGTGATCAAGACCTTGATTTTCAATTCTTAATGTTAGGACTTATGAGAGGTGAACTAGCATGATCCTGAAGACAAAGCTGTTCGGCCATGTGTACGAGTTCAAATCGATTCGGGAAGTCATGGCGAAGGCAAACGAGGAAAAATCCGGCGACAAGCTGGCAGGCATTGCCGCCGAAACCGCAGAGGAGAGAGTGGCCGCCAAGGTGGTGCTCTCCAATCTGACCCTGAACGATCTGCGCAACTGCCCTGCCGTCCCCTATGAGGAGGACGAGGTGACCCGGATCATCCAGGATTCTGTCAACGAGACCATCTTTAACGAGTATAAGAATATGACGGTGGCCGAGTTCCGCGAGTGGCTGCTGGATACCCAGACCACCCCCGACATGATCCGCCGGGCCTCCCGCGGCCTGACCTCTGAGATCGTTGCCGGCGTGTGTAAGCTGATGAGCAACCTGGACCTCATCTACGCCGCCAAGAAGATGCGCGTGACCGCCCACTGCAACACCACCATCGGTCTGCCCGGCACCTTCTCCTCCCGTCTGCAGCCCAACCACACCACCGATGATCCCAACGGCATCATCGCGTCCGTGATGGAGGGCCTGTCCCTGGGCTGCGGCGACGCCGTCATCGGCCTGAACCCCGTGGACGACTCCGTGGAGAGCGTGGCCCGCATCCTGAAGATGTTCGACGAGTTCAAGCGCAAGTGGGAGGTTCCCACCCAGATCTGTGTGCTGGCCCACGTGACCACCCAGACCGAGGCCGCCAACAAGTTCGGAGCTCCCCTCGACCTGATGTTCCAGTCCATCGCCGGCTCTCAGAAGGGCAACGAGGCCTTCGGCCTGAACGCCGCCATGCTGGACGAGGGCCGCGCCACCATGCTGTCCCGCGGCACCTGCACCGGACCCAACGTCATGTACTTTGAGACCGGCCAGGGCTCTGAGCTTTCCTCCGAGGCCCACAACGGCTGGGACCAGGTCACCATGGAGGCCCGCTGCTATGGCTTTGCCAAGCGCTACAACCCCTTCCTGGTCAACACCGTCGTCGGCTTCATCGGGCCCGAGTACCTGTACGATTCCAAGCAGGTCACCCGCGCCGGCCTGGAGGATCACTTCATGGGCAAGCTGACCGGCATCCCCATGGGCTGCGACGCCTGCTACACCAACCACATGAAGGCCGACCAGAACGACATCGAGAACCTGGCGACCCTGCTGGTGGCCGCCGGCTGCAACTACATCATGGGCGTGCCCGAGGGCGACGACTGCATGCTGATGTACCAGTGCACCGGCTACCATGAGGCTGCTGCCCTGCGCGAGGTCTTTGGCCTGCGCCCCATCCACGAGTTCGACATGTGGCTGGAGAAGATGGGCTTCTCTGAGAATGGCAAGCTGACGCCCAAGGCCGGCGACGCTTCCGTGTTCCTGAAGAAGTAAGGAGGAGCGAAGAATGGACGAGAAAGATCTGAGAAGCATCATTGAGCAGGTGCTGACGGAAATGAATGTGTCCGGCGCCAAGCCCGCCGAGAAGGCCGCTGCCGCTTGTGCGTGTGAGTCTGCGCCGGAGGTTGAGGACGGCTGCATCCCCGACATCACGGAGATCGACATTCGCAAGCAGTATCTGGTAAAGAACCCTGAGAACGGCGAGGAGTATGCCGAGCTGAAGATGAACGCTCCCTGCCGTCTGGGCATCGGCAAGGCCGGCGCCCGCTACAACACCCTGCCCCAGCTGGAGTTCCGCGCCGCCCACTCCGCCGCCCAGGACGCCGTGTTTAACGACGTGGACGCCGAGTTCGTGGAGAAGATGGGCCTGTGGACGGTGCAGACCCAGTGCGACAGCAAGGACACCTATCTGACCCGCCCCGATCTGGGCCGCAAGCTCAGCCCCGAGGCCGTGGAGACCATCAAGGCCAAGTGCAAGAAGAACCCCACCGTTCAGATCTACGTGGCGGACGGCCTGTCCTCCGCCGCCGTGGCCGCCAACATCGGCGATCTGCTGCCCGCCATCATGCAGGGCCTGGAGAGCTACAAGATCGATGTGGGCACCCCCTTCTTCGTGAAGTATGGCCGCGTGGGCGTCATGGATGAGATCTCCGAGCTGACCGGCGCCACCGTCACCTGCACCCTGATCGGCGAGCGTCCCGGCCTGATCACCGCCGAGTCCATGTCCGCTTACATCGCCTACAAGGCCACCGTGGGCATGCCCGAGGCCCGCCGCACCGTGGTGTCCAACATCCACCGGGCCGGCACCATCCCCGCCGAGGCCGGCGCCCACATCGCGGAAATCATCAAGATCATGCTGGATAAGAAGGCCAGCGGTACCGATCTGAAACTGTAAGAGCAGGGAGGAAAATCAATATGAAACGCGATCCGTTGCCCGCACATGTACTGGCGACTCGCATTATCCCCAACGTGGCTCCCGACATGGCGAAGGAGCTGGGCCTGACCCCTGACCAGAAGTCCCTGGCCATCGTTACTGCCGACAGCGACGATGTGACCTACACCGCCCTGGACGAGGCCACCAAGAAGGCCGACTGCAAGGTTGTCTACGCCAAGAGCTTCTACGCCGGCGCCGCCAACGCCAACACCAAGCTGGCCGGCGAGATCATCGGCATCCTGGCCGCGCCCAACCCCGCCGAGGCCAAGGCCGGCCTGGAGGCCTGCGTGGACATGATCGAGAATGTGTGCCACTTTGTCTCCGCCAATGACGACGACAGCATCTGCTACTATGCCCACTGCATCTCCCGCACCGGCTCCTACCTGTCCGAGGGCTGCGGCATTGCCGAAGGCGAGGCCATTGCCTACCTGATTGCGCCTCCCCTGGAGGCCATGTACGGCGTGGATGCCGCGCTGAAGGCCGCCGACGTGCGGATGTGCGTGCTGTACGCCCCCCCGTCTGAGACCAACTTTGGCGGCGCCCTGCTGACCGGCAGCCAGTCCGCCTGCAAGTCCGCCTGTGACGCCTTCGCCGCCGCCGTCGAGTCCGTCGCCGACCAGCCCAAGGTCTGACCGGCAGAGCGACCGGGCCCGCACGGGCCCATGAACGGAGGTACATATGAAGGCATTGGGTATGATTGAAACCCGCGGCCTGGTCGCCTCCATTGAGGCGGCCGATGCCATGGTCAAGGCTGCCAACGTCACCCTCCAGTGCAAGGAGCATGTGGGCGGCGGCCTGGTGACCATCATGGTCCGAGGGGATGTGGGCGCCGTCAAGGCGGCCACAGACGCCGGTGCCGCAGCGGCGGAACGGGTGGGAACCCTGATTTCCGTCCACGTGATCCCCAGACCCCATGAGGAGCTGGAAGAAATCCTGGGACACATCCCCGCCGAACCAGACCAGCCGGTTCCCCCCACGCCTCCCGCCCCGGCCCCTGAGCCGGAGCCGGAGGAGGGTGAGCCGCTGGAGCCGGAGGAGCAGGAGAGCGATGGCGCGGTGATGGAGCCCGCCAGCCTGACCACGGAGGAGCTGGAGCATATGGCGGTGGTAAAACTGCGGGCCGTGGCCAGACAGATCGGCCTGACCAGCATGACGCGCAAGGAGATCCGGTTTGCCAAGAAGGAAGAGCTTCTCGCGGCAATCACGGCGTTCCTGGCGGAGCAAAACAACTGAGCATGCTTCGCGGTTTGAGACTGCCCCCGGCATGAAGTTCAGCGAAAGGAATGGAACTGTATGCAGCTAATCGATAAAGATCTCCTGTCCATGCAGGAGGTTCGGGAGCTGGTAGAGGCGGCCAAGGAGGCCCAGCAGGAGCTGGCCCGGATGGACCAGGCCCAGGTGGACCGCATTGTGCGTGCCATTGCCGACGCGGGTGTGCGCAACGCCCGCCGGCTGGCCCAGATGGCCAACGAGGATACCGGCTTTGGCATCGTGGACGACAAGGTGATCAAGAACATCTTTGCCAGCCGCGGTGTCTACGAGCACATCAAGGATATGAAAACCATCGGAGAGACCAGCCGGGACGACGCCAAGCGCCTGCGCACCATCGCGGTGCCCGTGGGCGTGATCGCCGGCCTGATCCCCTCCACCAACCCCACTTCCACCGCACTTTACAAGGCGGAGATCGCCATCAAGGCGGGCAACGCCATCGTGTTCTCCCCCCACCCCACGGCCCTGCGCTGCATCCTGGAGACCGTCAAGGTCATCCGGCAGGCGGTGGCCGAGGCGGGCGGCAATGAGAACCTGGTCTCCTGCATCACCATCCCCACCATGGAGGCCACCGACAACCTCATGCGCCACCGCGACGTGGCCATGATCCTGGCCACCGGCGGCTCCGCCATGGTGCGGGCGGCCTACTCCTCCGGTACCCCCGCCATCGGCGTGGGCCCCGGCAACGGCCCCGCCTACCTGGAGAAGACCTGCGACCTGCCCCTGGCAGTGAAGCGCATCCTGGACTCCAAGACCTTTGACAACGGCACCATCT
>NZ_JH417817.1:25437-34064 GCF_000239295.1 Flavonifractor plautii ATCC 29863
ACAACGGCACCATCTGCGCCAGCGAGCAGTCCATCATCTGCGACGATGACATGGTGCCCGCCGTCAAGGCCGAGATGGAGCGCCAGGGGGCTTACTTCCTGGACGACGAGGAGCGGGAGAAGCTGGGCCGCTTCATTCTGCGGGCCAATGGCACCATGAACCCCGAGATCGTGGGCCGCAGCGTGAAGACCATCGCCAATCTGGCCGGCCTGGAGAAGGTTCCCGCCACCGCCCGCGTGCTGGTGGCCAAGGAGACCGGCGTGGGCCGCGGCCATCCCTATTCCAACGAGAAGCTGGGGCCCATCCTGGCCTTCTACACCGCCGAGAACTACGAGAAGGTGTGCGAGAAGGTCTGTGAGATCCTCCACTACGAAGGCGCGGGCCACACCTTCTCCATGCACACCAACGACGATAAGATGGTGGACTACTTCGCCCGCCGGGTGCCCGCCTCCCGCGTGATGGTGAACACCCCCAGCGCCCTGGGCGGCATCGGCGGCACCACCGCCCTCCAGCCCGCCCTGACCCTGGGCTGCGGCGCCGTGGGTGGCTCCGCCACCTCGGAGAACGTGGGCCCCATGCACCTGCTCAACCTGCGGTATGTGGCCTACGGCCTCAAGGAGCTGGACGAGATCCGCGCCTCCGTGCCGGACTGCTCCGACGGCGTCTGCCGCACGGCTCCCTCTCTGGAGAACATCGATGTGGACGACATCGTCCGCCAGATCATCGGTAAGCTCCAGAAGCTGTAACCCAATCTCATCCGCGTACAGCGCGGTTTACCTGTGAAAGGAAGGATCACAAATGGCGAATATGATGCAAGCTCTGGGTATGATCGAGACCAAGGGTCTCGTGGCCTCCATCGAGGCGGCCGATGCCATGGTCAAGGCGGCCAACGTCACCCTGATCGGCAAGGAGCACGTGGGCGGCGGCCTGGTGACTGTGATGGTCCGCGGCGACGTGGGCGCGGTCAAGGCGGCCACCGACGCGGGCGCGGCGGCGGCTGAGCGCGTGGGCGAGCTGATCTCCGTGCACGTCATTCCCCGTCCCCACGAGGAAGTGGAGTCCATCCTGCCCCACCTGGGCTGAGGCAGCCTGACGCAAACAAGTAAAGGAGTGTCCCTGTTATGAATATGATGCAAGCTCTGGGTATGATCGAGACCAAGGGTCTCGTGGCCTCCATCGAGGCGGCCGATGCCATGGTCAAGGCGGCCAACGTCACCCTGATCGGCAAGGAGCACGTGGGCGGCGGCCTGGTGACTGTGATGGTCCGCGGCGACGTGGGCGCGGTCAAGGCGGCCACCGACGCGGGCGCGGCGGCGGCTGAGCGCGTGGGCGAGCTGATCTCCGTGCACGTCATTCCCCGCCCCCACAACGAGGTGGAGTCCATCCTGCCCTCCCTGGAGAAGTAAGATACGGGCGTAGCCCGTGTCCCATCAACCATAGGAAGGGGTGGAGCGCGTGAAGGCAATTACAGAAGATTTCCTCCGGGTGGAGCTGCGGAACACCCAGCCCGAGGTCTACTACATCCCGGAGGGGAAAATACTGACGCCCGCGGCGCGGGAATATCTTCAGCAGCGCAAAATCAAAGTGGCCGCAGGGGGGCAGCCGGCGGAGCCGGCCCCCGCGGCCGCCCCGGCCGCCCAGCCGGTCGTCCCGACCGTGATGTGCGCCCCGGAGCCGCCCAAGCCCAAGTACGTGGACTATGAGACCGGCGCCTACTACATGGAAAAGCCGGAGCATATGACCCAGCTGTTCGGCAACGTGCTGGTGGCCAAGGATCACCCCCGCATCCATTTCCGCGGCAAGCTGGACAGCCTTCAGGCCCTGGTGGTGCTGGATCAGGTCCAGATCGCCGAGGGCGGCTGCCAGAAGCTGGTGGACGACCTGGGGAACATCCTGGGCATCCTCCGGGAGATGATGCGCTGTGATGCACTGGACGAGGCGTTCAAGAACGAGACCATCATTGGTCTCACCCACGCCGAGCTGCGGGAGCGTTCCCACAATCCGCAGAAGTTCTTCGGCGTGCAGTACATGCAGCTGCCCGATTACACCATGGGCAGGGATTATGCGCTGCTCAACCAGCTCCGCGCCGCCGTCCGTGAGACGGAGGTGGCGGCGACCGAGGCCTTCCGGGTGGGCAACAAATACACCCGGAAAGATATCATCGAGGAACTCAACCGCCTGTCCAGCGCCATTCATATCATGATGTGCATGTACCTGGCGGGCCAGTACCGCTGAGGAGGAACAGGCATATGGAACAAATCGTATCCGCAGTGATGGATGCGGTCCACCGGGCGGGACTGGTCGAGGTGGAGGTCTCCGCGCGGCACGTGCATCTGTCGCAGGCCGACGTGGAGGTGCTGTTCGGGCCCGGCGCCAGGCTGGAGCCCAAGCGGCCGCTCTCTCAGCCGGGCCAGTTCCTGTCCGAGCAGCGGGTCACACTGGTGGGCCCCAAGGGCCGGAAGGAGCGCGTGGCGGTCCTTGGCCCGGCCCGCAAGGCCACCCAGGTGGAGCTGTCCAAGAGCGACTGCATGGAGCTGGGGGTCAAGGCCCCCGTCCGGGAGTCCGGCGACGTGGCCGGCTCCGGGGCCATCACCATTGAGGGCCCCTGCGGCACGCTGGAGCTGAAGGAGGGCGTGATCATCGCCCACAACCACATCCACGTCACCGCGCCGGACTCCAAGCTGCTGGATCTGAAAGACAAGCAGCGGGTGTCCGTGGCCGTGATGAGCGAGCGGCCCGTGATTTTCCAGGATGTCATCATCCGGGTGAGCACGGAATTTAGCTGTAAGATGCACATTGACGTGGACGAGGCCAACGCGGCTCTGGTGAGCGGCTTTACCCTCGGCAAGATCATCCGATAATCAACAGAAGGAGCGCCAGCGACATGATGGACTTGGACCGCGTAAACAACTACCTCGCCCGTGTGGAGGAATCCGAAAAAACCACCTTCAAGCCGGTGGGAAGCCGGCTCAAGGTGGGCGTGGATCTGGGCACCGCCTACATTGTGCTGGTGGTGCTGGACGAGGAAAACAACCCCGTGGCCTGCGAGAAGCAGGCGGCCCAGGTTCTGCGGGACGGCGTGGTGGTGGACTACACCGGCGCGCTGCGCATTGTACGGTCGCTCAAGGAAAAGCTGGAGGCCCGCCTGGGCACGGAGCTGGTCAACTGCGCCATCGCCATGCCCGCGGGCACCGAATCCAGTGTCAAGACCCACCAGTATGTGGCGGAGGGCGCCGGCCTGGAGGTGACCAACATCCTGGACGAGCCCAGCGCCGCCAACGCCATCTATCAGATTGAGGACGGCGTGGTGGTGGACATCGGCGGCGGCACCACCGGCCTTGCTATATTAAAGGAGGGCAAGGTGGTGCAGATCGAGGATGAGCCCACCGGCGGCACCCATCTGACCCTGGTTCTGTCGGGCAACTATCACGTCTCCTTCGAGGAGGCGGAGGCCATCAAGCAGGACTACAAGCGCCACCGGGAGATCCTCCCCGTGGTGCGCCCCGTGGTGGAAAAGATGGCCACGATTGTGAGCCGCTATGTGGATAAGGCCCACACGGACACCATTTACCTCTGCGGTGGCACCTGCTGCCTGACGGGCATCGAGGACATCTTCCAGAAGGTGACGGGAATCCGGACCATTAAGCCGGCCAACCCCTTCCTCGTGACCCCCACAGGCATTGCCATGAACTGTACCCTGGAATGAACCCCTTAAATTCACGAACAGAAAGGAGGGGAAGCCATGGAACAAACGCTGCTCAATGAAATTGTAGCCCGCGTGGCCGCCAAGCTGGCGGAGGCGGAAGGGGGCGAGGCCGCTTCGGCCGCCGCGTCCCGGGATGACCGGGAGGGCCTGCTGCTGCTCAGCCAGGAGATGAACGACACCTGCCGGGCCATGCTGAAGTGCGAGAAGCTGAAGGCGCGGTTCCGTGTGGACTGCGCTTCCCTCCAGAGTGAGCCGGCCGAGTTGGATTCCTATGGCGTGGTCGTGCTCACCGGGCTCACCAACGAGGCCCTTGCCAAGCTGGCCCTGGGCCTGTGCGACACCCCCTATACCCGTCTGGCCGCCCAGGCCATCCTGGCGGGCAAGCGGGTCTACATACCCACCGAGGAGGTGGAGCTCTACCGCTACGCCTCCACCGCCCCGGCGGCCTACTACGCCATGATGAAGGAGCGCCTGGATCTGCTCCTGACCTCCGGCGTGGTGGTCTGCTCCAAACACAACCTGGAGGGACTCCTGCTGGGCGGCGCGGCCTGTGAGGCGGCTCCGGCGGAGGCGCCCGCGGCCGCGGAACCCTCCGCCCCTGCCCCCATGCCCGCGGCTCGTGAGGAGAAGCTGGTCCATGTGACCAAGCGGGTGCTCACGGAGCGGGACATCCGGGACGCCGCGGCGGAAAAGGTCACCTGCATCCATGTCCCCGCCAAGTGCATCCTGACGGCTCTGGCCAAGGACTGCGCCAAGGAGCACGGGATCCGGCTGGTTCAGGAGTGACCCCGGGCCCTGAGCCCCATTACCCGAAAAAGGATGGATCAAGGCTATGAAGGTAGCAAAGGTGATCGGCAACATCTGGGCCACCCGTAAGGAAGAAAAACTGGCTGGCCTGAAGCTGCTGCTGGTTCAGCCGCTGGATGTGCTGACGGGAAAAGCGGAACGGCCCCCCATCGTGGCCGCCGATATCATCGGCGCCGGCGTGGGGGAGACCGTGCTCGTGGTCGGAGGCAGCTCGGCCCGCAGCGCCGCCGGCGATATGAGCATCCCGGTGGACGCCACTGTGGTCGGCATTGTGGACGACCAGGAGATCGACCGCAGCGTGCTCCCCTGACGGGGAGGCGCCGCGGCGGCCCGGCGGAAACTTCCGCGAAAGGAATGGTCATACGTCATGAATCTGACCGAAGCGGTCAAGGCTGCGGGTGTAGTCGGCGCCGGAGGCGCCGGGTTCCCCACCCATGTAAAGCTCTCAGCCAAGGCGGAGTGCTTTCTGGTCAACGCGGCTGAGTGTGAACCGCTGATCGAAACCGACAAATATCTCTGCCGTACCTTCCCCGACCGGGTGGTGGCCGCCGCGGTGGCGGTGGCCGGGCACCTGGGCGCGAAGCGCACGGTGATCGCCCTGAAGGGCAAGTACCACGCGGAGATCACGGCCCTGGAGGGGGCTATCCGCCGGAGCGGCGCCCAGGTGGAGCTGTTCCGGATGAAGACCTTCTATCCGGCCGGCGACGAGCAGACCATGGTGCAGCAGGTGACCGGCCGCTCCGTCCCGGAGCGGGGGCTGCCCCTGGACGTGGGCTGCGTCGTGGACAACGTAGGCACCCTGCTCAACATCCAGGATGCCCTGGAGGGAACTCCGGTGACGGAGAAATACCTCTCCGTGGTGGGCGAGGTCAAGGAGCCCATTCTCCTAAAGGTCCCGGTGGGCACGGCCCTCACGGCCTGCGTGGCGGAGGCCCGGCCCAACTTAGCGGACTACGCCCTCATCGTGGGCGGACCCATGATGGGCAAGCCCCTCACCGACCGGGCCGCCATTGAGGCGGCCGTGGTCACCAAGACCACCGGAAACCTGATCGTCCTGCCCAAGGAGCACTACCTGTTCCGGCGGGCCCAGCTCCCGATGGAGACCATCCGCCATCAGACCAAGAGCGCCTGCATCCAGTGCCGCATGTGTACCGATCTCTGCCCCCGCTATCTCATCGGGCACCAGATCCGCCCCAACCTGGTCATGCGCAACCTGTGGCGGGAGGGGAGCATCGAGGACAACGAGGAGTATCTGCGCTCCTTCGGCGACGCGGCCAACTGCTGCGACTGCGGCGTGTGCGAGATGTTCGCCTGCCCCATGGGCCTGTCTCCCCGCAAGGTGAACGGCTACATCAAGGGCGAGCTGCGCAAGCGCGGCATTCAGGTGCCCCGGAACATGGAGCCCCACGCCCGGGAGTTTGTGGACGAGCGCAAGACGCCCACCGACCGGCTGGTGGCCCGGCTGGGCCTGTCGGCCTACTATGGTCTGCACGCCCACACCTGCATCCCCCTGGAGCCGGAGACGGTATTCATCCCGTTCCAGCAGCACATCGGCAAGCCCGCCGTGCCTGTCAAGGCCGTGGGCGACCCGGTATCCAAGGGCGAGCTTCTGGCTCAGGCCGCCCCGGACGGCCTGAGCGCCAACATCCACGCCAGCATCGACGGCGTGGTGACAGAAATCACTCCGGCGGGCGCCAGGCTCTGCCGGAAGGAGGTATGAACGGTATGGCAAACGCCATCGGCATGGTCGAGCTGACCAGTATTGCCCGGGGCATTGAGACCAGTGATTTTATGGTAAAGGCAGCCCAGGTGGAGCTCATCCGTTCCTCTACCGTGTGTCCCGGCAAGTACATTATCATCATCGCAGGGGATACCGGCGACGTCAAGGCCTCCATGGCCGAGGGCATCCGCCAGGGCGGCGAAAGCGTGGTCAACACGCTGCTGCTCCCCAACGCCCATCCCCAACTGATTCCGGCCATCAGCATGACCACCCAGCCCCCCGCAGGCGGCGCGGTGGGCGTGCTGGAGTTCTATTCCATCGCCTCGGCCATTACGGCCGCCGATGTGGCCGCCAAGGCAGCCAACGTGACCCTGATCGAGGTGCGCATTGGATACGCCATCGGCGGCAAGGGCTTTGTCACCCTGACCGGGGATGTGGGGGCGGTGCGTGAAGCCGTGGCCGCCGCGTCCCGTGACGCGGAGCTGCTGGTGGGCACCTCCGTCATCCCGCGCCCCGCGCAGCAGGTATTCCAGTCCCTGCTGTAAGCGCAAAGAGAAGAGAGACCTTCAACCCCCAAACTGTTTTGAGAGTTAGAGAAGGAGTGTAAGTAATGGATTTTAGCGAACTGATCGCAGCTGCTGATCCCAGTATTTTTACTGAGAGTATCAAAGCCTGGGTTTCCGGACTGAACATCAACTCCGTCATCATGCTGATCATGATGATCTTCATGATTGTGGGCGCCATTGACCGTATCCGCGGCAATAAGCTGGGCTACGGCGAGAAGTTTGAGGACGGCTTCAACGCCATCGGCGGCCTGGCCATCGCCATGGCCGGCGTGTATGCGGCGGCCCCCGTGCTGTCCATGGTGCTGGGCCCCATCATCTCCCCCATCTACACCGCCATCGGCGCCGATGCCTCTATGTTCGCCACCACCATCCTGGCCTGCGACATGGGCGGCTACCCTCTGGCCATGGAGCTGGCCAGCGACCCCTCCATCGGTAACTTCGCCGGCCTGATCCTGGGCACCATGATGGGCCCCACCATCGTGTTTACCATCCCTGTGGCCCTGGGCATCATCAAGAAGGAAGACCGCCCCTACCTGGGCGCCGGCGTCCTGGCCGGTATGATCACCATCCCCATCGGCTGCATCGTGGGCGGCCTGGTCATGAACATGACCCCCTATAAGATGGACATCGGCCGCATCCTGATTAATCTGGTGCCCGTCATCGTCATCGCCGCCCTGATCGTCATCGGCCTGTGGTTCGCCCCCGGCCCCATGATCAACGGCTTCAACAAGTTCGGCACCGGCGTCACCGTGGTGATCACTGTCCTGACCGCCATCGCCGTGTTCCAGCAGATCACCGGCATCATGTTCCCCGTGTTCGACGTGATGTCCACGGTGGATCCCGACCTGGGCATGACCCCGCTGAACAACGGCCTGCTGGTCTGCGGCCAGATCGGCATTGTTCTGATCGGCGCCTTCCCCATGGTGGAGTGGATCACCCGTACCTTCGGCGGCGCCCTGTCCAAGCTGGGCGGTGCCCTGGGCATGAATGACAAGGGCTCCGCCGGTCTGGTGGCTACCCTGGCCAACAACATCGCCATGTTCAACATCATGGGCGAGATGAACCCCAAGGGCAAGATCCTGAACGTGGCCTTCGCCGTATCCGCCGCCTTCGTGTTCGGCGACCACCTGGGCTTTGCCGCCGGCAACGATGCCCAGATGATCTTCCCCATGATCGCTGGTAAGCTGGTGGCCGGTGTCACCGCCCTGATTGTGGCCAACCTCCTGGCCCCCAAGCTGCTCTCCAAGATCCAGACCATTTCCAAGTAATCGAGTAAGGCCAATACCGGAAAGGCAAGGAATCTATCATGAATGTAAGCGAAGAGCTCATCCGCGAGATTGTCACCAAGGTTTTGGAGGAGTCCGCGGGCAAGGGCAGCAAGCCCGAGTTTGAAAAGCACATCGATCCCAGCGGGATCATCGGCATCAAGACCAGCACCGTCAAGTGCGAGCCCTTCCAGCAGGACGGCGTCAAGCTCAAGGACGTGGTCACGCTGGAGGAAGCCCCCCGTATGGGGTGCGGCATCATGGAGCTGGATCACACCAGCTTCGAGTGGACCCTGACCTATGATGAGTACGACCTGGTTCTGGACGGCACGCTGGAGATCGAGATCGACGGCCGTGTGGTGTCCGGAGGCCCCGGCGATATCATCTACATCCCCAAGGGAAGCCACATTCACTTCCAGACCCCCAACCGGACCCGCTACGCCTACTTTGTCTATCCTGCCGACTGGCAGTAAGGGCATGGCGGTGTCAGGCCGTCCCTCCTTTGCCCGCACCAGCGGGCAAAGGAGGGAAATGTAGGTTTGTCAAACATATTGGACGGTGAA
>NZ_JH417818.1 GCF_000239295.1 Flavonifractor plautii ATCC 29863
CCAAGAAGGGGGAATCGCAATTCCCCCTTCTTGGTCGTTTCAAGGGGGATGGGCGTTGGGAAGGGGGGAAATCGAAATCCCCCCTTCCCAACCGGCTCTTTCGCCCCTTTCTGGCCGCTCAGAAAGGGGCCCGCCGGAGGCTTGACAAGAAAGCAGGTGTCAAAAAGGGTTCCCATGGAAGGCGCGCCAGCCCGGCATAAGGCGGGCCGATATGGGCAAGAGAAGCCGCCCTGGGGCGTCGGCCCCTACGGAACGGGTCGGGCGGCCATAAAGCCCAGCCAGTGTCCGGTCCCTACCTGCGCCGGAACACATGGACGCGGAAGGAGGCCCGCACCCGCAGGCCGTCCAGGGCGGCCAGCCGCTCCGCCCCCTCCCTGGGGGTCTTCCAGTAATAGGGGGTCATCTGGAACAGGTCGCGCAGCGCCTCCCCCGCCACGTCCACCACCGCCTCCACCGGCTCCACCCGCTCGTAGGAAAAGCCCTCGTAGGGGATGTCCTCCTCCTTGTTGCGGTAGGGCTGGTCGTAGAGCACCTGCTTGAGCTCCCACAGGTGGTCGGCGGCGGGCACCACATAGAGGAAGGCCCCGCCGGGGCGGAGCACCCGCCGGAACTCGTCCAGGGCCAGGGGGGAGAAGCAGTTGAGCACCAGCCCCACCGAGGCGTCCGCCAGAGGCAGATGGTAGGCGGAGGCCACGGCGAACTCCCCCTCCGGCACCCGCCGGGCGGCCAGGCGCACCGACGGCTTGGACAGGTCGATTCCCGCCAGGGGCGGGCGGCCCAGGGCCTCCCACAGTCCAGCGGTGTAGTACCCCTCGCCGCAGCCCGAGTCCAGCACTGCCTCCCCCGGCGGGGCGTACTCCGCCCCCAGGGCGCACAGGGCGGCCAGCAGGTGGCCGTAGTATCCCCCGGAGAGAAACCGGCGGCGGGCCTCCGCCATGCCCTTGTCGTCGCCGGGGGCCTTGGAGTGCTTTTTGTTGGCGGGCAGCAGGTGGACATACCCCTCTCTGGCCCTGTCGTAGGCGTGGCCGTTGGGGCAGGCATAGGCCCGCTCCCCCCGCTCCAGGGGGGCGGCGCAGATGGGGCAGGTAAACAGAGACTTTTCCACAGAACCTCTCTCCTTTGTGGAAGGTATGACAGGAAATTGGGCCCCCGCACGGGCGGGGGCCCCGGCCGTTCACCCCTCCAGCAGCTCCTTGCCGGAGATGCCGGGCTCCGTCATGGAGTAGGGGTCCAGAATTTTGTCCAGGGCCGCCTCGTCCAGCAGGCCCTCCTCCAGAATGAGCCGCCGCACCGGCGCGCCGGTCTCGATGGCCCGCTTGGCCACCTCGGCGGCCTTCTCATAGCCCACGTGGGGGCACAGGGCGGTGATGATGCCCACGCTGTGCTCCACCATGTCCCGGCACCGCTCCCGGTTGGCGGTGATGCCGGTGACGCAGTTGTCCACAAAGGTATGTACCGCGTAGGTCAGGGTCTCCACGCTCTGGATCAGGTTGTAGAAGATGATGGGCTCGAAGGCGTTGAGCTCCAGCTGGCCCGCCTCGGCGGCCATGGTGACGGTGACGTCGTTTCCGATGATGTTGAAGGCCACCTGGCTGACCACCTCGGGGATGACGGGGTTGACCTTCCCCGGCATGATGGAGGAGCCGTTCTGCCGGGGCGGCAGGTTGATCTCGCTGAAGCCGCAGCGGGGGCCGGAGGACATGAGCCGCAGGTCGTTGGACATCTTGGACAGGTTGACGGCGCAGGTCTTGACCGCGCCGGACACGGCCACGAGCCCGTCCAGGTTCTGGGTGGCATCGATGAGGTCGAAGGCCTGCACCAGCTCAAGCCCGGTGACCTTGGACAGGTTGGGGATGATGCGGCGCAGATACCGCTCGTCGGCGTTGATGCCGGTGCCGATGGCGGTACCCCCCATGTTGAGGCGGCGCATCTCGTCCTTGGCCCGCTCGAAGCGGGCGATGTCCCGGCGCACCGCCCGGCTGTAGGCCCGGAACTCCTGCCCCAGACGGATGGGCACCGCATCCTGCATCTGCGTGCGGCCCATCTTGAGCACGTCGTCAAACTCCTCCGCCTTGGCCTCCAGGGCCTCAGAGAGCCGCTCGAGCTGGATCTGGGCCCGCACCAGCAGCTTGAGCACCGCCAGCTTGCCCGCCGAGGGGAACACATCGTTGGTGGACTGGCCGTAGTTGACGTGGTCGTTGGGGTTGACCAGGGCGTAGTCCCCCTTCTCCCCGCCCAGCAGCTCGATGGCCCGGTTGGCGATGACCTCGTTGGCGTTCATGTTCAGGCTGGTGCCCGCGCCGCCCTGGATGGGGTCCACGATGAACGCCTCGTGGAGCCGGCCCGCCGCAATCTCATCGCAGGCCCGCACGATGGCGTCGGCCACCCGCTTGTCCAGCAGGCCGATCTCCAGGTTGGTGATGGCGGAGGCCTTCTTGATCTCCGCGATGGAGTTGATCTGCTCCGGATGTACGGCCAGCCCGGTGATGGGGAAGTTCTCCGCCGCCCGCAGGGACTGGACGCCGTAGTAGACGTCCTTGGGGACAGACCTCTCCCCCACGGAGTCGTGCTCGGAGCGGTATTGGATGCTCATGGTACAGGTGCCTCCTCGCAAGCAGTCCTTCATTTTATAGGGACATCATAGCACCATCCGTTTTATTTTGCAAGCAATCCTGCAAATTATAGTCCCTCTCCGTGCCCTGGGCAGGTCACCAGATGGTCGTTGATGAGCCCCGCCCCCTGGAGGTAGGAGTAGACAATCACCGGCCCCACAAAGCGGAAGCCCCGCTTTTTCAGGTCGGCGCTCACCCGGCGGGACAGGTCGTCCTCGGCGGGCATGTCCTCCGGCCGCTCCAGCCGGTGGTCCACCGGCACGCCGTCCACCCAGTGCCAGAGGTAGCGGGCAAAGCTGCCCCACTCCTCCGCCACGGCCAGAAAGGCCCGGGCATTGGTGACGGCGCAGCGGGCCTTGCTCCTGTTTTTGATGACGCCGGGGGCGGCCAGAGCGGCCTCCACCTCGTCCTCCCCCCACCCGGCCAGCGCCGCCGGCTCAAAATCCGCGAAGGCCGCCCGCAGGGCCGCCCGCCGCTCCAGAATCAGCTTCCAGCTCAGCCCGGCCTGAAAGCCCTCCAGCTCCAGCAGCTCGAACAGCGCCCGGTCGTCCCGGCAGGGCCGGCACCACTCCGTGTCGTGGTACAAAATCTCATGCTCCGTTTTTGCCCAGGGACAGCGCGCGCCCTCTCCCATGTCAGCTCTCTCCTCTCCTTTCCCGCCCGGTTGGGCCGGGAAACGCGATATCATCTGCACTATAGCATAGAAATGGGAAAATGGAAACCCGCCGGCAAAGTCATTGCTGAGAAAAAATTTTGTAAATAAAGAAAAAATCAGGTGACTTGCCAGGCGGACCGTGTTACCATTAAGATACCAGCCAGGGGACATGGCCTGGCAAATATAAAATCAGGAGGACCCCTCTCGTATGAAAAAGCACCGCGGAAGACATCTGCTCTCCCTGCTGGCGTCGGCAGCTCTGCTGGCATCCCTGCTGCCCGCCGCCTTTGCGGCTGAGGCAGAGGGCGAGAAGCACATCACCATCCTGGGCACCTCAGACATGCACGGAAATATCTGGGGCTATTCCTACGAAGACAACGCGGAGACCGACAACAACGGCATGGCCAGGCTCTACACCTACATCCAGCAAGTGCGGGCCGAGAACCCCAACACCTTCCTCGTCGACGCCGGCGACGACATCCAGGGCACCATCATGACCGACGATCTGTATAACAAGACCCCGGAGGAGCCCCATCCGGTCGTCACCGCCATGAACTACATGGGCTATGACGCCATGACCCTGGGCAACCACGAGTTCAACTGGGGCATCCCCACCATGCAGGCCATTCTGGGACAGGCCAGCTTCCCGGTTCTGGCCGCCAACGTCACCGGCGCCCAGGGCGAGCCGGTCACCGGCGCGGGCTGGACGATTGTGGAGCGGGGCGGCGTGAAGCTGGCCGTCATCGGCGTGGTCACCCCGGATGTCCCCATCTGGGACAGCGGCAAGGACGGCATTGACGACGCCGTCTATGAGGCCGCCAACGTGGCCGTCGGCAAGGCCAT
Source organism: Flavonifractor plautii ATCC 29863 (assembly GCF_000239295.1). GTDB lineage: Bacteria > Bacillota > Clostridia > Oscillospirales > Oscillospiraceae > Flavonifractor > Flavonifractor plautii. The sequence continues at coordinate 4,111 of NZ_JH417818.1, forward strand.
CGACGAGATCGGCGACCAGGCCGACGTAATCATGGTGTCCGCCCACATGGGCATGTACGCCGAATTTGACGAGGAGGGCGGCTCCGACTCCGCCCAGAAGATTCTGGACGACAACCCGGAGATCGACGTGCTCCAGGTGGCCCACAACCACGTGGTGGTCAACGAGAAGCAGGGCTCCACCGTCATCGGCGGCGTGCGCAACGGCGGCCGGGACATCGCCCGCTTTGATCTGACCCTGGACGCCGACAATCAGATCATTGACAGCTCGGTGGAGATTGTGGATATGACCGGCGTGACCCCCAGCCAGGAGCTCCGGGAGATCCCCCTGGTGGCCGAGGCCCATCAGAAGACCATCGACTACATCAACGGCGGCGGCTCCGGCGACGATGGCGAGGGCGGCGCGTCCCTGGGAAGCACTACCGCCCGCTTCCAGCCTGAGAACGAGATCCGCGGCATCCCCGCCGGCCGGGTGATGGATACCGCCGTCATGGATCTGATCAACACCGTCCAGCTGGAGAACTCCGGCGCCGACGTCTCCGCCGCCGCCCTCTTCAAGGGTACCAGCGATCTGCCCAAGGGCGACATCAACTACGGCAACATCTTCGACATCTACAAGTTTGACAACACCCTTTACCGGGTGAGCGTCACCGGCGCGGAGCTCAAGGCTTACATGGAGTGGTCCGCCGAGTGCTACAACCAGTGGCAGGAGGGGGATATCAATATCTCCTTCGACCCCGAGTACCCCGACTACCTCTACGATATGTTTGCCGGCGTGGACTATGAGATCGACCTGTCCCAGCCCAAGGGCCAGCGCATCCAGAACGTCATGTTCCACGGCGCGCCCCTCCAGGATGACCAGGAGCTGACCCTGGCGGTGAATAATTACCGCTACTCCTCCGCCCTGAAGGCCCAGAACATCATCTCCGGCACCAAGGAGTGGGAGTCCTCCAACTCCATCCGGGATATGATCGTGACCTACTTTGCCGAGCACTCCCCCGTGGCCCCCGAGGTGGACCACAACTGGAAGATCGTGGGCGTGGATCTGAGCGAGGACGACCCCCGCCGGGCGGAGCTGGTGGGCTACATCAACGCCGGCCTGCTGGACACCCCCTACGCCGAGAGCTACAACCTGTCCGACTATGATTCCCTGGTGGCCCAGGCCAAGGCGAAGGCCGAGACCCTCACCGTGACCGTAAACGGCGCGGCCAAAGACGTGGCCACGGCTTTCGACGCCCAGGGGAATACCTACTACCGCCTGCGCGACCTCGCCTTTGCCCTGAAGGGCACCGGCGCCCAGTTCAATGTGACGTGGGACGGCAGCGTGGCCGTCGCCACCGGCTCCGCCTACGAGGGCGAGGCCCTGGCCATGCCCGGCTCCGCCCCCACCGGCGAGGCCGTCAGCCTGACTCTCACCGTGGACGGCACTGCGGTGAGCCAGCCCGCCGTACTCGTCAACGGCAACTACTATCTGGCCGAAGGCTTCCTCGCCCAGCTGGGCGCGGAGTCCGCCCTGGTGGAGGGCGTTTTGGCCATCACCGCCGCGTAACCGCTTTCCGTCAGCAAAGGGCCGCGCCTGGGGCGCGGCCCTTTCCTTGCGTATTTTACCGGACTCCGCCAGAGCTTTGAACGATCCATTCCCTTCATACGGCCGTCTTGTCCAATTTTTCTCTGGCCCCTTTGAGCAATCTGTGATATAATCCGCTCCGTATGATGATTTTCGCATAAAAAGGAGTACGACATGATTACAGTTTCCGACCTGGGCCTGGCCTACAGCGGCCAGCCCCTCTTTTCCCACGTGGATCTCCAGTTCACCAAGGGCAACTGCTACGGCATCATCGGCGCCAACGGCGCGGGTAAATCCACCTTCCTGAAAATCCTCTCCGGCGAGCTGGAGCCCACCTCCGGCGAGGTCTCCATCCTGCCCAAGACCCGCATGTCGGTGCTCAAGCAGGATCAGAACGCCTACAACGCCTACAACGTCATGGACACCGTCATCATGGGCAACCAGCGCCTCTACGACATCGGCAAGGAGAAGGAGGCCCTCTATGCCAAGGAGGAGATGACCGAGGCCGACGGCATCCGCGCCTGCGAGCTGGAGGAGGAGTACGCCGAGCTGGGCGGCTGGGAGGCCGAGAGCGACGCCAGCCGCATCCTCCAGGGCCTGGGCGTGGGCACCGAGTTCCATTCCAACGGCATGGCCACCCTGGACGCCCGGCTGAAGGTGAAGGTGCTGCTGGCCCAGGCCCTGTTCGGCAATCCGGACATCCTGCTGCTGGACGAGCCCACCAACAACCTGGACATCAACGCGGTGAACTGGCTGGAGGACTTCCTGCTGGACTTTGAGGGCACGGTGATTGTGGTCAGCCACGACCGCCACTTCCTCAACACCATCTGCACCCACATCGTGGACATCGACTACAACAAGATCAAGATGTACGTGGGCAACTACGACTTCTGGTACGACGCCTCCCAGCTCATGCAGAACCTGATGAAGAACCAGAACAAGAAGAACGAGGAGAAGGCCCAGGAGCTCAAGGAGTTCATCTCCCGCTTCTCCGCCAACAAGTCCAAGAGCAAGCAGGCCACCGCCCGGCGCAAGCTGCTGGAGAAGATCACCCTGGAGGAGATCCCCGCCTCCTCCCGCCGCTACCCCTGGGTGGCCTTCTCTCCCGACCGGGAGGTGGGCAAGGACATCCTCTTCGTCACCGACGTCAGCAAGACCATCGACGGGGTGAAGGTGCTGGACAAGGTGAGCTTCATCGTGGGCCACGGGGACAAGATCGCCTTCGTGGGCGACAACGAGAACGCCCAGACCGCCCTGTTCCAGATCCTCACCGGCGAGCTCGAGCCCGACGAGGGCACCGTCAAGTGGGGCCAGACCGCCACCTTCTCCTACTTTCCCAAGGACAACACCAAGTTCTTCAAGGACTGCGACGACAATCTGGTGGAGTGGCTGCGCCAGTGGTCCTCCGACCCCCACGAGGCTTATCTGCGGGGCTTTTTGGGCCGGATGCTCTTCTCCGGCGACGAGGTTTACAAGCCCGTCAAGGTGCTCTCCGGCGGCGAGAAGGTGCGGTGCATGCTCTCCCGGATGATGCTCTCCGGCGCCAACGTGCTGCTGCTGGACCAGCCCACCAACCACCTGGATCTGGAGTCCATCGCCGCCCTGAACAACGGCCTGGAGGCCGTCAAGTGCAACGTGCTCTTCGCCTCTCACGACCACCAGCTGGTGCAGACCGTGGCCAACCGGGTGTTCGACTTCACCTCCGACGGCAAGCTCATTGACCGCAAGATGACCTACGACGAGTACCTGGAGAGCCAGAAGGCCGACTGAGCCCCACGGGCCATGCCGTGGCAAGACCATAATATCTGCGCAAACCGCAAGCGATAATTGCCAAAATGCAACCCGCTTGCGGTTTCTTTTTTCGTTGGACTGCTTTATCATGTGAGGTGAACAGATATGGAATTGAAGGAAACGCTGCCCGCCCTGCGCAGGAAAAAGGGGCTGTCCCAGCAGGAGTTGGCCGAGGCCCTGGGTGTCTCCCGCCAGGCGGTGTCCCGCTGGGAGGTGGGGACAGACATCCCCACCATGAAGAATCTGCTGGCCCTGAGCAGGCTGTTTGACGTGCCGGTGCATGAGTTGGTGGGCGGAGCCCAGCCCGCGGATTCTCTGGAAGCGGAAACGACGTCACACAAAAAGGTGACAAAGCCGGCTCGCTACCAACTCCTGACCAAAGTGCTGGGTGGTGCTCTGGCCGCCGTGGTTGCGGCCGGACTGCTGGCCGCCCTGTACCAGAACCAGCTTAGGCCCGCCCCCACGGACCCCGCAGAGCGGACTATTGTGGATATTGAGGATTTGGACGGAGAAAGGATTGAGCCCGATGCAGTAACTTGGCACACAACATCGGAAGGAGGAAATTAGCTGTGAAAAAAGTAATTGTTTCCATAGCGACAGCCTGTGTACTCTTTATAAGTTGCGGAGATATACCTCCGGCCATGGCCGCAGAAAGTAGTGCCCTATGTTTATCGTCTGCCGAGAGTCCAATAGAGACCGGGGTGATTGAATATGAGGATCTTTTCTGTGATATGCTTGATCCTGCCGCTGTTTCCGATGTTGGCCTGAGAAGCACAACACGGGCCACCAATCGGATTGAATGGAGTTTATCTGCCGGGGAAGTTGCAGCGATGGATACAGCCTACACGCTGGAGGCGGATGAACTTGTGACTATTAACTGTACATACTCCCCCCGAACCGCTGATCTTGACTTTGGTCTGATTACCCCGGACGGCACCTTCCGTTTTACCAGTGGAAGCAACGGAAGCATTCATACCACAATCCGAGTTAACGAAACCGGAAACTACTATTTTACTGTGCGCAATAATACAAGCAGAACAGTCGAAGTATTGGGATATGTTTATTATTAATATTTATTTATGGAATTGTGTAAATCTTAAAGGAGGGGAATAATAATGAAAAAAGTAATCTCTTTGCTATTAGCTCTCATAATGATATTTACAACCGCTTCGGCCTATTCCAATGATAATGATAATATATCTGTTGCTCATGCACAGGTTTACCATGCTTCTGGCGTAAATGAATATGGCACAAATATTTTAGAAAAATCCGAAATTGAGCACGATGTGCCTGCTAAGATAATTACTCAAAACGGTTGCATAACAATTGATATGATATTAGATGGCAACCCTATAGTAATTTCTGCAAGGTTGGAGGGAAGAAATCTTAGTGATAATCTCCTTTACTATGATGCTGAATGTATAAGCGATGGGAATATAGATGTAATGTCTTTTACATATAACAAAGATTTTACACCTAAAGCAGCGATCACTTCTGACTATAATAAGCAGTATCCAGCAGCAAAAGGTCGTGTCAAGATTTTTTCGCACTTTAGTTTG
>NZ_JH417819.1 GCF_000239295.1 Flavonifractor plautii ATCC 29863
GATTGTTAAGGCGGGGGAAATCGGAATCCCCCGCTTTAACCGGCTCTTTCGCCCCTTTCTGGCCGCTCAGAAAGGGGTCCGCCGGAGGCATGACAAGAAAACAGGTGTCAAAAAGGGTAACATGGAAGGTACGTCAGCCCGGCACAAGGCGGGCCGATGTGGGCAGAAGGTGAATTGCCCCAGAGGGGCAAGAGAGGCCGCCCTGGGGCGTCGGCCCCTACATTGGGCGATAAGGCGGCGCTAGGTTTGCTGAAGTGAGGCGGCAGCCCACGTACCCTTGCGGCAATATCATATATTTGGTATAATAAAGCCGTATGGCGTGAAAATGCCCTGGAAATGCTACCGAATGGTAGTGTTTCTTTGGGTGATACTATGTATTTTCGCCGCATCTCCGACCTGCGTGTGGATCATGACCTGACACAGCGCAGAGTGGCAGACTATTTAAATATGAATCTGGAGGTCTACCGCCGCTACGAGAAGGGACTCCGGGAGATTCCGGTGTGGGCTTTAGTCAAGCTGGCGGAGCTCTACCACACCAGCACCGACTATCTGCTGGGCCGGACTGACAACCCCTCTCCGCCCCGTGCGTAAGCTGGCCTGGTTTGCTGCCGCCTTCTCGGCGGCAGCCGCTCTGGCAGTCCATGGACTGCCAGAAGGAGTTCTGGTTCCCCTGGGGGTGGCCTGCGCCCTGGCGGCGCTGGCCGGGCTGGCCCTCCGGGGAGACCGCCGCCGGCGGGTGCTTTTGGCGGGCTTTGGCCTGGCCGCGGGCCTGCTGTGGACGGCGGCCTACGGCGCGCTGTTCCAGGCGCCCGCCCGCGCTCTGGCGGGGTATGAGGGCCCGGTGGAGGTCACAGTGGCCGACTGGCCCCAGTCCACGGCCTACGGCAGCTCGGTGCTGGTGCGCCTCCACCCGGTGGAAGGTTGGCCGGTCAGGACCCTCCTCTATCTGGACGCCCCCGCGCCCGACCTGCGGCCCGGCGACGGGCTGACCGTCCAGGCCCGGCTCCGGGCGGCGGATACCATCGCGGGGGAGTCCACCGACTATTATTACGCCAAGGGCGTCCGCCTGATCGCCTACGGCGAGGGGGAGGGGGAGACGGCCCGCCCCGGCCGGCCGCCCCTGTGGACATGGCCTGCCTATGTGTCCAAGGCCCTCAAGGACCGTGTGGCCGCCGCCTTCCCGGAGGAGGCCGCGCCCCTGGTCACCGCCCTGCTTACCGGGGACAGGTCCGGGCTGTCCGACGGGGACTATGCCGCCCTCCGCCGGTCGGGGCTGGCCCATGTCATCGCCGTCTCCGGCCTCCACGTCTCCTTCCTGGCGGGGCTGGCGGCCGCCCTGCTGGGGGCCCGGCGGCGGCGTACCGCCGTGTGCACCATCGCCCTGCTGGTCTGCTTCGCGGCGGTGGTGGGCAACACCCCCTCCGTCCTGCGGGCGGTCTTTATGCAGTCCATGCTTCTGCTGGCGCCTCTGCTGGGGCGGGAGGAGGACAAGCCCACCTCCCTGTGCGCCGTTCTCATGCTCCTGCTGCTCCAAAATCCCTACGCCGCCGCGTCGGTGTCCCTTCAACTGTCCTTTGCCGCCGTGGCGGGGATCTACCTCTTTTCCGGGCCTCTCACCGAGCGGTGGACGGCCAAGCTCCCCGCCAGGCCCAAGGGCTTCTGGGCCAAAACCGGCTGCCTGGCCGCCCGGTTTGTCCTGTCCAGCCTGGCGGTGAGTCTGGGGGCCATTGCCTTCACCACGCCCCTGACCGCCTGGCACTTCCAGTCGGTCTCCCTGGTGGGGCCGCTGGCCAACCTGCTCTGCCTGTGGGCGGTGTCCCTGGCCTTCCTGGGCGGGCTGGCGGCGGCGGTGCTGGGGGTGTTTCTCCCCGGCCCGGCGGCCCTGCTGGCCCTCCCGGCGGCGCTCCCCGCGCTCTATGTCCAGCGGATGGCGGACGCCCTGGCGGCGCTGCCCTTCGCCGCGCTTTCCACCCAGTCGGTGTACTTGAAGCTGTGGCTGGCCCTGGTCTACGCCCTGCTGCTGCTCTATCTGCTCGGGCGGGGGGAGAAAAAGCGGCCCCTGGTGCCCCTGGGCCTGGGGACGGCCGGGCTGTGCATGGCCCTGGTGCTCCAGGCCGCGTCCCACACCGCCGGGCGGCTCACCGTCTCGGTGCTGGACGTGGGACAGGGCCTGTCGGTGGCCCTGCTCTCCGGCGGGCGCGCCGCCCTGGTGGACTGCGGCGGCACCGGGGCGGACAACCCCGGCGACACCGCCGCCGACTACTTCCAGTCCCTGGGCCTGAGCCGGATTGATCTGGTGGTGCTCACCCATTACCACGAGGATCACGCCGGCGGCATCCCGGAGCTGCTGGAGCGGCTGGAGGTGGGGCTGCTGGTGCTCCCCGACGTGGAGGAGGACGACCCCCTCCGCCGGGAGATCACGGCGCTGGCGGAGGAAAAGGGGATTGAGACCCTCTTTCTGGCGGAGGATGCCGACGTGACCTTTGGGGAGTCCGCCCTGCGCATTTACGCGCCCCTGGGCAGCGGCGGGGCCAACGAGGAGGGCCTCTCCATCCTGTGTACCGCCGGGGACTTCGACGGGCTGATCACCGGCGACATGAATGACACGGTGGAGAAGCGGCTCATCAAATATGGGGCGCTCCCCGATCTCGAGCTGCTGGTGGCGGGGCACCACGGCTCCAAATATGCCACCTCGGAGGAGCTGCTGCTGGCGACGAGGCCGGAGCTGGCGGTGATCTCCGTGGGCTACAACACCTACGGGCACCCCGCGCCCGAGACCCTGGAACGCCTGGCCGCCGCCGGCTGCGCGATCTACCGCACCGACTGGTCGGGCACCGTCACTATTACCGCAAAGTAAGGAGAATTGCCATGCCGCCCAAAGCAAAGCCGGACACTGCGGCCTACCAGAAGCTGAAAAAGGACATCAAGGAGGGCAGCATCGGCACCCTCTACGTGTTTCACGGGGAGGAGGCCTACCTGCGGGACTTCTACCTGGGGCAGCTGAAAAAGAAGCTCCTGCCCGCCGGAATGGAGGAGTTCAACCTCCACACCCTCAGCGGAAAGGAGTTTGACGTCAAAACCCTGGCCCAGATGGTGGACTGCCTGCCCATGATGAGCGAGCGTACCCTCATCGTGGTCAACGACTACGATATTTACAAGGGGGACAAGGACGCCCTGGCGGCGGTGCTGCGGGAGCTGCCCGACTACGTCTGCCTGGTGTTTGTCTACGATCTCATCGAGTACAAGGCCGACGCCCGCACCAAGCTGGCCGCCCTGCTCAAGGAGAAGGGGAGCGTGGTGCCCTTCAACCGCCAGGGGCAGGGGGATCTGGTGGACTGGATCTCCCGCCGCTTCAAGGCCATGGACCACGACATCGGCACCGAGGACGCCAAGTACCTGATCTTCCTGTGCGGCGATCTGATGAACAACCTGATCTCTGAGATCGGGAAAATCGGTTCCTACGCCGCCCACCACCGGGTGACCCGGCAGGATATCGACGCCGTGGCCACCCCCCAGCTGGACGCGGTGGTGTTCCAGATGACCGACGCCATCGCCGCCGGGAACTTCGACAAGGCGGCGGAGGTGCTGGGGGAGCTGCTCCACATGCAGGAGGCCCCCATCAAGCTGCTGGCGGTGCTGGGCAAGCAGCTCCGCCAGCTCTACACCGCCCGCCTGGCCATCGAGCACAGAAAGGGCGTGCCCTACCTCATGGAGCTGTGGGGCATGCGCTCGGCCTACCCGGCGGAGCGGCTCATGCAGTCCGCCCGGCGCTTTTCCCTGCCCTGGTGCCGCCGGGCGGTGCTCCGCTGCGGCCAGACCGATCTGGCCATGAAGTCCACCGGGGCGGACGGCGAGGAGCTGCTGATCGGCCTGCTCATGGAGCTGGCCGTCAAGAAAGGAGCGTAAGCGATGAAAAAGAAGACGCTGTTGGGAGTGGCCGCCGCGGCGGCCGTGGGGGCCGCGGGCTGGTATCTGGCCGCCGGCGGCCGCAAAAACCAGATCGAGCACATCCGCCGGGAGGCCAAGCGCCTGCTGGCGGTGCGGCGGGACGAGCTGGCTGCCCTGCGCTCCGCCGCGGAGGCGGGGGAGCTGGACGCCGGCGCTCTGGGGCCGGTGCCCCTGGACGGGGCGGCGCTGGAGTCCGTCCGGATGGAGGACGGGGCCGCGGTGCTGGCTCTGCGGGGGGAGAAGGCGGCGGCCTGGCTGTCCAGCGAGCCGCTGGACCGGCTTGGGGTGTACTCCGTGCCCTGGCGGGGGAGCGCCCGCCCCGGCGTGCTCTACACCGAATATCTGGGCTCCGGCTGGTACGCGGGCTACGCCTGCCTGGGGTGGGGATGACATGCTGCGCATCAGGGAGGCCATCGTGGTCGAGGGCCGTTACGACAAGAATACCCTCTCCCAGTTGGTGGACACGGTGATCGTGGAGACCTCCGGCTTCGGCATTTTCAAGGATAAGGAGCGGCTGGCCCTCCTGCGCCGCCTGGCGGAGAAGCGGGGACTGATCGTCCTCACCGACCCGGACGGAGCGGGCTTTGTCATCCGCAGCCACCTGAAGGGGAGCATCCCGCCCGAGCAGGTGAAGCACGCCTATGTGCCCGACGTGTACGGCAAGGAGCGCCGCAAGCGCCGGGGCGGCAAGGAGGGCAAGCTGGGGGTGGAGGGTATGCGCCCCGAGGTACTGGAGGCGGCGCTGCGCCGGGCGGGGGCCACCTTCCTGGACGAGGGGGAGACCGCCGTCCCGCCCCGGCGGGCCATCACCAAGGCGGATCTGATGGCGCTGGGCCTGTCCGGCGGGCCGGGGGCGGCGGAGCGGCGGAAGGAGCTGCTCCACCGGCTGGAGCTGCCCGAACGGCTCTCCCCCAACGCCCTGCTGGAGGTGCTCAACGCCCTGTTTACGTTTGGGGAGCTGGAGGATACGGTTCGGGGAGCAGATGCGAAAAAATTTTCCTGAAATTCGAAAAAAGGACTTGACGAAAAAGTTAAGTTGTGCTATCTTATAAACAGAAATGATAATCATTACTGATTAGAACTTCTGCCACATAGCAATAAAATATCATTATTAGAATAAACAGGAGGAATTACATCATGAAAAAGTGGGTTTGCTCTGTCTGTGGTTACGTCCATGAGGGAGATTCCGCTCCCGACTTCTGCCCCATCTGCAAGGCCCCCAAGGAGAAGTTTGTGCTCCAGGGCGGCGACAAGACCTGGGCCGCCGAGCACGTGGTGGGCGTGGCCAAGGGCGCTCCCGAGGAGATCCTCCAGGGCCTGCGCGAGAACTTCCAGGGTGAGTGCTCCGAGGTCGGTATGTACCTGGCTATGAGCCGTGTGGCCCACCGTGAGGGCTATCCCGAGATCGGCCTGTATTGGGAGAAGGCCGCTCTGGAGGAGGCTGAGCACGCCGCCAAGTTCGCCGAGCTGCTGGGAGAGGTGCTGACCGACTCCACCAAGAAGAACCTGGAGATGCGTGTGGATGCCGAGAACGGCGCCACCATGGGCAAGTTTGAGCTGGCCAAGAAGGCCAAGGAGCTGAACCTGGACGCCATCCACGATACCGTCCACGAGATGGCCCGCGACGAGGCCCGCCACGGCAAGGCTTTCGAGGGCCTGCTGAAGCGGTACTTCGGCTAATCAAAACCGCATAAATAAGCACTTTTTGAGAGGGAATGGGGAAACCTGTTCCCTCTCTTTTTGCGCTGTCACCGCTCCATTGTGGATATTTTTGTGGCATTTCTTTCTTTTCCATCCGTGAAAACTTTCCACATGTGGATATTCAGTTTTTTGCCCTATATCAAGCGGTTTTTACCGCTTAATACCGAAAAATGAAGAGAAATTAACAACTTTTGAGAAGTTTTTGCTTTGCCGGGACAAAAATCAAGAAGTTTTGAAGAGATTTCCTTGACTTCCACCGATTTTTTGAGCCGCCAGAGCAAAAAATTCCCGCCGCTGATTGCTTTTTGCCTATCTCCTTTCATTTTGCAGCCGATTTTCGGCTGCTTTTTTCTTGTTTCTATTATACTACATGTTCCGGTTAAAGTACAGGTTTTTCTTTTCCCGGTGCTATACTTAAAGCACAAAGAGGGACAGAGAACAAGAAAAAACAAAGTCCTTCAAAACAAAATCAAAATGAAAAAGGAGATTACCACCATGAAAAAGAACGCTATCATCTACATCGACGACACTCATGCCCAGGTCACCAAGGCTTTTGAGAAGCAGGCCCGTATCTTCGGCACTCCCGAATACAGAGAGTGGAAAGCCTACCGCCAGGACTTCCCCAGCGCTCAGATGGTGACCAAGACCATCAAGAAGGCGAAGAACAAGAAGAACGACGCCAAAAACAGAACCTATGAGAAGATGGCCGAGTACATCAGCTTGCAGGAGAACGCCGATGAACTGATGAAGGAGTTTGATAGGCAGAAAAACCTTGCCATTGTCAAGAAGAACCGCTACCACGCCGTGCTAAATTGGTTCCTTGCTACCTTCCCCGAGTTGAAGGAGGACGAGAGCAAGAAGGAGGGCCAGGAGGTCGAGGCCACTGCCGCCGAGGAAACTGCTCCCGCCAGCGAAACCGCCGCCGATCTAAAACTTGCCTCTGGTCTGTAAGCATTACTTGAAGTGCATTTTTCAAAAATCAGAAAAGGAGTTTGATATTATGAAATTCACCCGTACTCGCATGATTGGCTATTTGTTGCTCTTCTGCACCGCCGATGGAGAATACGACAAAGAAAGAGCACATTTGACTGGCCTGACCGATGAAGCGCTGAAAGCGGAGTTCACAGTCCAATACAACAGCCTGAAAGCTGCCTATCCCAACCATCCTCTCCACGAAGGCGATACCCCTGACATCTACCTGGACTTTTAAGACAACTCAAAATTCAGATCAAAATTTTAAGGAGGAAAATACCATGAAGAACAACACTTATAAGATTGATTTTGTGAACAACACCCTGACCATGAGCAAGGCTTTCGAGGACGCCCTCAACAATCCCAATTCCCAGGAATACAAGCTGTTTCTGCAACTCCGCGCCGACTTCCCCGGCCTGACCATTATCCGCAAGACCCGCCGCGCCCCCAAGAAGGCCCGCCCCAACAAGAACCTGACCTACAAGCACATGGAGCAGTACATGAGCGTGTTTGAGAACGCCGACGAGCTGCTGGCCCAGTTCGAGGTGGTTAAGAAGTGTTCCCTGGGACAGTCCAACCATTACAAGTTTGTGCTGGATTGGTTCAAGAACCAGTTCCCCAAGTACAAGGAGCTGCCCGACTTCGGCAACAATGCCCCCAAGGTGATTGACCTTGCGGCCTTCCAGAAGAAGCAGGAAGAGAAGAAGGCCCAGACCGAGCAACTGGAAAAGAAGGACGCTTGATAACAATGGAATACAAAATGAGAGAGGACGGTACTGCTGGTGTACCGTCCTCTTTGGCTATGTTGTAATCAATAAACAGAAACATCTACTTTTTCGGGTTCACCTACAAAAGCCCCAGTTTTATCAATAACTGCCTCAAACACACTGCCAGCATTATTGGCGAACAAAATAGTGGCCTGTCCATTTTCAAAGTACGGGGCGTTTACTCCCATTTCACTGGAATAGGGTATTCTACCCATGTTATACGATGACAAATCAATGACCATGTTTCCCTCAATGTCATAAAAGCCAGGGCTGGCCGCCTTGTCAGTACAGGCATAGAACAATCCCTCCGAATAGACGGGGAAGTTGTGGCCGGGCTTATTGGGTACGAACTCGCAGGTAAATTCGGTGATTTCGCCCTTTGTGTTCAGCGCATTGAGCCTACCGCCGCCAAAGGCGTCCTCTGACTCGCAGAAAAGCGAGTAGCCATCTTGGAAAGTAGATATTTTAGAGGCATCAAACTTGGCTTGAGAGTTATCGACAACATTCCAGATAAGACACTCCCAGACCGCAACATCAAGTTGACCTGTGACAGAGTCGGTTATCATGTCCGGCCAAGGGCCGACCCGGTACTCTTCGTCCTTCGTGTATACGGACACACCCGGAGAGGCCAGGAAAACGCCCTCACCAAGGTACATGTAACAGGAGCTATCTCGCAGAGTTTCGCTGCTGCCCTCGGCACGGAACCGTACTTCCTCCACAAAAGTTCCGGTGTCGGTCAATTCCTGTACCCATTCGCCATCATCATCCACGACGCCAAGCGTAAATTTATATCCATCGTAGGCATCAACCTCTTTCTTTACCAGGTGATACCCGTCCCCGGAGCAGAGAATTTCATCCCACTCCCCGTTGTTTGGAACAGTTACTTCCTGATTGCTGTTTGCATCGTCATCGGGGGTTTCGCTGCCGCTCGGCGTGTTGGTTTCGCTGCTGCCTGATACGTTTGCGCCGCTGGTTCCGCTGACATCGCTGGTCGTGTCCCCGCCGCAAGCGGCTAAAGACAACGTTAATGCTCCGGCCAGTAGAAGAGACACTATCTTTTTCATTACTACCTATTCCTCCTAATCAAATAAAATGTAAGAGAGGGGACTACCAAATGAAGTATAGCATGGTTTTGTGAAAATGTCTATTATCATAGACAGTACGACAAGAATTTTCTCATACAATATAGTGAGAAAAGAGGTGTTGTCGTGCAGTTTGATAATTACGCGGTAGGGCAAACAATCCGAAACCTGCGAAAAGCAAAAGGGATTTCTCAAGATGTGTTGAGCGGTTTTGCTGGAATTGCACGCACACACTTATCAATGATTGAAAATGGAACCAAACAAGCGAACTTTGAAACTATTTGGAAAATTGCAGGAGCTTTAGAAATGCAGCCAAGTGAATTGGTGGCTAAAATTGAAGAAACGATAGAAGGGCAAGAGTAATTACTAAACAAAAACTCTTGCCCTTTTCATTATTTGCTTGCTACCGTTCCCGGCTGTGTTCTCCGTGATTTATCAGCGGTCGGGAAAACTCCCAAGAAAAGCCGCCGCCGGAAATTACAACCGCATTTTCCTGGAACCATCCCCCGCCGCCGCGAGGCGTTTCCCTGTTCCGCTCCACCTGGGGGTACTCCTAGCCTACCTTTTGACCTTCTTGTGAGGGAAATTGCCAGCCGCTCGTGATCTGCGGTTCCGCTCCAAATTGAAAATGCATGTTTAAACATGAACGCTATGTAAATTTACGTGCAAAGTATTGATATTGCGCGTAAAAAAGAATAGAATAATAGTGCCATAGAAAGGAGTGGTCACAATGGCAGAAACAACAAACCTCAATATCCGCATTGACAAAGACCTGAAAGAGCGTGCCGAAGCCGTCTTTGCCGACATGGGTATGAGCATGACAACGGCCTTTAATATCTTTGTGCGCCAGACCTTGCGGCAGGGCAAAATCCCCTTTGAGATTTACGCAGACCCATTTTACAGCGACAGCAATATGCGGGCATTGGACAACAGCATCAAACAGGCCGGACAGGGCAAGGTGGTAGTCAAGTCTATGGACGAGTTGGAGCAGCTTGCCGATGGGGACTAACATCACATTCACGGAACAGGCGTTTGAAGAATATCTGTCATGGCAGGGACAGGACAGAAAAACGCTGAAACGGATAAATGCCTTGTTGAAGGACATTTGCAGAAGTCCATTTGAAGGGATTGGAAAGCCAGAGCCGTTGAAGGAAAACTTGTCAGGCTATTGGAGCCGACGCATTGACGATACGAATAGACTTGTTTATCGTATGGTCGATGGACAGGTCGAAGTCTATCAATGCAAAGGCCATTATGATGATTGAGAGTGAAGCGGTACTGCCAGCCGCTTCACTTTTTTGTTGTCCAGGTTCCGCTCCAAATTGAAACTACACTTTCAAAAACGGATCTTCACGCGCAAGAAGTCAACTTGTGAGAAGAACCGACAACTCCGAAACAACTTTTGAGAAGTAGCGGCAACTTCCAATTATCCAGCAACAACTTTTAGAGCAAAGGCAACAACTTTGTTGCAGAATGAGGCAAATACAAGGCTAAAACCGTTTCTTTGACACAAAAAAATTTTTATGTTATAATATTTACAGAAAAAGGAAAATAGATTTGTAAGTCATGGTTCCCTTTGTAGGCTTAAACAAGCAGTAGGATGAAGGCGTTGTGGCCTTCCATCTTGTAGAGCGCTTCCGTTCTATGCTTCCGGGTAGCAACGCCAAGTGCTGGCAACACGCTTCCTACTGTTTGCTTAAATCTACAAAGAAAGGAAGCGTACAAGATGGCGAATTAGAACCTGTTGCCAGCAGGGGACAATCCGAGGTACAACAACTGTTTTACTTTGGGTGAGAAGTGTTGGCACAATGGAAGGCTGATAAAAGTTCCTGTTTTTATCGACCATTACGATGATACAATTCAAAATTTGTATGGCAGTAAAAACGGTGATAAACGCAAATACTACGAACTTTCCTATGAAGAAGCCCGAAGAGAATATTATCGGTTTTGGAGTAGCGAAAACTGGGAGAAAAGCAGCAAAGTTTTACGTATCAGTCTTTGGCTTGATAATGCCATGTTTGGCAACCTTCACATTTTTGTGATTGACTTTGATGAATTTGACGTAGAGAGCCATTTTTTCAAAGAAGCTCACCGTTTAGCGGATAAAGTAACAAGGTCACAGGGCGGCGGCTATCACATGTTTTATGGGATAGACAAGAAAAAGGCAGAGCCACTTTTTGACAGTATCAATTTATTGGCAAGTGAGAACGCTGCGAGTTTTGTATGTAAAACTGGGGCCATCACACGGGACGGAACAAACAAAGTCGATCTGTTTTGCGATACAGGACACTTTATCTATGAGTGGGAAGAATGGAATAATACCATTGGCCTGACCGATAAGACGCAAGAACTTTACCAGCTTATCAAAGAAAACTTCGACTTATCGCGTCCCATGAGCAGCGGCAAGGGTAAACGCACAAGCGGCAAAGGCGGCAAGAGTTATGCCATGCTGGAAGAGCTTTCTAAAGGCGAGCTGTTGCAGCAAATGAGCGCAGAGCAGCGAGAAGTCTTTGCCGATCTGCAAACAAAATCCTCTGACTGTTCCAGTTCCCAGTGGTTCAGTATTGGCATTGATATTTACCATGTCTTTGGTGTGGAGCTGGGCGGCAAGGTGTTCTTCCTATGGAGCAAACCGGGACATAGTTTCCAGCCGCAAGGCTGCTCTTTAACATGGTCTAATATTTGTGACCGTGGGCCTGATACAGAGCTTGTCAATGGGCGATGGGCTGACATTATGCAGGGCGATAACAAGGGCAAAGAGCTTGACGGGCTATCTTTACATGAAGCGCTCGAAGCAGCGCCACAAGTCCCGCTGCCGCTCGAAGATGATACTTCCGCCACGCTGGAAGAAGCCGCCGCCGAGCCAACCTTCCGCGACCTTCCGATTGCCTGGGAGAATGTGACAACAGAAGAGAACGGCAAGCAGAGAACCGGGCATTGGATTGTCTGGAACGGTAACCGCTCCAAGCGGGAAGAGTTCTTCATGCTGGCCTTCCCCGACCAATACAACAAAGTCAAGAAGCGCGTGAAGTTCCTGGGGCAAGCTGCGGATGATGTGCTGCGGCTGACAGGCGGATAGCGAACCAAATTGATGTATGAAATTTTGGCGTGGAAGTATGGATTGGAAGAAGTGGACGAACAGGACAGCCTTGACTTAATCTGGTTCTGCAAGCGTGAAGAGGACAATAAAACCGCCGATGATTTACTGTCCCGCTTGCATTGGCCCAACGGTTTAGCCAAGCTGGTGACCTTTGGTGTGGGGATGAAGCTGGACGCTGCCGCACAGCAGACATGGTGCTATTCCGTTGACTACCAGGAGGACAGGGCGCTTTTCACGGGAAGCTCAATGACCTGGAAGCGCTGGCAAGTAAAGCTGATTGAAATTTTAGATCGGTGCCGGGCCTGCCGTTGCAGCTATTCAAAAATGTGGAAATAGGTTCGGCCCACCATGTATTATCAGTTTGACCGCTGCGGTAGATACCTCACCCTTACACAAGAGGATTGCAGAGCAATAACGGAGTGGATAAATGAATATTTTGTAGGCGGTTCCGCTCCGTTCCCTCTGTCCGGGGAAATACCCGCCGCCGATTACAGATTTGTAGTTGACTACAATACCGATGTTGAATTTGTGGACAACCGGGACTTGAAGGCCCCCGGCGAGATGGCAAAATACAACCAGGAAACCAACGCCGCCCGGAACAAGGAGAAGGGCAAGAAAAAAGTGCAGGAGCGTTTTTCTGCCGCGTGTGGGGCGGTAAAGATAGGTGATACCCTTACAACAAACCAGCTTGTAGAAATGGGGTACACCGATGATAAAGCGAGAAAGAGGCTGGTTGATAACGGTGTCCTAAAAAGGATAAAACGGGGTTATTATTTGGTGCTTTCAGTGTAATCCAGCGGAAACCCGGCACGCCCCGAAGGGGTTAAAAGAGAAAGATATAATCCCCACGGGGTACGCCGGGTTTCCGCTTCCGCACTTGAAAGTACACTCTCAAAAAAATCAATGAAGGAGGAACACAACAATGTTCAAAGAATTACTTCAAATTTTGTAGGATTTCGAGCGCCAAGATAAGGCCAACCGTACCCACTGGATTGAAAACGTCCTTGCCGCACAGAGCGGTTCCGCTCCAACTGCTTTAGAGAATTACAAGAGGGCGAAGGAGAGCTGGCAGGACGAACAGAGTCGCCGCCAAAGGTTCTATGACTATCTCATGCAGCGCCGCGATTTGGTGAACGCCCTGGCAAAGAGCGTGATAGACAGCAGCGCCAAGGAGATACAGGTCAAAACCGAACAGGAGCTTGATAAGGCCGTGAAAGAAAAGATAGATAAGACCGTTCGCCTTTATTTCAAATGAGAGCCGCGCTGATCTGACAAAGATGTGTCGTTAAATCAAAAAGTCGGAGGAAGATGTAAAATCTTCTCTCCGACTTCTCTTTTTGTGTTCAAGACTTTTTGGAAGTTGATGAAAGTTGTGTGCTTTCTTTCTCTTCTTCATCCTTTTCACCGGGCTTCTTCTCCCAGCCGAGTATTTCTTCCATGATAAGAGCAAGGGGCAAATCCGTATCTCCGAACATGGCGGCACCTCCCGAGTATTGCTTGAAGCTGGCGCGTCGTGGCGAACGTCACGACGCGCTTCCTGTTTTTTCGCGCTGCGCTGGATTTTCGTACTACTGTAATCAACATTAGTAGTCTTTCGTAGTTCCCATAAATTACCTGTCGCTTGGGGCTTCCCTGACGTATTCCAGTAAATCGCCGGGCTGACAGTCTAAAAGCGTACAAATAGTATCCAAAGTTTTCCACGATACCAATTCCCCGTGTCGTAATTGCTGTAAATAGGATTGCCCAATCAACTTTTCTTCCCGGATTTTGGTAGAGGAATACCCTTTTTCTTTGAGTTTTGCCATTATGTCTACCTTGTAGCGGATTGCCATGAAAACGCGCACCTCCTCCATTGTCCTTATTTTAACACGAAATTGCACTAAAATCAAGTGCTAATTGTGCACAAATACGGCACTAAAAATTAGTGCTAAATGTCAATGGACAGCACCGGATATTAGTGCTATAATAAAGACAGTTAAGGGGAACACCCCAAATAAAAAGCAAAGGAGAATGAGCAATGAGCAAGAATGAGCTGGTAGCCAAAATCGAGGCGCTGAACGAGTGGGAAGCTGTTATTGAGGAAGCCAAAGCAGAGGCAGAGGCCATCCGGGACAGCATCAAGGCTGAAATGATGGAACGCGACACCGAGGAAATGACCGCTGGAAAGTATATCGTCCGCTGGACTTCGGTTCTCTCCAATCGGTTTGATACCACGGCCTTCAAAAAGGCTCACGGCGAACTGTATAAGGAATACACCAAACAGAGCGCCAGCCGCCGCTTCTCCATCAGCGCCTAAAGAAAAGCCCCTTGCGTGAACCACCGACCAAAGTAGACACGCAAAGAGCTTTACCCAAACCTCACGGAGAGGGCAAGACCATTATAGCTTGCCCTCTCCCCAAAATCAAGAATAGGAGAGAAAAAGACATGAAAGAACTGACAAGCTATAATCGAGTGGCCGGGTATCTGAACAAGGTTTTCGATCTGCTGAACGCCGAATTCTTTGAAAATGCACTTTCAAGACCGACCATCACCATACAATCCACGCCCCGCGCCTACGGCCATTTTTCCTTGCGTGAGGACACATGGGTTTCCAAGTTGGGCGGCACCCACGAAATCAACATAGGAGCCGGGACACTGGCCCGGCCCATCGAGGAAGTGACCGCGACCCTGCTTCACGAAATGGTACATTACTACAACTATGAGAACGGCATACAGGATTGCAGCCGGGGCAACACCTACCACAATCGCCGCTTCAAAGCCGCCGCCGAAGCCCACGGCCTGATAGTGGAGCATAGCGACAAATACGGGTGGAGCCACACAAGCCCCTCTGACGAACTGCTGGACTTCATATTGGAGAACGGTTTGACCGACATTCTCATAAGCCGCAACGAGTTTGCCGGGTTCCATATCACCGGGACAGGGACACACAGCGGAACAGGAACGACACCACCGCCGCCGCGCCCGTCCAGCACAAGGAAATATATCTGCCCTTGTTGTGGCAATTCTGTCCGAGCCACAAAGGAAGTTCACATAGCTTGTTTAGATTGCAGCGCGCCGATGGTGCTTGCAGGGTAACAGGGAAGGGTGGGGAGCAATCCCCACCCAAATTCCCGAAGTTCGTATAAGTGAAGAAATACGAACACCAAAATCAAGGTATTCCGGGACTTTTCCGCCGCCGCCCATCATACACGAACTTTCCCGCTTGAAATAACGAACTTTTGACGATGGAGGCCACCATGAACAAGAAAACAAAGGCGCTCACCACCGAGCAATATAAGGAGATAATTCAGACCATGCGCGAGGGGTTCAGCGGTTGCCGCCCCAATGAGCGCATAGCCACCGCCCTTGTGCTGGAAGGGAATTTGGGCTTGCGTATCAGCGATATATTGAAACTGCGGCCTTGTGATATTGTCCGGGACGGGGACAGATACCGACTGGAAATCACCGAGCAGAAAACAGGCAAACGCCGCGTGTTCACGGTTCCGCTTGTTATCCAGCAATACATAGAGAATTATTGCTTGCGCCACAATATCCGCCGTGAAGATCTGATTTTTCCCATCACCGAGCGAGCTATACAGAAACAGCTTCATATCGTGTGCGATTACCTGGGCTTTGAGGGTATCAGCACTCACAGCTTCCGCAAGTGGTACGCCACCGAGATATACAAGGCAAACGGCTACGATATTGCCCTGGTGCAAAGGCTGCTACAACACAGCTCCGCCGCCGTGACACAGCGATATATCGGCATTGAGCCACAGCGGATAGAAACGGCAATACAGAACCACGCACAGCTTATTTGACAGGGGGGCCGCTCATAGTGGAGCGGCCCCCTATAACTTCGCTGCTGCCTTTTCCCTGATTTTATGGTACACTGGATATAAGACCGGGAAAGCGAGGCGGCACACATGGCAAGAGCAGAAAAGCAAAAAGTGAAAACGCTTTTTGTGGCGAAATACTTTTTGGAAAATTCCGATGAAAACCACCCGATCACCGCCGGGGACATTGTGGACTATCTGCGGGAAGATTGTGGGATTGAAGTGGAGCGCCGCGCCATCTACCGGGATATTGCCGCCCTGCGCGATGTTTACGGGATGGACATAGACGGGGGACAGGGTGGGAAATACCGGCTACTGTCCCGCCAGTTTGAATTTGACGATTTGCGGCTGCTGGCTGAGTGTGTCCACGCCGCCAAGTTTATATCTGCGTCCAAGGCCAAGGAGCTTGTAAAGACCATCAGCGAGTTTTGCAGTATCTACCAGGCGGAAGAGTTGCAAAAAGAAGTGTTCCTCTGTGACCGCGTGAAAACAACCCGCAACAACATTTTGCTGACTGTTGGCATTATCTATTCGGCTATGGCTACCAAGCAGGACGGAAAGCCACACACACCGCAAAAAATCACCTTCAAGTATTTGAAATATGCACTTCAAAACAAGAGAGAACAGGTGGAGCGCCGCAAGGGGGCAACCTATAAAGTCAGCCCTTATAAGCTGCTGATAAATGATGGGAACTATTATCTGCTGGCTTTTGATGATAGATACCAGGAGATACGGAGATACCGCGTTGACCGCATGAAGGAAGTAAAGGCCATTGATGAACCGCGAGAGGGTGCAAAGGTGTTTGCCGAGCTGGATATGGAGAGCTATACCCGCCGTGTGTTCTCCATGTTTGGCGGGAAGCAAAAGCGTGTCAGTATCCGCTTTATCAATCAGTTATTAGATACGGCGATTGAGCGCTTTGGAACAAGCCCCGATGTATTTTACAGGCAGGATGATGAAAAGCATTTTGTTGTGACCGCCGATGTGGAAGTTAGTGACCAGTTTTTTGCGTGGATTTGCGGTTTCCGTAAACGGGCAGCCATTATTAGCCCACCTGATGTTATGGAAGACATGAAAAAATTCTTAGAAGATATTGGCTCAAGGTACAAAGAGATATATAATTAGAGTAAATAGAATAATGAGAGGGGTATAGTGTTGGAAAACTTATCAATCAGAAAAATTATTGATAAAATTAGTAGTGGTGAGATACGAATCCCTTCCTTTCAAAGAGGATTTGTTTGGGAACCGGATTCTATTGCATTTTTTATGGATAGCTTATATAAAGGGTATCCAATTGGAGCAGTCTTGCTTTGGAGAACAAGAGAGCAACTCGTTAACGAAAGAAGTTTAGGAAGATTTATTTTACCAGAGCCTACTAAAGATTATCCAATAGACTATGTATTAGATGGACAGCAACGATTAACATCGATTTTTTCTGTTTTCCAAACAGAACTTCAACCAGAAAATGATCCTAACTGGCGAGATATTTATTATCTTATAGGTTCAGGAAAAAGCGCACAGGAAATTCAATTTGTTCCATTAAGCGAAGAGGAAGTGGATTTATCTAAACATTTCCCTATTTCTACATTGTTTGATTCTGTTAAATATCGGAAAGCAACTGAGAGCCTCAACGATGAATTAAAGGAAGAAATTGATAAGCTGCAAGAGGTATTTAAGGAAGTTAACGTACCTGTTCAAATGATGGAAACTGATAATAAAAGCATTGTTGCCATTGTCTTTGAACGGATAAATCGGGCCGGTATTCCTCTTGACTCTTTTCAACTATTAACGGCATGGAGTTGGAGTACAGATTTTGATTTGCAAGAAAGATTAGATGAACTTTCTGCTGAACTTTCTGGATATGGATTTAGCGGGATTGCAGAAGACCAAGATTTGTTAATGAAATGTTTCACAGGCTATATTCTTAATAGCACTTCGCCCAGTGCAATTATGGATTTAACGGGAGAGCAAGTTCGTGACCATTTTGAAGAAATCAGAAACGGACTAAAATCGTCTATTGATTTTTTGCAACAGGAATTGAATCTATACTCGTTGTTCTATGTCCCATATCCTGCAATGTTAGTTTCGTTAGTTAAATTTTTTGGTTCAGCTAAGACTAATGGACAGTTATATACGGATAAGCAAAGACGACAGTTAATAAAATGGTTCTGGAGAAGTTGTTTTTCCAGGCGCTACTCAAGTGGTGTAAATAGTGCACATCAAAGCGATTTAGCTGCAATGACTAAACTTCGTGCGGATGAAAATTTTGACATCAGCTCTTTTAAATGCGAAATAACTCCTGCATTTTTTGTTGATAATCAGTTCAATGTTAATACAGTCAATACAAAAACATTTATTGCCATGCTAGCCTCTAATTCTCCGCGTTCCTTTATCTCTGGCGCAAATGTAGATTTGACTGTAACACTAAAGCAATCTAGCACAAAAGAATTTCATCATATTTTTCCTGATAAATACTTACAGCGTTTGGGGAAAAACAGGAAAGAGATTTATCCGCTTGTGAATTTTTGTTTCTTAAATAATGCCGATAATCAAAAAATTAAAGATAAAGCCCCAAGCGAGGTAGTGTCAAGGAATTTTCGCAAAATGGTTTG
>NZ_JH417820.1:0-5999 GCF_000239295.1 Flavonifractor plautii ATCC 29863
TCAGATGTCCAATATGTATTGTAGTCCTACACCCTTTGTTTTTGTCTATATGAGGCTGTACTTGCATTCCCATATCGTTTTGTGATATACTATCTCCCAATCATGCAGCCATGCAATTTTAGGAGGAATAAAACAATTATGGACACCATCCCCCCCTTATCCCTGCCCATCCTGCTGGACGGAGCTACCGGCTCCGAGCTGTATAAGCGGGGCATGCCCGCCGGCGCGTGCACGGAGCAGTGGGTGCTCGGCCACCCGGAGGCCCTGCTGGAGCTCCAGAGGGGTTATGTGGCGGCCGGCAGCCAGGTGCTGATCGCCCCCACCTTCGGGGCCAACCGGGTGCGGCTGGAGCAGCACGGTATCTTCGGGCAGGTGGCGGACTACAACCGCCGGCTGGTGGAGCTGTCCCGGCAGGCTGCCGGCGGCCGCGCTCTGGTGGCGGGGGACATGGCCCCCACGGGGCTGTTCATCGCCCCCTTCGGGGAGAGCAGCTTTGAGGAGCTGGTGGCCATCTATACCGAGCAGGCGGCTGCCCTGGCGGCGGCGGGGGTGGACCTCTTCCTCATTGAGACCACCATGACCATGCCCGAGGCCCGGGCGGCGGTACTGGCCTGCAAGAGCGTGTCGGATAGGCCGGTGTGGGTTACCTTTACCTGCGACGAGAACGGCCGTACCCTCTCGGGCACCGACGTGCTGGCCGCCCTGATCGTCATGCAGGGCATGGGGGTGGACGCCTTCGGGCTGAACTGCTCCTCCGGCCCGGCGGAGATGCTGGAGCAGATGCGCCGCCTCACCCCCTACACCACCGTCCCGCTCATTGCCAAGCCCAACGCGGGCCTGCCCGAGACGGTGGAGGGGCAGGCGGTGTACCACTGCCCGCCGGAGGAGTTCGCCTCCTACGCCGCCGGCTTCGCGGCGGCAGGCGTTCGTATCTTTGGCGGCTGCTGCGGCACTACGGCGGAGCATGTGGCCGCCCTGCGCGCCGCGGTGGAGGCGGTGGATTTCTCCGCCTTCGTCCCGCCCAGGCGGGATCCCGATGTGATTCCCTGCGCCAGTGAGAAGGAGGCCCGGTTTATTACGCCCGACATCGATGTGGGGGAGACCATCGAGTGCACCTCCGATCTGCTGGAGGATATTCTGGAGGCGGAGGAGAACGCCCCCCAGGGCGCGCTGAAGATCGCCATTTACGACGAGGACGACCTCTACACCTTTGCCGAGAACCAATACGCGGTGAAGGATGCGCTGTGCCTCTGGACCGACGTGCCCGAGCTGCTGGAGCAGGCCCTGCGGCTCTACCAGGGCCGGGCCTTCTGGGACGGCACCGGGGAGCTGGAGGCGGCCTTCCTCCAGGAGATGGCCCGGAAATACGGCCTGGTGCTGCTGTAAATCCCGTCAAGTCCCCTGTTCCAAAATCAGCGAAACCGCCAAAAAGCACGCCCTGTTTTTGGGGCGCGCTTTTTGTTTTGTGCCTTGACGGGCCAACCAAGATACGGTATCATAGGAGACATCAAGAACATAAGAACACAAGATGTAGTGCCAAGCCTGGACGGGGTGTCTTTCCCTGTGTTGGCTTTTTTCATGAAGGAAGAAGGGGGCGGACAGCCATGACACTGACAAAGATCCGCAAGCGGGACGGCCGCCTGGCCGAGTTCAACGAGGAGAAGATCGCCCGCGCCATTGAGAAGGCGTTCAACGCCACCTACAAGCCCGGACGGGGGGAGGAGGCCAGAAAGCTGGCCGACGAGGTGCTCTCCATCCTGGAGGTGGAGGGGCAGGCCCAGCCCGATGTGGAGCACATTCAGGATCTGGTGGAGCGGGTGCTCATGGACAACGGCTATGTGCAGACCGCCAAGTCCTACATCCTCTACCGGGAGGAGCGCAGCCGCGCCCGGGAGATGAACACCCGGCTGATGAAGACCTATGAGGACATCACCTTCTCCAAGGCCAAGGACTCCGACATCAAGCGGGAGAACGCCAACATCGACGGGGATACGGCCATGGGGAGCATGCTCAAGTTCGGCTCCGAGGGGGCCAAGCAGTTCTACGACATGTTTGTGCTCAACCCCGACCACGCCCGGGCACACCGGGAGGGGGACATCCACATCCACGACCTGGACTTCCTCACCCTCACCACCACCTGCTGCCAGATCGACATCAAAAAGCTGTTCGAGGGGGGCTTCTCCACTGGCCACGGCACCCTGCGGGAGCCCAACGACATCTCCTCCTACGCCGCCCTGTGCTGCATCGCCATCCAGTCCAACCAGAACGACCAGCACGGCGGCCAGAGCGTGGTCAACTTCGACTACGGCATGGCCGACGGCGTGCGCAAGACCTTCGCGCGGGTGTACCGCCAGAACCTGGACCGGGCCCTCATGCTGCTGGAGGGCCGGGAGGACCCGGAGAGGGAGCTGAGGGCCCTTATGGCGCAGCTCAAAGCCGACACCGGGCTGGCGCCCACTCTGGAGGACTGCGGAGACTACTTCGCCGCCGAGCGGGCCGCGCTGGTTCCCGCCTTCGGCACGGCGGAGCAGGTGGAGAAGGCCCAGGCCTTCGCCCACCAGCGGGCGGTGAAGGAGACCGACCGGGCCACCTATCAGGCCATGGAGGCCCTGATCCACAACCTGAACACCATGCACTCCCGGGCCGGGGCCCAGACCCCCTTTTCCTCCATCAACTACGGCATGGACACCTCCCCGGAGGGGCGCATGGTGATGAAGAACGTCATGCTGGCCACCGAGGCCGGCCTGGGCGGCGGAGAGACCCCCATCTTCCCCATCCAGATCTTCCGGGTCAAGGAGGGGGTCAACTACAACCCCGGCGAGCCCAATTACGACCTGTTCCAGCTTGCCATGCGGTGCTCCGCCAAGCGGCTGTTCCCCAATTTCTCCTTCATCGACGCGCCCTTCAACCTGCAATACTACAGGCCCGGCCGCCCCGAGACCGAGATCGCCTACATGGGCTGCCGCACCCGGGTCATCGGCAACGTGTACGACCCCGGGCGGGAGATCTGCAACGGCCGGGGCAACCTGTCCTTCACCACCATCAACCTGCCCCGGCTGGCCATCAAGGCCAGGGGGGATCTGGACGTCTTCTTCGAGGGGCTGGACCGGATGCTGGATCTCTGCGTGGAGCAACTGCTGGAGCGCTTTGAGATCCAGTGCCGCAAGCACGTATACAACTACCCCTTCCTCATGGGCCAGGGGGTGTGGCTGGACAGCGACAAGCTGGACTGGGACGACGAGGTGCGGGAGGTGCTCAGGCACGGCACCCTCACCGTGGGCTTCATCGGCCTGGCCGAGACCCTCAAGGCCCTTGTTGGCGTCCACCACGGGGAGAGCGAGAAGGCCCAGGTGCTGGGCCTGGAGATCATCTCCCACATGCGGGCCCGCATGGACGAGGAGGCCGCCAAACGGGGCCTCAACTTCTCCCTCATCGCCACCCCCGCCGAGGGGCTGTCCGGCCGGTTCGTCAAGCTGGACCGGGCCCGCTACGGCTCCATCGAGGGGATCACCGACCGGGAGTACTACACCAACTCCTTCCACGTGCCGGTGTACTACCCCATCTCCGCCTACGATAAAATCCGGATTGAGGCTCCCTACCACGCCCTCACCAACGCCGGCCACATCAGCTATATCGAGATGGACGGCGATCCCACCGACAACCTGGAGGCCTTCGAGAAGGTCATCCGCTGCATGAAGGAGAGCGGCATCGGCTACGGCAGCGTCAACCACCCGGTGGATCGTGACCCGGTGTGCGGCTTCTCCGGCATCATCGGCGACCAGTGCCCCGGCTGCGGCCGCACCGAGGCCGACGGCGTGCCCTTTGAGCGCATCCGCCGCATCACCGGCTATCTGGTGGGAACCCTGGACCGCTTCAACAACGGCAAGCGGGCGGAGGAGCGCGACCGGGTAAAGCATTCGGTGTAATAGGGACGGGGACAAGCCTAGGGCTTGTTTGAAAAATATCAACATGCCCAATCGACGGGTCTTTTGTCCCCTGGACGGCGCAATTTTTCCTTGAAATCCGTCCGGATTCCCGCGAAAAAATTGCTTGCCAGCGGTCCCAAATCCCTCGCCGCTGGGCACATCGCCAATGTTCAAACAAGCCCTAGCGCTGCCTCGTAGGGGCCGATGCCCACATCGGCCTGCTCAACCAGTCTTGTAGAGGAGAGATACCATGTCAGACACGCCCGCCATCCGTCTCAAGCGGGGAGAGGGCCGCGCCTTCAAGGCCGGCGGCCCCTGGATTTACGACAACGAGATTGCAGAGATTCTGGGCGAACCCGCCGACGGCGGCATCGTCCGCATCGAGGACTACAACGGCTACCCCCTGGGGGTGGGCTTCCTCAACCGGGCCTCCACCATCGCGGTGCGCGTCCTGTCCCGGGACGCCGGGGCCGTCATCGACCGGGATTTTCTGGAGCGGCGGGTACGGGCCGCCTGGCAGTACCGCAAGGACACGGTGGACACCTCCTCCTGCCGGGTGATCTTCGGGGAGGCCGATTTCCTCCCCGGCCTGGTGGTGGACAAGTTTGCCGACGTGCTGGTGGTGGAGTCCCTGGCCCTGGGCATCGACCGGCTGAAATCCACCATTCTGTCTCTGCTGGTGGATCTTTTGAAGGAGGACGGCATCTCCGTCCGGGGCATCTACGAGCGAAGCGACGCCAAGGTGCGCCTCAAGGAGGGCATGGAGCGGGTGAAGGGCTTCTTGTCCGACCCCTTCGATCCGGTGGTGGAGATTGTGGAGAACGGCGTCCGCTATCAGGTGGACGTGGCCGAGGGGCAGAAGACCGGCTTTTTCCTGGATCAGAAGTACAACCGGCTGGCCATCCAGCCCCTGGCCCGCGGCGGCCGGGTGCTGGACTGCTTCACCCACACCGGGGCCTTCGCCCTCAATGCTGCCAAGGGCGGCGCGGCGGAGGTGCTGGGGGTGGACGCCTCGGAGCTGGGGGTGGCCCAGGCCACGCAGAATGCCGCCCTCAACGGCATGTCCGACCGGGTACGCTTTGCCTGCCGCGACGTGTTCGAGCTGCTGCCGGAGCTGGAGCGGAAGGGCGAGAAATTTGACCTGGTGATCCTGGACCCGCCCGCCTTCACCAAGTCCCGCGCCTCAGTGAAGAAGGCGGTCACCGGCTACCGGGAGATCAACCTGCGGGGCATTAAGCTGGTGAAAAACGGCGGCTATCTGGCCACCTGCTCCTGCTCCCACTTCATGACGCCGGAGCTGTTCACCAAGACCATCGGGGAGGCCGCCCGGGACGCCCGCCGCCGCCTGCGGCAGGTGGAGTACCGCACCCAGTCCCCCGACCATCCGGTGCTGTGGGGGGCCGACCAGTCCCTCTACCTGAAGTTCTATATCTTCCAGGTGGTGGACGACGCATAAAGCGAACAGGGCCGCCGCATCCGCGGCGGCCCTGCTGTTTGAGGGAGGAAGCGCCATGCGCATCGCCAATACCGTATCCGACTCCATCGTGGACGGCCCCGGCCTGCGGTTCACCGTCTTCACCCAGGGCTGTCCCCACCGCTGCCCTGGATGCCACAACCCGGGCACCCACGATCCAGCCGGGGGGCGGGAGGTCTCGGTGGCGGAGCTGGCGACGGAGCTGTCCGGCAATCCGTTGACCAACGGCCTCACCCTCTCCGGCGGGGAGCCCTTCTGCCAGGCGGCGGAGTGCGCCGCCCTGGCCCGCATCGCCCGGGAAAGGGGCTTGAACGTGTGGGCCTATACGGGGTATACTTATGAGAGACTGCTCGCCGGAGAGGTGCCGGACGCGCTGGCCTTGCTGGAGCAGGTGGACGTGCTGGTGGACGGGCCCTTTGTGGAGGTGGAGAAGTCCTACGCCGCCCTGTTCCGGGGGAGCGCCAACCAGCGGCTGATCGACGTGCCCAAGTCCCTGGCCGCCGGGGCGGTGGTGCTGTGGGAGCGGCCCGATCCCCTGGCCCACTTCACCCGGCCGGAGTCGTGAGGCCGGGCGGCCACAAGGGCCGCCCCTACAGACG
>NZ_JH417820.1:6129-22047 GCF_000239295.1 Flavonifractor plautii ATCC 29863
CCGGGCGTAGGGGCGGGGCTTGTCCCCGCCCGCCATCTGGAGGCATGGCTGTGTGGCCGACTTGGAGACACGCGGGCAGCCTGACACGCTGTTTCCCCCGAAGCGGCACAAATCCGCGGCGGCCGGGCGGCCACAAGGACCGCCCCTACAGATGCGGATGACCGCACAGGCCCGGGCGTAGGGGCGGGGCTTGTCCCCGCCCGCCCCGCGCCGGCGTGTGGACGGCGGGGGGATGAGAGTGCCGGTCCCTACGGTGTGCGTGTAGGGGCGGATGCCTACATCCGCCCGTGTGCAGCCAGCCCCGCGCCGGTGCGCAGGCCCAGCAGAAAGGCGTGGGCGGCGGCAAAGGCCCGAATTGCCTCGATATCAGTCCATAGATCCGGCGTGCATTCGTTTTTGACCAGATCGTGATGGTACTCGTCTGCTGCGTCCATGGGCATGGCGTCTATATACGACTGGATATACTGGGTATACAAAAATTGCACAAAGTCAGTCATGCCTTAAATCCCCTCTACACGAATTATGATGATGTTATTATACTACACGAAATTTGATGATGTGTCAAGGGGGAAGGAGAAGAAAATGGAGATTATTTTGCCCAGACTGGCTGAACGGCTGAAACCCCTCAGAAAGAGGTTTGGAAGGACTCAAAAGGATATGGCGGAACTGTTGGGTGTCACAGAGCGCCACTATCAAAAGATTGAATATGGCCACATCAATGTCTCTGCCACCACGCTGATTCTCTTGGCGGACTATTTTCACGTGACAACCGATTACCTGTTGGGACGGGAGGATACCCATGACCATCATTGACAAGGAGACCTGGCCCCGCCGGGCCCATTACGACTTTTTCACCCCCATGTCCGACCCCTTCTACACCCTGACGTTCCCGGTGGACGTGACACCCCTGCGGGCCTGGTGCAAGGGACGTTCCCTGCCCTTTTACCCGGCCATGGTGTTCGCCGTCACCAAGGCCATGGAGGCGGTGGACGCCTTCCACTACAAGGACCGGGACGGGGTGATCGTCCGCCACGACACCCTTGTGCCCAGCTTCACCGACCTGAAGCCGGGCAGCGAGCTGTTCCAGATTGTCACCGTGGAGGCGGGGGAGGACGCGGCGGACTTCTGCCGCCGGGCCAAGGCCCAGGCGGCGGCCCAGACCGAGTTCATCACCTCCGGCCCCTGGGACGGGGATCAGCTCGTCTACTTCACCTGCCTGCCCTGGTTCCCCCTCACGGCCCTGAAGAACGAGAAGGACGTGAACCCTTCCGACTCGGTGCCCCGGGCGGCCTGGGGCCGCTGGGAGGAGGAGGGGAGCCGCACCCGCCTGCTGCTGAGCCTGGAGCTGAACCACCGCCTGCTGGACGGCGTCCATGTGGGCCGGTTTTATGAGGCGCTGAACCGCTGGATGGAGGGGCTATGACCGCGGAGGAGTTTCGGGCCCGCTGGACGGGACATGTGCCCAAGGTGCAGGACGTGACGGGGGAGTACGCCGTGCTGGTGCCCCTGGTGGAGCGGCCGGAGGGCCTGTGCCTGCTCTACGAGGTGCGGGCCGACACCCTGGGCCGCCAGCCGGGGGAGGTGTGCTTTCCCGGCGGGCGGCTGGAGCCGGGGGAGGACGCGGTCTCCTGCGCCCTGCGGGAGACGTGGGAGGAGCTGGGCATTCCCCGGACGGCGGTGGAGGTGGTGGCCGAGCTGGACTGGCTCACCCACCAGGGGGGCTTTGTGCTCTATCCCGTCCTGGGGATCGTGGCGCCGGAGGCGGCGGAGCGGCTCCACCCCGGCCCCGCCGAGGTGAAGGAGACCTTCTTCGTGCCGGTGGACTGGCTGCGGGCCCATCCGCCGGAGGTGTATGCCTACCCGCTGGAGCCCCGGGTGGGGGAGGACTTCCCCTATGACCGCATCGGCTTTCCCCAGGGCTACCGCTGGCGGGGCGGCCGGGTGGAGGTGCCCATCTACGCCTGGGAGGGACGGGCCATCTGGGGCCTGACCGGCCGCATCACCCGCCGCCTGCTGGAGGGTATGCCATGAGAGCGCCGGAGCGGCTGGGGCCCTATGTGTACCGCCAGTCGGACACCTGCTTCCCCCTGGGGGGCGACAGCCTGGCCCTGGCCGCCTTTGCCTCGGTGCGGCGGGGGGACCGGGTGTGCGACCTGGGCTGCGGGGCGGGGGCGCTGCTCCTGCTGCTGGCCGCCCGGGTTTCCCCACTGGCCCTCTCCGGTGTGGAATACTGCCCGGAGGACGCCGCCCTGGCCCGCCAGAACCTGGCGGAAAACGGCCTGGAGGGGGCGATTTGCACCGGAGATCTCCGCGCCGTGTGCAAAACCCTCCCCGCCGGGGGCTTCTCCCTGGCGGTCTCCAACCCGCCCTACTTCAAGGCGGGGAGCGGCGGCTGCGGCGGGCCCGCCCGGATGGAGGGGGACTGCGCCCTGGAGGACTGGTGCGCCGCCGCCGGGCGGCTGCTGAAAAACGGGGGACGCTTCGCCCTCGTTCACCGGCCGGAGCGTTTGTGCGATCTCTTTGCCGCCCTCCGCTCCGCCGGGCTGGAGCCCAAGCGGCTCCGGCTGCTCCAGCACGGGCTGGATTGCCCGCCCTCCGCCGTCCTGCTGGAGGCGGTGCGGCAGGGCCGGCCGGGGCTGGAGATTCTGCCCACACTACTGTCAAACCGGAGGTAATATACATGGCCGGAACGCTGTATCTGGTACCCACCCCCATCGGCAACCTGGGGGACATCTCCCGGCGCATCGCGGACACCCTGGGGGAGGTGGATTTTATTGCCGCGGAGGATACCCGGGTGACCCTCAAGCTGCTTAACCACCTGGGGCTGAAAAAGCCCATGCTCTCCTATTACCGCCACAACACCGGGGCGGGGGGCGAGGCGGTGCTCAGCCGCCTGCTGGCCGGGGAGAGCTGCGCACTGGTCACCGACGCGGGCACTCCGGCGGTTTCCGACCCCGGCGAGGAGCTGGTGGCCCTCTGCGCCCAGAGTGGGGTGGATGTGGTGGCCATCCCCGGCCCCTGCGCCCTGGTCACCGCCCTGGCGGTATCCGGCCTGCCCACCGGCCGGTTCACCTTCGAGGGCTTCCTGGCCATGAACAAGAAGAACCGCCGCACCCACCTGGAGGAGCTGAAAGGGGAGCGGCGCACCATGATTTTCTATGAGGCGCCCCACAAGCTCTGTGCCACCCTGGACGATCTGGCGGAGGCCTTTGGGCCGGGCCGGCGCATCTCCCTGTGCCGGGAGCTGACCAAGCTCCACGAGGAGGTGCGGCGCACCACCCTTGGGGAGGCCGCGGAGTGGTACGGGGCCAACCCGCCCCGTGGAGAGTTCGTGCTGGTGGTAGAGGGCGCGGCCGGGACGGCGGAGGAGGCCCCTATCCTCGCCGGCGGGCTGGCCCGGGTGGAGGCGCTGCGGGCCGAGGGCCTCTCCCTGCGGGACGCAGTGCGGCAGGCGGCGCGGGAAACAGGCCTGGCTAAAAATGAACTTTACGACCGTGCCGTGGGGAAAACCGGCGGCTGCGAATAAAACTGTGCGGAAAAAAGGACATCCTTATTTAGAAGTATTTGGAATCAAAAATATTACTATTAGTATTATTGGGAAACCGCGAAACACCTGCGGTTTCGATCGAAAAAAGGGACAAAAAAAGAAGAAAACACCTTGCTTTTTCAGAAAAAGCAAGGTGTTTTTACAATATGAAACGAATTGTTATTTTAACTGAAGCTCTCGAATGCAGTTGGGACAGACGTTCTTTCCCTTGAAGTTGATTACATCTTTTGCGTCATCGCAGAAAATGCAGGCGGGTTGATACTTTTTCAGTACAATTGAAGCCCCATCTACGTAAATTTCCAGCGAATCCTTTTCTGCAATGTCCAACGTACGGCGGAGCTCGATGGGGAGCACGATTCGCCCCAGTTCATCCACCTTGCGCACAATGCCCGTCGATTTCATA
Organism: Flavonifractor plautii ATCC 29863; assembly: GCF_000239295.1. Lineage (GTDB taxonomy): Bacteria > Bacillota > Clostridia > Oscillospirales > Oscillospiraceae > Flavonifractor > Flavonifractor plautii. Next base: position 10,080 of record NZ_JH417820.1, read on the forward strand.
AGAGTTACTTCCTTTCCCTACGAATTTCCACATATTTCCGTCATTATCTATAAACTGACATTATTATAACATATCGTATTGGATTGTCAATCGAAATCTGGAAATCTTTACGAGGGAAAGCGGGGTTTTTCGACGGGCGGTGGAAAAGCAGTTTACAACAGCCTGGATCGCAGGCATGTTTCCTGCGGACAGCCCGTATAAATGGGGGAAGACGGGGAGGTGTCCGGTATGGCAATGACAGTGATCTGGACCGGGATGGTGGTGGTCTCCATCCTGTGCGGTCTGGCGACAGGAAACGGACCGGCGGTGGCGGCTGCGGCCATGGAGGGGGCGGCCGCGGCGGTGGAGCTGTGCCTGTCCATGGCGGGGGTGCTCTGTCTGTGGATGGGGGTGATGGAGGTGATGCGCCGCTCCGGCCTGTCGGATGGGCTGTCCCGGCTGCTCCGGCCGGTGCTGCGGCGGCTCTACCCGGAGTTTGCGCGGGACCGGGAGGTGATGGACACCATCTCGGCCAACGTGTCGGCCAACCTGCTGGGGCTGGGCAATGCGGCCACTCCCCTGGGCATCCAGGCCGCCCGGCAGATGAGCCGCCGTACTCCCGGACGGGCCTCAGACGCTTTGTGTATGCTGGTGGTGTGCAATACGGCGTCCATCCAGCTCATTCCCACCACGGTGGCCTCGGTGCGCCTGGCCGCGGGGTGCGCCGCCCCCTTTGATATCCTGCCCGCGGTGTGGCTGGCCTCGGCCATTTCGGTGTGCACCGGCATCGGGGCGGTCAAGCTCTTCGGCCGGGTGTGGAGGGGGTAGGCATGGAGCTGTTCTTCACCATGCTGGTGCCCCTGATCATTGCCGCGGTGGCCTTGTACGGTATGGCGCGGCGGGTGGATGTGTATGACGCCCTGGTTCAGGGGGCCGGGGAGGGGCTGGGGGTGCTTCTGCGCATTGTGCCGCCCCTGGTGGGCCTGCTCACGGCGGTGTATATGCTCCGCGCCTCCGGGGCGCTGGAGCTGGCGGCCCGGGCGCTGGCCCCGGTGCTCACCGCCCTGGGCATCCCGCCGGAGACCGTGGCACTCCTGCTGGTGCGGCCGGTCAGCGGCTCGGCAGCACTGGGGGTGGGGGCGGAGCTCATCGCCACCTACGGCCCCGACTCCCTGATCGGCCGAACGGCGGCAGTGATGCTGGGTTCCACCGAGACTACCTTCTACACCATCGCGGTCTACTTCGGCGCGGCGGGCATCGTCAAGACCCGCTATGCCGTCCCGGCAGCCCTCTGCGCCGACCTGGCGGGCTTTATGGCTGCTGCCTGGGCAGTGCGGGTGATCTTCTATTAGCGGGCGCCGGCCATGCACAAACGCAAATAGCGCGGAAAGCCGCCCCCGCCTGGTGTGCAGGCGGGGGCGGCTTTTGTTCAAAGGGTGAAATCCTCGTCCTTCAGCTTGCTGAAGTCGGGTGCCACCGGCGGCGGCGGCACCCGCTTGAGGGGGTCGTACTTGAAGGAGCGGCAGCTCCCGCCGGGGGCGACTACACCCTGTTTGGTACAGAGGATTTTCTCCTCGTCCAGTGGGGTGCCCCGCTGACAGTAGGTGCACCTGGGCTCGATATTCTTCTGAAACAGCATGGAGCTCCCTCCCTCTCTCATAACGTCTCATTATAACACGCTCCGATGCCTCTTGCCAAGGCTTTTTCGCGCTGCGGCGGCCGCCACAAAGAGGAAAAAGAGGAAGAGCACCCAGGCGCAGACCAGAGAGATGACCAGTGTGCGGTGGAAATCCATGCCCGCAATGCCAGCCACCTGGTCGGCCAGGTAATCGGAGACCGGCGCCTCCAGCGGAAAGAGGCGGACCAGGACGGCGATGAACAGGGCGGACAGGCCGCCGTGGAGCAGCTTGCCTACCAGATAGGTGCCCACGGACAGGCCGCTGCCCCCGATGAAGGAGAGCACCTGACAGTGGACGGAGATGCCGGCCCACCCCAGCATGAAGGCGGCCAGAATAAGCTTGCCGCTGAGGGTGCCGTCGCCGGAGAGAGTCCACACACCGGAGGAGATCTCCAGCGCTCCGGTAAGCAGACGTTGGGCCCACTCCGGGGTGAGGCCGAAGGGGGCGAGCACCGTCCCCAGCACCTGGGCCAGCCCGGGCAGGAAGCCGGAGCGGATAAGGAGCTGAATCACCACGGTGAAAAAGACCACAAAGGCGCAGATGTTCAGCGTGGACAGAAAGGAGTTTTTGATGGAGCCGGTAAAGGCTGTTGTGAAGCGCTGGGCGTGGAACTGGGGCCGGGACTGCCGCTCCTCCCGCCGGGCGGTTGGGCCGGCCTTGTAAAAACGGAAGAGAATGCCGATGCAGATGGAGGCGGCCGCGTGGGCCAGATAGAGCAGCACTCCCACCCGGCTACTGGCGAACACCCCAGCCCCCACCACGCCCAGAATGAAGGCGGGACCAGAGTTGTTGCAGAAGGCCAGCAGGCGCTCGGCCTCCGTCTTGGTGCACATGCCGTTCTCGTAGAGGCTGATGGCCGTCTTGGCTCCCACCGGGTAGCCGCCGATGAAGCCCAGGGCGAAAGCGGAGGCGCAGGCCCCGCTGACGTGGAACAGGGGGCGCATCAGTCCCTCCAGCAGACGTCCCAGGTATCCCGCCAACCCCAGTTCCACCACCAGGGAGGAGAGCACGAAGAAGGGGAACAGGGAGGGAATTATGACGTTGTAGCACAGGGCCAGGCCGCTTTTGGCCGCCTCCATAGAGGGCTGGGGATAGAGCATCAGGGCCAGGGTGGCGCACAGCAGGGCCAGACCCAGGAGCAGGTCGCGCACCCTCTCTTTGGACAACAGCCTGGACATAGGCTTCACCTCCGTCCTAAATGGGTATGCGCCGGAGGGGAAAAGGTTGCCTGTCCGGAGAAATTTGACAGGGCGGGAAAGGCGTGCTATGCTGAGGTATCCAAGTCAACGCCAGAGATCAGAAAGGGAGGGATGCCGATGGGCATACAGTATTGGAAGCAGGACGGGATCCCGGTGGCGGAGCTGACCGGGCCGGAGAAGCGCATTGTGGATGCGCCGTCGGCCCTGGAGCTGGCCATGACGGCGCGCCATGAGGCCGGGGCCTCCGCCCTGCTGGTGGACAAGGCGGCGGTGGCCGAGGACTTTTTCATCCTCAGCACCGGCCTGGCGGGGGAGATTTTGGAGAAATTCATCCAGTACCGGATCAAAATGGCCGTCTACGGAGACTTTTCCTGCTATACCAGCAAGCCTCTGCGGGATTTTATCTATGAGTCCAACCACGGGAGCGACTTTTTCTTTGTCCCCGAGCGGGAAGAGGCGCTTCGGCTGCTGCTGCGGACGGCTGGAAGGGAGTGAGGAAGGATGACCGAGGAGGAACGTATCTTCCGGGGGGAGTTGTTTGCCTCAGAGGAGCCGGAGCTGGTGGAGAAGAAGCGGAGAGCCCACCGGCTCAGCCAGAAGTATAATGAGACGTTTGAGGACGATGCAGAGGTGCGGGAGGCGATTCTCCGGGAGCTGCTGGGGGAGCTGGGGGAAGGCGTGTGTATGCTGGGGCCGGTGCGCTTTCACTACGGCTGCCACACCCGGGTGGGAAACCATTGCTTCATGAACTTCAACTTCACCGTTCAGGACGATGCGCCGGTGATCATCGGCGACCACTGCAATTTCGGACCCAACGTGACGATCGTGACGCCCATGCACCCCATGCTGCCCGACGAGCGCCGGGGGATGGTGTGCGACGATGGGGTGGAGCGGTTTTTGTGCTATGCCAAGCCCGTGACCATCGGACACGACTGCTGGTTCGGGGCAAACGTGGTGGTCTGCCCCGGCGTGACCATCGGGGAGAACTGCGTCATCGGAGCGGGGAGCGTGGTGACCCGGGACATCCCTGCGGGCTCCTTTGCCGCCGGCAATCCGGCCCGGGTCCTCCGCCCAATTACGGCGGAGGACACCGTCCGCGGCCGCTTCTCCGGCATCCGGGGGGAATAAAAACCGAGGGCCTGGATAACTCGTCCAGGCCCTCGCAGTCTATCGAAAAAGTCTTTTCGACAGACTGCTGAACTTTTTGAACCCCAAAAGGGTTCAAAAAGTTGGTTGATCCAACGCGAAAGGGAACCCTGACGGTTCATCTCCGCACCAAGTACCGCCGCAAGCGGCGGTTGTGCTCCGAATCGCCCTGCGGGGCAGCCTTTCACACGATCCTTCCCTCCGAATCCTCCAATAGGAGGGTTTATAGACAGCCTCAGAGGCCCGACCAACGCGTCCAGGCCCTCCGGCTATTTGGTCTGAAAAATCTCCCGGAACAGGGTGTAGTCCTGCTCCAGCTTGGGCAATAATGGGTAAGAGCCCCGGTGGAGCACCCAGTCCACGACCACGCCCCGGAAGTGGCGGAAAAAGAAGTCCGCCGTCCACTCCACCGACCAGCCGGGCAGAAGGGAACCCTCCTCCTCTGCCTGGCGCAGGCAGTCCAGCATGGCGCGCAGGGTATAGCGGGTGGGATCCATGGAGGAGGCGTCGTCGGGAGCATCCAGCCGCCGCTGGTAATAGCGGGCCACCAGCTCCCAGCCCTGGGCCTCAATGAAGGAGGCGTAGGTGGAGAGAATCAGCCAAAGCCGCTGGGGCGGGGCGTCAGTCTCGTGGCCGGACAGGGCCTCCTCCATGTACCGGTCTAGGGGGGAAAAGCCACGGGAGAGCAGATCCTCCTTGGAACGGAAGTGGTGGTAAAAGGCGCCGGTGGTAATGCCAGCCCGCTGGCAGATATCCCGGACGGAAACCTTGTCAAAGCTGTTTTCACGGGCCAGCTCCATGGCGGCCTGGAGAATGGCCTGCTCGGTCTGCTGCGCCTGCTCCTTCCGACGCTGGCGGTAGTCCATGGATTGTCCCTCCTTCCCCTTGACACGGCTGGTATTCAGCCGCTATAATAGTGACATAACGATGTTATGCGGGTTTTGCCACTCTGATTATAGAATAGGATGATTGCCTTGTCAAATCCGGAAAAGATTGCGCTGCTCACCGACTCCACGGCGGACCTGCCCGCCCCGATGCGGGAGGGTAAGCCCATCTATGTGGTGCCGCTGAAAATCCGCTGCGAGGACGGCGAGTACTCCGACGGGGTAGACATCACCGCCGAGGGGGTATATGAGCGGCTCCACCGGGGAGAGCTGCCCCGCACCTCGCTGCCCGAGGGCGGCGTGGTCAGCGACACGCTGGATCAAATCCGTGCCGACGGGTACGAGAGGGTGATCGCCGTCATGCTCTCCTCCGGCCTGTCCGGCACCTACAACATGGTGCGCCTCCAGGCCGAGCAGCGGGACGATCTGGAGATCGCCGTCTTTGACTCCAGGAGCGGTTCCCTGGGCATCGGCATCATGGTGCTTCAGCTCTGGGAGGAGATCCTGTCCGGGTCCTCCTGGGATACCCTGGTGCGCGAGCGGGCGCCCCATCTGGTGGCAAACACCTTCCCTTTCTTCTCGGTGGACACCCTGGAGTACCTGCGCCGGGGCGGCCGCATCGGCCGCATCACCGCCCTGGCGGGCACCATGCTGTCCATCAAGCCCATCATCACCTTCTCGGACGACGGACAGCTCCAGAGCATCGCCAAGGTGCGGGGCCGCAGACAGGTGCAGGACAAGATCCTGGAGCTGCTCAGGGCCCGGTTCCAATCCGGCAGACGGTACAACCTGGCCGTGGCCAACGGCGGCGCGCCGGAGGAGATGGCGGAGTTTGCGGCCCGGCTGAAGGCCGAGTTTCCCAACTACGAGCATTTTTGGGAGGGGGTCATGGACGCCACCCTCAGCGTCTATATCGGCGACGGCGTTATCGGCGGCGGCATCCAGTTCCTGGACTGAAGTAAAACTCCCCCGGCAATGCCGGGGGAGTTTTGTGTTTAGTCCACCACGCGCAGCTCCTTGGAGGCGTGGTTGAGCACCTCGCAGCCGTCCTCGGTGACCAGCACCAGATCCTCAATACGCACGCCCAGCTTGCCGGGCAGGTAGATGCCCGGCTCCACGGAGAAGACCATCCCCGGTTCGGCGACGGCGGGGCTGGAGGCGCTGTTGTCCGGCGGCTCGTGGCAGTCCAGGCCGCAGCCGTGGCCCAGCCGGTGGGTGAAGAAGGGGCCGTAGCCCGCGTCTTCGATGAGCTTCCGGGCCGCCCGGTCGATGTCCTTCATCGGGACGCCGGGGCGGATGACGGCCTCGGCCGCCAGATTGGCGGCCTTGACGGTCTCATATACCCGCCGGCCCTCGTCGCTCACCGAGCGGAAAAACACCGTGCGGGTCATGTCGCACCAGTAGCGCCGGATGGGGATGAAAATGTCCAGGACCACGCTGTCCCCGTCCCGGAGCACCGTCCCGTTGGGGGCGTGGTGGGGGTCGGCTCCGTTGGGGCCGAAGCAGACCAGCTGCCCCTCGCCGGAGCGGTCGGCGCCGTGCTGCCGGTAGAGGCCCTCCACATAGGCGGCCAGCTCACTCTCCACCGCGCCGGCCCTCACGGCGGCGATGGCCGCCTCCACCACCTGGTCGTTGATCTGGGAGGCGCGGCGCATGGCGGAGATCTCGTCGGCGTCCTTGTACTTGCGGGCGTCGTCCACCGGGGCGGAGCCCAGCACCGGCGTCACGTCGGGCCGGGCGGCCAGAAGGGCGATGAGGAACTTGCTGGGCCAGGCCTTGTCCACCCCCAGCGTGCCGGGGAGGAGGGCGGCGGCCAGCGCCGCCGTGGGCACGTCGCTGTCCTGGTGGAGCACCAGCTCCAGCCCCTCCTGGGGCTCCAGGGCGAAGAGGGCGTTGGCGAACAGCCGGCACGTGCTGTCGGCGCGGATATAGAGCGCCAGCATCCGCTCCATCGGCTCCACCCAGTACCCCGTCAGGTAGTACACCGAGGCGGTGGAGGAGATTACAATCTGGGTCAGTCCGTCCCGCTCCATGTTGCGGAGCACCCGGGCCAGTCTCGCTTGATTCATAGGACATGTCCTTTCTGTCTGTAAGTTCTAACCTTATTATAATCCGGACTGTCAAGCGCACAAATCCCTCCCCCGCCTTTCGGTGGGGGAGGGATTTTGTGTCACACGCGGTAGCGCTTCTGCTTGATGTAGGAGCAGTGGAGGAGGGCGTGGGCCTTGTGGCCGCCGGGCTCGCCCAGGAAGTCGGCGTAGACCTTCTGCACCACCGGGTTCTCGTGGCTGCGGCGGTAGGTCATGCCCTCATCCTGCTTGTAGAGGGCGGCGGCGCGGAGGGCCTTGATGTCGGTGAAGTTGCGCACGTTGGCGTGCTGGATGGGCTGGCCGCCGCCGTTGATGCAGCCGCCGGGGCAGGCCATAAACTCCACAAAGTCGTACTGGAGGGAGCCGTCCCGGATGCCGTCCAGCACCCGCTTGACGTTGTGCAGGCCGGAGGCCACGCAGACCCGGACGGTCTTGCCGGGCAGCTCATAACTGGCCTCCTTGACCCCCTCCATGCCGCGGACCTCTTGATACTCCAGAGGGGCCATGCCCGCGCCGGTGAGCTGCTCCACCACGGTGCGCAGGGCGGCCTCCATGACGCCGCCGGAGGCGCCGAAGATGGCGGCCGCGCCGGTGGAGACGCCCAGCATGGGATCGAACGCCCCGTCGGGCAGGTGCTCGAAGAGCAGGCCGGCCTGGGTGATCATGCGGCCCAGCTCCCGGGTGGTGAGGGACACGTCCACCGGCATGCAGCCGTTGGGCAGCCGCTGCTCCTCCCGCAGTACCTCGTACTTCTTGGCGGTGCAGGGCATGATGGACACCACGAAGATGTCCTGGGGATCGATGCCCGCCTGCTCGGCGTAGTAGGTCTTGACCAGGGAGCCGAACATCTGCTGGGGGGACTTGCAGGAGGAGATGTTGCGGATCATGTCGGGGGCGTGCTGCTCCAGATACCGCACCCAGCCGGGGGAGCAGGAGGTGATGAGGGGGAGGGTGCCGCCGCCGTTGAGGCGGCTTAAAAACTCGGTGCCCTCCTCCAGAATGGTGAAGTCGGCGGCGGTGTCCACGTCAAACACCTTGTCGAAGCCCAGGCGGCGCAGGGCGGTGACCATCTTGCCCTCCACGTTGGTGCCGATGGGCAGGCCGAAACACTCGCCCAGAGTGACCCGGATGGAGGGGGCGGGGCCCACCACCACGTGCTTGGCGGGGTCGTTCAGGGCGGCCAGCACGCGGGCGGTGTCGTCCTTCTCGGAGAGAGCGCCGGTGGGGCAGGCCACAATGCACTGGCCGCAGGAGACGCAGTCCACCTCGGCCAGATCCCGGTCGAAGGCGCAGCCGATGTGGGTGTGGAAGCCCCGGTCGTTGGGGCCGATGACGCCCACCTCCTGGGTCTTGCGGCACACGGCGGTGCACCGGCGGCAGAGGACGCATTTGGAGTTGTCCCGCACCAGGTGGGGGGCGGAGGCCTCAATCTGGGGGGGCATGTTGTCGTTGGCGTACCGCACCGCGTCGATGCCCAGGTCGCCGGCCAGCTGGAGCAGCTCGCAGTGGCTGTTGCGGGAGCAGGTGAGGCAGTCCATCCGGTGGTTGGAGAGGATCAGCTCCAGGGTGAGCTGGCGGGACTTGCGTACCCGCTCCGTGTTGGTGTAGACCTCCATCCCCTCGGCCACGGGGTAGACGCAGGAGGCCACCAGGCTCTTGGCTCCCTTCACCTCCACCACGCAGATGCGGCAGGCGCCGATCTCGTTGATGTCCTTCAGGAAACACAGCGACGGGATGTTGAAGCCCGCGGAGCGGGCCGCCTCCAGCACCGTGGAGCCCTCGGGAACGGTGACGGGGATGTCGTTGATGCGCAGAGATACCATCTTTTCGTCCATGTCCGTTCCCTCCCTTACTGCTTGTAGATGGCATCAAAGCGGCAGTGATCCATGCACGCGCCGCACTTGATGCACTTGGACTGGTTGATGATGTGGGGCGCGCGCACCGCGCCGGAGATGGCCCCGGTGGGGCAGCCCTGGGCGCAGCGGGTGCAGCCCTTGCACTTGGTGGGATCCACGATGTACTGGATGAGCGCCTTGCACACCCCGGCGGGGCAGCGCTTCTCGTAGATGTGGGCCTCGAACTCCTCCCGGAAATGGGTGAGGGTGGAGAGCACGGGGTTGGGGGCGGTCTGCCCCAGGCCGCACAGGGCGGACTGCTTGATGTGGTGGCACAGCTCCTCGATGGTGTCCAGATCCTCCGGCTCGCCGTTGCCCTCGGTGATCTTGGTCAGCAGATCCAGCAGCCGCTTGGTGCCGATGCGGCAGGGGGAGCACTTGCCGCAGGACTCGTCCACAATGAACTCCAGATAGAACTTGGCGATGTCCACCATGCAGTTGTCCTCGTCCATGACGATGAGGCCGCCGGAGCCCATCATGGAGCCGATGGCGCTGAGGGACTCATAGTCGATGGGGGTGTCGATGAGGGAGGCAGGAATGCAGCCGCCGGAGGGGCCGCCGGTCTGGGCGGCCTTGAACTTCTTGCCGCCCGGCACGCCGCCGCCGATGTCCTCCACCACCGTGCGCAGGGTGGTGCCCATGGGAACCTCCACCAGACCGGTGTTGGTGATCTTGCCGCCCAGGGCGAAGACCTTGGTGCCCTTGCTGGTCTCGGTGCCGATGGCGGCGTAGGCCTCGGGGCCGTGGTTGAAAATCCAGGTGATGTTGGCGTAGGTCTCCACGTTGTTGAGCAGGGTGGGCCGGTCAAACAGGCCTTTCACCGCCGGGAAAGGGGGGCGGGTCTTGGGCTCGCCCCGGTGGCCCTCGATGGAGCGCATGAGGGCGGTCTCCTCGCCGCAGACAAAGGCACCGGCGCCCAGGCGCAGTTCCAGATCGAAGTCAAAGCCGGAGTCGAAGATGTTCTTGCCTAGCAGGCCGTACTCCTTGGCCTGCCGGATGGCGGTCTCCAGCCGCTTGACGGCGATGGGGTACTCGGCCCGGACGTAGATATAGCCCTGGTGGGCCCCCACGGCGTAGCCCGCGATGGTCATGGCCTCCAGAATGGTGTGGGGGTCGCCCTCCAGCACCGAGCGATCCATGAACGCGCCGGGATCGCCCTCGTCGGCGTTGCAGCACACATACTTGACCCCGTCGGGGCTCACCGCGTCGGCGGTGAACTGCCACTTTTTGCCCGTGGGGAAGCCTGCGCCGCCCCGGCCCCGCAGGCCGGAGGCCAGCACCGTGTCGATGACCTGCTGGGGCGGGATGTGTTCGGTGAGGATTTTGCCCAGGGCGGCGTAGCCGTCCACGCCGATGTACTCGTCGATGCTCTCCGGGTTGATGACGCCGCAGTTGCGCAGGGCGATGCGGTGCTGGTGCTTGTAGAACCGGGTCTCGGCCAGGGAGGTGGCCGGGCCGTCGCCCCCCTCGTTCCTGTTGAGCAGGCGCTTGACGATGCGGCCCTTGACGATGTGCTCGGAGACAATCTCCTCCACGTCGTCCACCGTCACGTGGGTGTAGCACGCCCCCTCGGGGTAGATGGTGACGATGGGCCCCAGGGCACACAGGCCGAAGCAGCCCGTGCGCACCACCTGGGCCTCCTTGTCCATGCCCTGGGCGGCCAACTGCTTTTCAAACTCCGCGATGATCTTGGGGCTTTCGGAGGAGGTGCAGCCTGTGCCGGTGCAGACCAGAATATGGGAACGAATCAAGCTCATCTCACGCCCTCCCTCATTCCGCCGCGCCGATGGTGTACTCGGTCACCACGCGGCCGTTGACCAGATGCTCGCTGACGATGGAGGCCACCTTGTCCGGGGTCATCTTTACATAGGTGACCTTCTCCTGGCCGGGCACGTACACCTCCACAATGGGCTCCAGACGGCACACGCCGATGCACCCTGTCTGGGACACGGTGACGTTTTTCAGCTCCCGCTTGGCGACCTCCTCCAAAAAGGCGTTGAGCACTGGGCGGGCTCCCGCCGCGATGCCGCAGGTGGCCATACCCACCACCACGCGGATGCGGTCGTCCCCGGAGTCCCGCAAATCAATCTGCTGGCGCATCTTATCACGGATGGCCTGTAGCTCCGCTAGACTTTTCATGGTTTTACATCCCCTTCTGTTCTTGTAACAGCGCTTCCTGTTCCTGTAGGTAATCCCGGATCCAGAGGACAAGCTCCGGCTCGGCCAGGGAGAGCTCCGGCCCAAGCAGGGCGTGCAGCTCCTCCGTGTCCAGGCAGGCCAGGGCGTCCCCCCTCCGGTGTGTATAGTGCAGTTCCAGCTCCGGCGCGCCCTGGATGAGCAGGGTGATCGTGCCGGCCATGTCCCCCACCGGGGGGCAGTCAATGTGCGAGGCGACAAAAACGGCGGTGACGGCGGTGCCGACCCCCAGCGTACTTTCAATCGACAGGGAACCGCCGGTCTGCTCCGCCGCCAGGCGCAGCAGGGGCAGCCCAAGCCCCATGGATCGGGTGGTGCGGGTGGTGGTGAAGGGGTCGCTCACCCGGGCCAGCAGCTCCGGGGCCATGCCCGTGCCGTCGTCCCGGATGGAAAGGGTGATGGTCTTCCCCTCCTCCGTCAGGGTGATGTCCAGGCGCCTGGCCTGGGCGGTGATGGAATTCTGGGCGATATCCAGGGTATAGAGGGCGATCTCTTTCATGGGGTTCCCTCCCTTGCGGCGCTTTGGAGTCAAAACCAGAGCCTTCCGGCTCCACGGGCGGGGACAAGCCCCGCCCCTACATTACAGCCCTTGAAGATATCCTCCGTAGGGGCCGACACCCCAGGACGGCCTCTCTTGCCCCTGCGGGGCAATTCGCCTTCTGCCCTCATCGGCCCGCGGCAGCTATCCTCCACCCTCGCCGTAGGGGCGGCCCTTGTGGCCGCCCGTCCTCTCCGGCCTGCCGCAGCGTTTTCCTGAACGCGCCGCCGGCCCGCGGGCGGGTGTGGGCACCCGCCCTACCTCCCGACGCGGGGTACGCCCTGCGCTCGGGGCCCCGCACGAACCCAGCGAAGCGGTTCGCGTGGGGAAAGGAGGCCCAGCGGCGGGAGTGAGCGTTCGGG
>NZ_JH417820.1:22057-32210 GCF_000239295.1 Flavonifractor plautii ATCC 29863
CCGCAGGCAATGCCTGCGGCCCGCGATTGATTTTGTCCTATTTTCCAAACAGCCGGCCCAGGAAGGACTTCTTTTTCTTCGGCTGTTCCGCCGCTCCGGCGGGGGCGGCCTTGTCCAGCTCCTCCAGCTCCTCCTTGGCGTCGAAGCCCAGGTCAATGGCCTTTTGGTAGCACGTCCGGGCCTGTGCCGCGTCGGCCTCCACGCCCTGGCCCTCCCGGTAACAGTCACCCAGCAGGCACATGGCCCGGCCGGAGCCGCCTTCGGCGGCCTTTCGGAACCAATACACCGCCTGCGCCGGGTCAGGCCGTATGCCGATCCCCTTGAGCATGCAGTAGCCCAGGTTACACTGGCCCACGGAGCTGCCCTGTTCGGCGGCCTGGCGGTACAGCTTCACGGCCCGGGCCTTGTCCTCCTTCACGCCCTTGCCGCTCTCATAGCAGTAGCCCAGGTTGCACTGGGCGCGGGGATAGCCCTGCTCCGCCGCCCGCTCGTACCACTCCACGGCCTTGGCGGCGTCCTCCGCTACGCCCACGCCCCGGTCATAGAAGAAGCCCAGGTTGCACTGGGCCGGGGCATACCCCCGCCGGGCGGCCTTCTCATACCACTCCGCCGCCTTAGTCTTGTCCTCCGCCACACCCTCGCCGTACTCATAGCACAGGCCCAGGTTGCACATGGCCCTGGGGTGCTCCTGCTCGGCGGCCCTGGCATACCACTCCACGGCCTTGGTCTTGTCCTCCGCCACGCCGATGCCCTGCTCGTAGCAGTAGGCCAGATTACATTGAGCGGTGGCATGGCCCCGCTGCGCGGCCTTTTCGTACCACTCCACCGCCTTGGTCTTGTCCTCCGCCGTGCCGCTCCCCACCTCGTAGCAGTAGCCCAAGGCGCACTGGGCGGGGGGATAGCCCTGCTCCGCCGCCTGGGTATAGAGCTGGAAGGCCCGCGCCGCATCCATTTCGGTGCCCTCCCCGTCCCGGCACAGGTCGCCCAGGATGCTCTGTGCCCGGGCATTCCCCTGGGCCGCCGCCTTCTCCAGCCACCGCACGGCGGCGGCCGCGTCCCGCTCCACTCCGTTGCCGTTGAGGTAGCACACCGCCAGGTTGCATTGGCCCGGGGCATAGCCCTCCTCGGCGCTCTTGCGGTACCACAGCACCGCATGGCGCAGATCCTCTTCCACGCCATCCCCGTTCTCATAGCACAGCCCCAGGTCGCACATGGCGGGCACATAGCCGCCCTTGGCGGCGGCCCGGTAGAGCTCCACGGCCCGGGCCTTGTCCTCGGGCACGCCGTTGCCGGTGAGCAGCAGATCCCCCAGAATCCCCTGGGCCCGCGGGAACTCCTGCTCTACCGCCTTTTCCAGCCAGCCTACGGCCTCCTCCGCGCTCCGTTCCGCGCCGGTCCCGTTGAGCAGGCATACGGCCAGATTGGTCATGGCCGGGGCATAGCCCTCCCCGGCGGCCTTGGTGTACCAGTACACCGCCTTGGCCGGGTCCTCGGTCAGTCCCTCCCCCAGCTCGAAGGCCAGCCCCAGGCTGCACATAGCAGGGGGATAGTTCTGTTTGGCGGCCTTTCCATACCACTCCGCCGCCTGGGCCGCGTCGGCCTCCACGCCGTCGCCGTCCCGGTAGCAGCCTCCCAGCAGGCTCTGGGCTCGGGCCTGGCCCTGCTCCGCCGCCTTCTCCAGCCAGGGGATGGCCTTCTCCGGCGCCGCCTCCATGCCGATGCCGGTGAGAAAGCAGTAAGCCAGATTGGTCTGGGCCGGGGCATAGCCCCCCTCGGCAGCCCTGGTGTACCACTCCACCGCCTGGGCCTTGTCCTCCGCCACGCCGTCGCCGGTCTCATAGCACAGGCCCAGACTGCATATGGCGGGCAGGTAGCCGTCCGCCGCAGACTCCCGGTAGAGGGAGAGGGCCTTCTCCTTGTCCTGCTCCACCCCACGGCCATCCAGGTAGAAGTCCCCCAGGATGCTCTTGGCCCGGGCGGAGCCGCCCTCCACCGCCTTCTGGAACCACGCTACCGCCTGGGCCATGTCCTCCTCCACGCCGATGCCGTTGAGATAGCACACCGCCAGGTTGCACATGGCGGGGGCGTAGTCCTGCTCCGCCGCCTTCCGGTAGCACTCCGCCGCCTGGACCTTGTCCTCCGCCACGCCGTTGGCGTTCTCGTAGCACAGGCCCAGGTCGCACAGCGCTGGGGCGTAGCCCTGGTCGGCGGCCTGCCGGTAGAGCTCCGCCGCCCGGGCCGGGTCGGCCTCCACGCCCTTGCCGTCCAGATAGCAGTCGCCCAGCAGATCCTGGGCACGTGCGAAGCTCTGCTCCGCTGCCCGGCGGAACCACTCCGCCGCCGCGGCCGGGTCGGCCTCGGTGCCCACGCCGTGGAGCGTGAGCACGCCCAGATTACACTGGGCCGGGGCGTAGTCCTGCTCCGCCGCCTTCCGGTAGCACTCCACCGCCTTGGCCTTGTCCTGCTCCACGCCGTCCCCGTGCTCATAGCACAGGCCCAGGTTGCACAGGGCGGGGGGATAGTCCTGCTCAGCGGCCTGCCGGTAGAGCCGGGCTGCCTCCCCCCGGTCCTGCTCCACGCCAGTGCCGTCCCAGTGGCAGTCGCCCAGAATGTTCAGCGCCCGGGGAAACTTCTGCTCCGCCGCCTTCTCCAGCCACTGGTGGGCGCACTCCACATCCTTGTCCACGCCGATTCCGTTGAAGTAGCACACCGCCAGATTGGTCTGGGCCGGGGCGTAATCCTGCTCCGCCGCCTGGAGGTAGCACTCCGCCGCCCGGGCCTCGTCCTTCTCCACGCCGGAGCCGTTCTCATAGCTCAGGCCCAGGTCGCACTGGGCGGGGGCGTAGTCCTGCTCCGCCGCCTGCTGAAAGAGCTCCGCCGCCCGGGCCTCGTCCTTCTCCACCCCTGCGCCGGACTGGTAACAGCGCCCCAGCAGGTCGGTGGCCCGGAGATCCCCGTCCTCCGAGGCCAGGGCAAACCAGCGGGCCGCCTGGGCCGGGTCCTTGTCGGTCCCGTCGCCCTCGGTATAGCGCACGCCAAGGTCGTAATAGACGGAGGCGTCTCCGCCCTCCGCCTGCTCCAGCAGGGTCTGGAACTCCTCGCGGGCGCGCTGGAGTCCCTCCACCGCCTTCTGAATCAGATGGGTATCCACAAAAATGACCTGCTGATCCTCGAAGGATTCACGGTTATTGTTGGCATTCGTGTCCATGACCGTTCCCCAATCTATGTAGTATGGGGATATTATACGCCGCCCATAGGATTTTGTCTATGGCGGAAAAGAGGAGAACCCTCCCGGCAGGTGAGTCTGCCGGTAAACGCTTTTGCCAAGCGTTTCGGAGGGAAAGATCATGTGAAAGGCTGCTCCGCCCGGTGGGGCCGGAGCCCCGCCGGGCGGGTGTGTGATCTAGGGCAGCTCGATCACCCAGTTCAGCGGGTCATAAGTGGATGTATACGACCGGGTCTCCACCTCCCGCGGCCGGTCGGTGCGCAGAATGTTGAAAACCAGCGCCTCCACCTCGATAGCCGTAATCTTCCCCTCTGGCTCCTCCAGCAGCCGGAACTCCGGCCAGTACTCCTCCGCCGGGCCGGGGAAGACCCGGTATCGCTCGTAGCGGTTGCCCGCCTCATCGGTGACCCACGCGGCGGGCATGTGCCAGATAGAACAGCCCCGATAGCGGTTGCCCGCCTCGTCGATGAACCATATCGCCGGCACAGGCTGGACACGGCCCGCCTCATCCTCAGAATAGAGCATGGGCACCCATAGCTGTTGCAGCTTCTCCTCCCGGGCCGCCAGGGCGGGGCTCAGCTCCCCATAGAAAGCCACGCTGTGCCCGTCGTCCCCCACCAGGGCGGTGACGGTACCCTCCCGGAAGGTGCGGCTGACGGAGACGGCGTCCAGAGTCTGGGGGGTATCCAGGGCCAGGACGCCCCCCTCCCACATGGGCTGGTAGCCCAGATGGGAGACGTCGTTGGAGTACACCTCCACGTCGAAGGTATAGGGCCCCTTCGCCCCGTCGGGCACCTCCATGTGATAGATCTCGGTTTCGCCCTCCGTGTAGCCCTGGGCCCAATAGGTGCGGCTCATCCAGTCGGCAAGGACATCCAGGCGGCTGGGGTGGTATGTCGTCCCCTCTGTTAAAAAAACGGGGGCCGACATCTCACCCTTGGCGTCGTCATAGTAAGAGGACACCCGCCGCAGCTTCTTCCCGTCGGCGTCGTATACCAGCAGGCGGTAGCGCAGCTCCTCCCCCTCGGCCAGCGCCCCCTCTCTGGTAAAAACACTCACCGGCACAGTGAGCATCCCATCCCGCTGATAGGCCCCGCCGATGCGGTAGAGGAACGCCCCGTCCTCCTTGTGGAGTGCCTCCCCCTGCACCAGCAGGGAGAGGTTCTCCTCCGCCGCCCCCACCCCCAGGAAGTAACGGATCACCCGCTCTGTCCCGGCGGCTACGGCCTGATAATTTACCAGTCCCAGCACCAGCCCCGCGCAGGCCGCCAGGGCCGCCACACGCCGCAGGGGTATTTGCCGTCTGGGAGCCGGCCGCCGGGCCTCCAGGGCCAGCAGCGCGCCGTCCTCCGGCTCCGGCACCTCCGCCGCCAGGTGCAGGCCCTCCTCCAGCGGCGCCCGGCGGCGGAACCAGGCGCTCTTTTTCCAGTTCTTGCAGGCGTTGACGCTCAGCCGCACCACCCACGCCCGCTCCTGGCCCAAATCGGGGAAGCGACGGCCCTCCTCTACCAGCTTGATGAGCACCGTCTGGCAGATGTCCTTGGCGTCGTCCATGTCCCCCAGCCAGGTGTAGCCGATGCGGAGGATGGCGTCGGCGTACCGCTCCACCAGCTCCTCCGCCCGCGTCCCGTCCATGGCCTCGCCCCCTTTCACCTCTATAACAACACAGGCGGGCCGGATCTGTCAATTCCGCGTAAAACTTCATGCGCCTGGGACGCGGCAGGGGGCACACGGCCAATTTTGCTCCGCCTTTGCACAGCAAAAAAGCGGCGCGGCAAGAGCCGCGCCGCAGCCTGCCGAACGCGTTTTTCGACGGCCTCAGCGGGAAATCGCAGGGGCGGGGCTCCTCCCCGTCCGCGGGCGGCCACAAGGGCCGCCCCTACAGGCGTATCGCCGCGTGCTGCCCGCGCGGCGATACGCCGGGCCCTGTCACTCCAGGGTCAGATCCCCCTCCTTGATCCACCCGATGCGCCGGAAGAAGAGGCCGAACAGCCAGCAGAGCACCGCAGGGAGGACAAAGCAGATGAGCGCCAGCCCAACCCAGTCCAGGGAGGTGATGGCCGCCTTGGCCCCGGTGGCCACATCGTTGACCCATCCGGCGTACACCCCGATGGGGCCCACCATGCCGCAGGTGCCCATGCCGGAGGCCACGGCGGAAGCCGGGTCGTTCATCTCCAGCCGGAACAGGCAGGTGGCCAGGGGGCCGGTGATGGCCGAGGTGAGGATCGCAGGCAGCCAGATGCGGGGATTGCGGACGATGTTGCCCATCTGGAGCATGGAGGTGCCCAGGCCCTGGCTGACCAGCCCGCCCCAGCGGTTCTCCCGGAAGGAGAGTACCGCAAAGCCCACCATATTGGCGCAGCAGCCCGCCACGGCAGCCCCGCCGGCCAGCCCCGTCAGGCCGATGGCGGCGCAGATGGCGGCCGACGAGATGGGCAGAGTAAGGGCCACGCCGATGACCACCGACACCAGAATCCCCATCCAGAAGGGCTGGAGCACGGTGGCCCACTTGACAACGTCCCCCACAGCGGAGGCCGCGGTGCCGATGGCCGGGGCCAGCAGGGCGGACAGTCCCACTCCGGCCAGGATGGTCACCAGGGGTGTGACCAGAATGTCGATTTTCGTCTCCTTGGACACCGCCTTGCCCAGCTCGGCGGCGATGACGGCGATGAAGAGCACCGCCAGCGGCCCGCCCGCCCCCTTGCCGCCGGACAGGGTGACGCTGCCCAGGGCGTTGGCGGCATAGCCCACCGTGGCCAGGGAAAACAGCACCAGGGGCGGCGCCTGGAGGGCGTAGCCGATGGCCACGGCCATGGCCGAGCCGCTCATGGCGGAGGCGTAGCCCCCC
Source organism: Flavonifractor plautii ATCC 29863 (assembly GCF_000239295.1). Classification (GTDB taxonomy): domain Bacteria; phylum Bacillota; class Clostridia; order Oscillospirales; family Oscillospiraceae; genus Flavonifractor; species Flavonifractor plautii. Next base: position 28,132 of record NZ_JH417820.1, read on the forward strand.
ACCGTCACCAGGAAGGCAATGCCGAGCTGCTTGCCCAGCGTGTCCAGAATGGTGCCGATGAGCAGGGAACAGAACAGCCCCTGGGCCATGGCTCCCAATGCGTCCACTCCATACCGCTTTGCCGAGAGGACAATATTTTTTCGCTTGAGAAATGCGCTGCATGCTCCCATATTTCCGTCTCTCCTTTACATGTGTCATGACACATAACTTGTCTTATTATAGCGGAACAGGCGGATTTGTCAAGCAAAAAGCGCGGGACACGTCCCGCGCTTTTGGAAATCACACATACCCCAGCAGCCCCCGGACGGACACCTCGCCGGAGGACACCGCCTCCCGGCTACCGTCGGCGCGGCGCACCACCAGGGCGAAGGCATCGTCCACCGCCTCGGCAAAGGCCTCCTCCTCCCCGCCCGCCCGGAGCAGGCGCACCGTCCGGCCCAGGGTGAGACAGTCGGCCCGGTACCGCTCCAGCCAGGCCGCCCGCTCTGCCGGGAAGGCGGCGTACAGCTCGTCCAGGGCGGCCAGCACGGCCGCCGCCATCTCCGCCCGGCGGGGGGCCCGTCCCAGAGCCTGGGCCAGGGAGACGGCCACCGGGGCCACCTCCGGCCCGAAGTCGGCTGCGGTCTGGGTGAGGTTGATCCCCACCCCCACCACCACATGGCGCAGGGCGGCAGTCTCCGCCTCCAGCTCCAGCTCGGTGAGAATGCCGCACAGCTTCCGCCCGTCCAGGATCACGTCGTTGGGCCACTTGATCCCCGGCCGCACGCCGCACACCCGCTCCACCGCATTGCACACCGCCACCGCCGTCCACGCCGTCAGGGTCGACACCTCCTCCAGAGGGCACCGGGGGCGGAGGAGAACCGACAGATAAAGCCCCTGCCCCGCAGGGGAGACAAAGGAGCGGCCCCGGCGGCCCCGGCCGCCGGTCTGCTGCTCCGCCACCACCGCCAGGCCGTCGGCGGCCCCGGCCAGGGCCCGGCGCTTGACCTCGTTGTTGGTGGAGTCCACCGTCTCCAGGCACACCAGCGCGCGGCCCACCCGGCGGCCCGCCAGGGCTCCGGCCAGCTCCCCGGCGGACAGCCGGTCCGGCGAGCCCTCCAGGGCGTAGCCCCGGCGGGGGGCGGAGGAGATGACATACCCCTCGTCCCGCAGAGACTCCATGGCCTTCCACACCGCCGCCCGGCTCACCCCCAGGGCACGGCTCATCTCCTCCCCCGACAGGGGCTTCCCCTCCCGGGCCTTTAACAGCGCCAGCACCTCGTCCCGCAGCATTCGCTCCACTTCCTTTCGCCCTCTATTGTACCCGTCCCCTCCTAAATCGTCAACCTATATCTCTTTTTAGTTGACATTTTATTAAATGTAAACTATAATCATTTTTAAGTTTACAATCAGGAGGGAACACCTATCATGAAGACAAGAGAACTGGCCTACACCGGCATCCTGGCGGCTCTGATCGCCGTCTGCTCCTGGATCTCCATCCCCACCGCCGTTCCCTTCACCCTACAGACCTTTGCCGTCTTTCTCACACTGGGCCTGCTGGGGGGCAGGCTGGGCACCCTGGCGGTGACCGTCTATCTGCTGTTGGGGGCCGTGGGACTGCCCGTCTTTGCCGGCTTCCACGGCGGCCTGGGGGCCTTTCTGGGTGCCACGGGCGGCTATCTGGTGGGCTTCCTTTTTACCGCCCTCACCATGTGGGGCGCCGAGCGATGGCTGGGAAAATCCGCCCCCGTCTTTCTCGGTTCCGCCGTCGTGGGTCAGATCCTGTGCTACCTGTTCGGCTCCGTCTGGTACTACGCGGTATACACCAGCTCCGCCGGGCCGGTAGGAATGTTCACCGTGTTGGGCTGGTGTGTGTTCCCCTTCCTCCTGCCCGACGCAGTCAAGCTGGCGCTGGCCTGGCTGTTGAGCCGCCGCCTGGCCCCCGCCCTTCGGATCAGCCGCCGCTGAGGGCCCTGGCATAACCCGCCCACCTGTCCCATATATATGAGACAAGACTATGGAAAGGCGGGGGAGAGCCATGCCGTACGAAGAAAACCGTCCGCGGGCGGAGGCGGCCCATCACATCATTCTGGAGGAGCGCGAACAGCTCTCAGTCTCCGGCGTGGAGGAGGTGGAGAGCTTTGACGAGAACACCATTGTCATGCTCACCAACCGGGGCACCCTCATCGTGCGGGGGGAGGAGCTGCACATCGAGAAGCTGAGCCTGGACGGCGGGGATTTGAAGGTGGAGGGCACCATCGACTCCCTCACCTACGAGGACAGCGGGCGGGACAGGGCGGGCGGCCTGTTTGCCCGGCTCTTCCGCTGAAATGACCGTATCCGTCACCGACCAGGCCCTCTTCTTTGCCGGGGCGCTGGTGATGGGGGCGGCGGTGGGGCTGCTGTACGACGCGTTCCGCATCCTCCGTGTGCGCGTCCGCCTCCCCCTGCTGGGTGGAGTGCTGGACCTGCTGTTCTGGCTGGTGGTCACCGTCGCCCTGTTTGTCTACACCACCACCGCCGGCAGCGGCGAAGTGCGCCTTTACATTGTGGCGGCCGTCCTCCTGGGCGCGGCGGCTTATTTCTGGCTGCTGAGCCGCTGGTTCCTCAAACTGGGCTACCGTCTGGCCGATCTCGTTGGGGTTTTGTGGCGTGTGCTTACACTACCGGTAGTGTTTCTCCTGAGGCTGTGTAAAAAAATTGGAAAAACCGCAAAAAAGTCCTTCCATTATCGGCGAAAGTGGTATAGAATAAGGCTGATATCCAGGGAAATGGATGAGCTACACCGCTCGGACCGCCGCGCGTCGGGAGGAGGTACCGCCTGTGAAAACCAAAAAAGCGTCCCTCCTGACCAAGCTGGTGGTACTGGCCCTGCTTATCGGCGCCGCCACCGGGCTGCTGAACCTGCGCCAGCAGATTCTGACCGCCCAGAGCGACCTGGCCGAGGCCGAGGCGCAGGTGGCAGCCCAGAAGCAGGTCAACGCCGACCTGTCCGACGCCGTGGAAAACAGCGATGATCCCGACCGGCAGGCCGACATCGCCCGCGGCAAGCTGGGCCTGGTAGAGCCGGGCGAGTATATCTTCCGTTTCACCGATTGAAAATTTATGAGAGAGGATTTAGCAGTCAGTATGGAGTTTGGTGTTGGTTCGGTTCTGGAAGGAAAGGTCACAGGCATCACAAAGTTCGGTGCGTTCGTCTCCTTGCCGGAGGGCAAGTCGGGTCTGGTGCATATCTCTGAGATCGCCTATTCCTATGTCAACGATGTGAAGGATCATCTCAAGGAAGGGCAGGAGGTCAAGGTCAAGGTCATCGGCATTGACGAGAACGGCCGCATCAACCTCTCCATCAAAAAGGCTATGGATCCCCCGCCCCGCCCCGCGGGTCAGGGCCGTCCCATGGGCCGCCCCGGCGGGCACACCGGCGGCGGCTTCCGCGGCAAGCCCGCCCCGGCGGAGCCCGCCAGCTTTGAGGACCGGCTCAAGCAGTTCATGGCCGCCTCGGACAGCAAGCTGTCCGAGCTGCGCCAGTCGGAGCGCCGCAGCTCCCGCCGCGGCGGCCGCAAGTAAGCCACAAAAAACAGCCCTCCCATATATGGGAGGGCTGTTTTTTGCTCTCAGCGCGGCGGGGGCGGTCCGCCCTCACAGCAGTTCTTTATACAGGGCGGGGGCGTCGGCCTTGCCCACGTGCTCGGCCACCGACAGCACCTCCACCTTTACGGTGCGCTCGCCGAAGCGCAGCTCCAGCACGTCGCCCGCCTTCACGTCGTAGCTGGCCTTCACCGGCCGGCCGTTGGCCGTGACCCGGGCGTTGTCACAGGCCTCGTTGGCCACCGTCCGGCGCTTGATGAGCCGGGAGACCTTCAGCCATTTGTCCAGTCGCATGGGAATCTTCCTCCTCCATAGTCAACATAGTCAAGGGCCGCCGCAAGCCTGCGGCGGCCCTGTGGTTCTCTCTGTGGATGCGGCCCAGCCGGACATGGGGCCACTCGCCTCACGGGCGGGTGTGGGCACCCGTCCCTACGCCTCCGCCGGGCCCGGTGCAGCGCCGCGGGGGAACCATTCTGTGCACCCCTGTAGGAGCGGCCCTTGCGGCCGCCCGC
>NZ_JH417820.1:32328-32709 GCF_000239295.1 Flavonifractor plautii ATCC 29863
CCGCCCGCGGGCGGGGACAAGCCCCGCCCCTACAACACGGGGTACGTCCCCTTTCAGGGCCCTCGCCGCGGGTTCGGCGGGAAGAGGAAGCCGCGGCGGAAGGGGTGCGCTTTGCCGCCTGCGGCGAAAGGGACTCCTGGGCACCCACTCCTCTTCCGCGCGTAGGGGCCGATGCCCTCATCGGCCCGCGGGCGGGGGTGGGCACCCGCCCCTACGGCGCAGGGCGCTCCCCACCTTCGTGGCCCCCGCGCGAACCCAGCGAAGCGGTTCGCGTGGGGAAAAGGAGGCCCAGCGGCGGGAATGAGCGTTCGGGCTCGCCCGGAAGCGAGTGATCCAAAGCTTGGGCTGACGCTGTCACGCTGCGGCGGCTGCGCGACGCCA
>NZ_JH417820.1:32885-41694 GCF_000239295.1 Flavonifractor plautii ATCC 29863
CTGTCACGCTGCGGGTTGGGCGCATGGCCGGGTCGCTAAGCGGCCATTCCGCGAAAAATGCCGCTGGGCTTCGCCCAGCCTGTTTTTTCGCCTCCATGTCCTCTTAGCTCCCCTATGCGCCTACCCTCCGCGCTTCTGACTTACTTCGCGACGATGTCCTTCAGCGCCTTGCCGGGCTTGAACACGGGCACCTTGGAGGCGGGGATCTTGATGCTCTCCTTGGTCTTGGGGTTGCGGCCGATGCGCTCGGCGCGGCTCTTCACCTCAAAGGCACCGAAGCCCACCAGTTGAACCTTGTCGCCCTCGGCCAGGCAGTCGGAAATGACCTCAATGGCCGCGTTGATGGCGGTCTCGGTATCCTTCTTGGACAGGCCGGCCTTCTCGGCGGCCGCATTGATCAGTTCAGCCTTATTCATATCGATAACTCCTCCTGTGTTTACTGGGGGAATCACCCCAGTCTGATTATACTTAAGGCGAACCCGCCCTTAAGTCTCTTTTGCGTGCTCCCATAGCTTGTCCAATTCCGCCAAGCTCATGCCCTCCAGGGTGCGGCCCTGCCGGGCGGCTTCCTCCTCCACCTTGCGGAAGCGGCCGATGAACTTGTCGGTGGCCCCGTTGAGGGCCTCCTCGGTGTCCACCTTCACAAAACGGGAGACGTTGACGGCGGAGAAGAGCAGGTCGCCCAGCTCCTCCTCCACATTGGTGCCCTCGGCCACGGCGGTCTTCAGCTCCTCCAGCTCCTCAGACAGCTTGTCCAGGGCGCCGGACACGTCCGGCCAGTCGAAGCCCGCCTTTTTCGCCTTTTTCTGCACCTTCTCGGCCCGCCACAGGGCGGGCAGGGAGCGGGCCACGGCCTCCAGCGCGTCGGTATTGGTGGCCTGCCCCTTTTCCTTCCGCTTGAGCTCCTCCCAGTTGGAGAGAACCTCGCCGGTGCTGGAGACCGACACCTCCCCAAAGACGTGGGGGTGGCGGAAGATGAGCTTTTTGCAGATGCCGTCGGCCACGGCGTCCAGATCGAAGCGGCCGGCCTCCTGCTCCATAAGGGCGTGGAACACCACCTGGAGCAACACGTCGCCCAACTCCTCCTTCAGGTGCTCGGGGCTGCCCTCGTCGATGGCCTCCACGGCCTCATAGGCCTCCTCCAGAAAATTGCGGCGGATGGACTGGTGGGTCTGCTCCGCGTCCCAGGGGCACCCGCCGGGCGCCCGCAAGAGGCGGACAATCTCCTCCAAGTCCTTGACGCCGTAAGAATCCTTATACTGAAAATCTACCATATTTCAAGGCCTCCTGCAACCTCTTTTTCCAAAAAACTTACTGGATATGCAGAATTTTAGCCAGCTTTTTGCCCCCGGGCATCATTTCCAGGTCCTCCCGGGTCAGGGTACGCAGAGCCAGGACTAAAATTACATATACCACCACGCCCACCAGGATCGCTCCGGTGGTGGCCGCCATATCCCGGGTCAGACTGCCGTTCAGGACACGGGCGAGCAGCCCATGGCTTCCCCATGCGGCAGCAGCCATTACCACGGAGGCCGCCAGCGGCTTGGACAGCGCCACCAGATAGCGGGGCGGATTGGGCACGCACCGCTTGATGATGAGCAGGTTGAGAATGGAGATCACCGCAAAGCAGCTCAGAGTGCCCACCGGCGCGCCGAAGATCATGATTTTGGGATTACCCACCAGGGTGTAGTTGACCAGAATCTTAGTGACGCCGCCGATAATAACCGTAATGATGGGCAGATTCACTATGCCGTTGGCCTGGAGGATCGCGGTGCCCACCAACTGGAAGCAGACAAAAATGGAGGCAATCCCCAGGATGGACAGGATGGGACCGGCGATGGCCGTATCCACATTGCCCAGGGCGATGAGTTCCATAATTGGGCCGCCCAGAGCCAGCAGACCGAAGCCGCAGGGCAGGGCAATGAGGGCGGCCACCCGCATGGCGGACTCGGTAATCCGCTTGGCTCCCAGCCGGTCGCTCCGGGCCAGGCAGGCGGAGATGCCGGGGACGATGCAGGCCGTCAGGGGGATCATCAGGTTAAAGGGCAGGTTGTAGACGCTCATGGTCTTACTGTAGGTGCCGTAGAGGCTGCGGGCAGAGTCCAGGATCGGGTCCAGCTTGGTGGCCGGGTCTGTCAGCAGGGCTTGCTGCCAGGCATCCGTATTGTTCTGAAAGATCTCCACAGCCTTGGGAAAGATATCCAGAAAACTGTTGCTGATGCCGGTCATACCGCCCTGGATGGCGGTAAACACATTCTGGAGCTGATTGTTCACCAGGTTGGTGTCGATGATAGTCACCAGGGACATGGAACAGGAACTGAGGGTGATGGGAATGGCCAGCTTGAGCAGCCGGGCCAGTACCACCCGGCTCCGGTCGGGCTGGTCGGCGGCCCGGGCGGCGCTGCCCCGGCGGGTACGGAAGTGGTTGAAGGCCAGATAGATCACCGACAGAACGCTGCCGAAGGAGACGCCGATGAGGGCGCCGGATGCCGCCAGCCGGTTGCGGATGTCCTCCGGCCAGAGGGTCAGGCTCATGATCACCATGGCAAGGCCCAAACCCAGGAAGAGCTTGCACAGCGCCTCAATGATCTGGGAGATCGCGGTGGGCATCATGTTCATGTGCCCCTGGGCATAGCCCCGGAAGGCGGAGCAGCAGCAGGTGCACAGCACCGCCGGCGCCAGCGCCCACACGCAGAACACGGCTTTCTCATTGCCAATGATATAGGTTGCTACCAGTTGTCCGAACACTGACATGCAGAGGAAGCTGAACAGCCCCATGAACAGGAACGCACAGAATGCCACCCGGAAGACCCGGTGCTTCTGGTTCTCCCGGCCCAGAGTATGGCACTCCGACACCGTCTTGGACAAGGCAACAGGCAGGCCCGCCGTGGAGATGGTGAGGAAGAAGGAGTAGATGTTATACGCGCCGTTGAAATCGCCGTAGGCCTCCTCGGGCAGTATGGCGATAAGCGGGATCTTGAAGATGGCGCCGATAATCTTGACCAGAATGGTGCTCACCGTCAGGATAGCGGCCGCGCCGTAAAAGGTATTCTTTTTTTGCTGATTGGACAATGCTAGGCCCCCTTATTTCGTTTCAAACAGCAGGGGCAGGGCGTAGTCCGCCACTTCCCGCTTCACCCGGTCAATGTCGATGGTGAGGAAGTCCCCATCTCTGTATATGACCTTTCCGCGGGCCATATTCATGCACACGTCGCTGCCGTGGGCGGCATATGCCAGGTTGGAAATCACGCTGTGGCAGGGGGTAAGGTTCAGGTGGGAGAAGTCCACCAGGATGAGGTCGGCGTCGTAGCCCCCCTCAATCCGGCCGGTGAGCCGCCCCAGGGCCTTGCCGCCGTTGACGGTGGCCATGCGCAGGGCGTCGATGGGCAGCAGGGCCAGGGGGTCGCAGTTGGCCCCGTTGTGGAGAATGGCGGCCAGCTTCATGTCCCCGAAGAAGTCGGTGCAGTTGTTGGAGGACACGCCGTCGGTGCCCAGGCACACGTTGACACCGGCCTTGCCCATGGCGGGGACGGGGGCGATGCCGCTGCCCAGCTTGAGGTTGCTCATGGGATTGTGGATGGCCGAAACCCCCTTGGACGCCATAACGGACCAGTCCTCCGGGGTGGTCCAGACGCAGTGGGCGGCGATGGCCCGCACATCCCACACGCCGTAGTCGTTGAGCACCTGAATGGGAGTCTTGCCGTGGCGGGCCAGGCACTCGGCATGCTCGGTGCGGGTCTCGGAGATGTGCACGTGCATACCCAGGCCGTGCTCCCGGGCGTAGTCCGCCATCCACTGCCAGAGCGGGTGGTGGGAGGTGTACTCGCCGTGGATCGAGGCGTCCACCAAAATCTGCCCGTCGTTGTAGCCGTGCCACTTCTCGGTCAGCTCCCGCTGCACCACACAGTCGTGGTGGGTGGCGGGATCAAAGGTGTCGGTGAACTGCACGCCGCCGCAGCACAGGTTGGCGCTGATGCCGGAGGCCGCCACCTCCTGGGCCACCGCGTCGGTGTGGCCATACATGTCCGCGATGGTGGTGACGCCGGAAGCGATCATCTCCGCCAGGCCCAGGTCGGTACAGGCCCGGATGGCCCGGTCGTCCCAGCGGGCCTCCACCGGGAAGATATAGTTGTGCAGCCAGTCCTGGAGGTTGTTGCCGTCGCCGTAGCCCCGCATGGCGGTCATGGGCACATGGCTGTGGGCGTTGACAAAGCCGGGCATGAGCACGTTGCCCTGGCCGTCGATCTGCTCCTCAAAGGAGCCCCAGGGGCGCTGGGTGCTGACGGAGCGGATCTTCGTCCCCTCCACCACCACATAGGCGTTGGGGAGGACGGTGCCCGCCTCGTCCATGAGGACGGCGGTGCAGTTATGGATCAGAATAGACATGGCAGGCTCCTTTTAGTCAATCTTTTTCAGGCAGGCCAGCACGAGGCGGGAGAACTTGTCCCGGCAGGCCGCCGCCGCATCCAGCACCTCCTGCTCGGAGAGGGGCTGGTCCAGAATACCGGCGCCCATGTTGGACAGGAGGGTAAAGCCCAGCACCCGCATGCCACAGTGGCCGGCGGTGATGACCTCCGGCGCGGTGGACATGCCCGCTGCGTCGGCGCCCAGCACCCGGGCGGCCCGCACCTCCGCCGGAGTCTCGTACTGGGGGCCGGGGAAGTACATGTAGACGCCCTCCCGCAGCTCGATGCCCAGCTCCCTGGCGGTCTGGCGGGCCATCTCCCGCAGGGCGGGGGTGTAGAGGTGGGAGGCGTCGGGGAAGCGCACGCCGAACTCGGGCAGGTTCTCACCCCGCAGGGGGGACTCCATGAAGAACTTGATGTGGTCGGCAATAAGCATCAGGTCGCCCGCCTTCCAATCCAGGTTGACGCAGCCGGCGGCGTTGGTGACGATCAGGGTATCGCAGCCCAGCAGGCGGAGCACCCGCACCGCGTAGGACACCTCCTCATAGGAGTAGCCTTCGTAGTGGTGCATACGGCCCTGCATAACAGCCACCTTCTGCCCCTCCAGGGTGCCGAACACCAGCTGACCCTTGTGGCCGGGGGCGGTGGACACCTTGAAATGGGGGATATTCTGATAAGGCACGGCAATGGGGTTTTCCACAATATCGCCCATGTAGCCCAGGCCGGAACCCAGGATCATGGCCACCTTGGGGGCAAAGCCGCCGATCTGGCTGCGGATGTAGTCCGCGCTCTCCTGGTATTGGGCAAACGTGTAGTTCATAAAGCTTGTCCTCCTTATTTGTAATAAGCGGCCCGGACGGGCCCGAAATACGGTCTGACGGTTCGCCGCAAGCACTGCGGCCGCAAGGATTACATGGTATTTTACACCCCGTCCGCCAAAAAAGCAATGAAAAAGGGCAACTTCCCGCCCCCTTTCCGAAAAAGCCGCAAAAAAGCGGGACCCGTCCGGGTCCCGCCTCCCCGCGGCTAGAGCGGCTTCTCCTGCCGGAGGCGCTCGAGCCGGCTCCGCAGCTCGGCCGCCGCGGCCTCCTTGTGGTCCAGCTCCGAGAACACCTGCTCCAGCGCGTCCTCTCCGCCGGCGCCGCCCCGGTGAGCGTCGTACACCAGCCGCCCCGCCGTATGGAGCAGGCCGTTGATGTCCGTCCGAAGGGCGAACAGCCTTCCCCGCAGCCGGGCCGTGTCCACCATCTGTCCGGCGTACTCCCCGGCGGTGGCGGCGGTCTCCCGCGCCCGCTCCAGCAGCTCCTGTATCCGGTCGTCCATATACCCGTCCCCCTGTCTGTTTCCGTTCAGGCCATTCTATGCACCGGCGGCAGAGGGGTGCAGAAAGGCGGCGCTCTCCCCCGCAGGGGAGGGCGCCGCACTTGAACGCACGCTTATTTCAGGCACTCCGAATCGGGTGGGTGCCGGCAGGGCTTACTTCAGCCGCTCCGAAATCACCTGGGCCACCTTCACCCCCGACGCGCCCGCCTGGGCCGCGTCGTCGCAAAGTCCGCTTGACTCCGGTTCCGCCTGACGGCAAAACCTGCGTCCGCTCCCTTGCTCCTCCGCTCCCACCGGCACCCGCTTGCGCTGGGCTGCCGGCGGGCAGGGGCCGCCTGCGGCGGCCGTTCTCTGGAGATGTCAAATCTGCTTCGAGCACTCCGAATCGGGTGGGTGCCGGCGGGGCTTACTTCAGCCGCTCCGAAATCACCTGGGCCACCTTCACCCCCGACGCGCCCGCCTGGGCCAGGCCGCGGGTCACGCCCGCGCCGTCGCCCACGGCGAAGAAGCCGGGCAGGGCGGTTTCCAGCTCGTTGGACAGGGCCAGCCGGGCGGAGTAGAACTTGACCTCCGCGCCGTAGAGCAGGGTGTCGTAGTTGGCGGTGCCGGGGGCCAGCTTGTCAAGCTGGTAGATCATCTCAATGATGTCGTCCAACTGCCGCTTGGGCAGGGCCAGGGACAGGTCGCCGGGCACGGCGGCGGTGAGGGTGGGGTGGACGAAGGACTTGCTCATGCGGTGCTCGTTGGTGCGGATGCCGCTGACCAGATCGCCGAAGCGCTGCACCAGCACGCCGCCGGCCAGCATGTTGCTCAGGGAGGCGATGTGCTTGCCGTAGCGGTAGGGCTCGTTGAAGGGGGAGGTGAAGCGGTTGGACACCAGCAGGGCGAAGTTGGTGTTCTCGCTGCGCAGCTTGGGATCGGAGTAGGAGTGGCCGTTGACGGTGTTGATGCCCTCCACGTTCTCGGCCACCACGTGGCCGTAGGGGTTCATGCAGAAGGTGCGCACCTGGTCGCCGTACTGCTTGGTGCGGTAGACCAGCTTGGACTCGTACACCACGTCGGTAATGTGCTCGAACACCTTGGCGGGCAGCTCCACCCGCACGCCGATGTCCACCTGGTTGTTGATGAGCTGGATGCCCAGCTCCTTGCACTGGTTGGAGAACCACTCCGCGCCGGAGCGGCCGGGTCCGGCGATGAGCCAGGTACAGTCCACCTCGTCCCCCTTGTCGGTGATGAGGCGGTAGCCCTCCTTCCCCAGGTTCTCAATTTTGGTGACGGCGGTGCGGAACCGGAACTCGACGCCCTGGCGCACCTCCTCATAGATGCTCTGGAGAATCTTGAGGTTGTTCTCGGTGCCCAGGTGCTTGCACCGGGCCTGGAGCAGGTGGAGGTCATACTCCAGGGCCTTCTTCTCCAGTGCCTGGGCGGCGGGGGTCTCGGTGGAGAACACCTGGTCGGTGGCCCCGTGCTTCATGTTGATGGAGTCCACATAGTCGATAAGCTCCATGACCTCCCGCTTGGGCATGAAGTCGGTGAGCCAGCCGCCGAAGGCGGTGGTGAAATTGTACTTGCCGTCGGAAAAGGCGCCCGCCCCGCCGAAGCCGCACATGGTGTCACACACCTTGCAGTGGATGCACTCCTTCACCTTGCCCGCCACGATGGGGCAGCTCCGGGTATAGATGTCGGCCCCCTGATCCAGGGTAACCACCTTGAGGCCCGGGTTGCGGTGCATCAGCTCATAGCCCGCGAAGATGCCGGCCTCGCCGCAGCCGATGATGGCAACGTCATAGCGTGTGTTCATGTGCGATCTCTCACTTTACAACAGATTAGGGATCAGGCGGTGCGCTCCGTCCCAATATGGTATTATAACAAAGGACGGGCCGGTTTACAATGCGGTTTTCCCGAAAAATCCCGCCGGGGCCGTCAGATCCGCCCCCGCCCCGCCGTCTTATTGATGTGGCCACAAACGACGAAGGGAGGCTCCGGGATGACCGAAGCGGAATTTCTTCCCCTATTCGACCAATACCGTCCCATGGTGTACGGCCTGGCCCTCAGCTATACCCGCTCGCCTCAGGACGCGGAGGATGTGTGCCAGGAGGTGTTTCTCACCCTGCTGGAGAAGCCCCCTGCCCCAGGGAAGGAGCGCCCCTGGCTGGCCCGGGTGGCGGTCAACCGCTGCCGGGATCTGCTTACCTCCCCCTGGCGCAGGCGGCGGGAGAACGACGACACGGCCCTGGAGCGGCTGACCTTCGAGACGCCGGAGGAGGCCGGCCTGTTTGCCGCCCTGGGGGCGCTGTCCCCCGACAGCCGGGCCCTGCTCCACCTGCGCTATTACGAGGGGTTCACGGTGGCCGAGCTGGCCCGCCAGTTCCGCACCACCGCCCCGGCGCTCTCCGCCCGGCTCTACCGGGCCAAACAACAACTCAGGAAGAAGCTGGAGGAACTCGGCTATGAAGAAGCTCTATCAGAGGACTTTTGAGCAAGTCCTGGCCCAGACCTGCCCCCCCCTCAACCGGGTGGAGGAGCAGCGGCGCGCCCTGGCCTCCCGCTGCTCCCATACCGAATCGGAGGTAACTGCCATGACCACCAAACCCAGACGCCCCATCCGCATCCTCGTCGCCGCCGCTGCCGTGGCCGCCGCCCTCACTGCGGGCGCCCTGGCCGCCTCCGGCGCGCTGGGCTCCATCCCGCTGCTCTCCGGCGGAGCGTTTACATCAACCGACAGCGTAAACTGGAACGAACCGGACGCCGGAGCAACGGTTGCACCATCCCAGGAGAACGTGTGCTTTCCGGTAAGGGAGGAGCCTGATCTCCTCACTGTGCGCGGCGGCAGCGTCTATTTCACCACAGAAACCGGGGAGGAGCTCGACATTACCGGGCAATTCTCGGAGGCGGAGCCGTATGTCTATTCCTATACCGCCTCCGACGGCTCCGCCCACGACATCGTGATCGGCGGCAGCCTTGAGGACTACGGCTATATGGAATACGTCTATGACGCCGGCGGCAGCTTTGTCGGCAGCGCCGGCATCCTCCCCACCGGCTACGACTCCGCCAACAGCCCCCCGTGGCTCACCGCCTAT
>NZ_JH417821.1:0-1272 GCF_000239295.1 Flavonifractor plautii ATCC 29863
TCAGATGTCCAATATGTATTGTAGTCCTACAATTGTTACACATACTTTCTTTTGTTCCATCTTGACATTCCGAGTGCACCCTGATAAAATAAAAAAACAAGTGAATATAGTTGGTACACAGGTGTCCATCCAATTGTGGTGGGTGAAAAGGGAAGTCGGGTGAGAATCCCGCACAAAGCCGTTGCTGTGTTGGCGGAGTGCCTCTCTGCTATGTCACTGGGATGTTTGTTCCGGGAAGACGGAGAGGTGCGTTTGAACGTCTGAGTCAGAAGACCTGCCTGTGTATAACGCACAAAAAAGCCTCCCCGGACCTGGGAGGGTGCAGTTTCAACCACAGTAGGAACCTGTGGAATTTGTTGCTGTATCCTTCAGGATACAGTTTTTTTGTTGCCGAATTCACTTGTCCCTCCTATTTCGTGCTGCTCCACACGGGACACGGGACTCTTCTGCAGGTCTCGCGTCATTTTGGAGCAATCGGCTGGAAGAAAAGGGCGCATAATATCGTGGGTAATATTATGTGTTCTTCCAGCCGGAACAAGAGAAGCACATGGCCTGAACCCGGCGCAGGGGTGGGCCATGTGCTTTTTATTATACCGCAGCGCTCGGCGAAAAGGCGATTATCAGGATCGCGAAATAGTGTTTGGAAAATTTTCCTGTTTACCCCTTGCATTTTAAGCGGAAAGTTGTATAATGAACTCAAAAGAAAGCCATTTGTAAAGTGCAAGTTTAACAAAAGATAGTTCTTTGAAGGGGATGGCTTCTGAGTTCTGCATGGGCAGAGTGGCATGCACCTTCCTGTAAAATTTAATATGAATCCGGCTTTTGTGGCAAATGCGCGACCCGACTCCCGTCAGGGAGCGGACACGCATCCTTGTTTCTGAACAAGGGAATCAGGTGAAATTCCTGGACATGTTTTGCAGCAGGAGCCGTGGCGAAAGCTACGGGGACGTGCAATTCAATAGCTGTGATTGTGGAGTATATCTGTTTTCTGCGAAAGCAGGTCACTGGCGGTCGTAATGGCTTAGCTGGGAAGGCGGCGGATATGCGCAGGCGGGCTTTAAGCCCGTCGGGACACATTAGTCAGAAGACCTACTAGGAGCTTACCCCCAATTCATTGGGGTTGCTCTGAGATAAATGCCAAATGTGAGGAGGGCACTGAATAAGTGGCCCCTTCTACCCGAAATGGGAGCAGAAGCGGACGCATATTTTGCGTCCGTTTTTTATTCGCAAGCTCGGGAGAAAGACGGACGTATCGGTATGCGTCCGTCTTTT
>NZ_JH417821.1:1312-14490 GCF_000239295.1 Flavonifractor plautii ATCC 29863
GGATTGTGCCACAAGTCAGGAGGCTGTTTTGTGAACGGTAAGCATTTCATCGGCAACCAGCAGCTCAGCAGAAAGCTCATTGGGCGGACCAAGGAGGCGCTTCGTCAGCGAAACGTCCAGTTTGCCCAGGCGCATGGTGACGCCAGCGACGAAGCGCTGCTGGATTATGTCCGGAGCGAGGCGGCGCGCTTTGGCGGCTGGCAGAATGTGATCACGTCAGCAGGACTGCCCTCGCCGAAGAAGCAGAAGCCCACCTCCAAGCGGCAGATTTTCAAGGAGGAGTTCCGTTGCCAGGCGGAGAGCGGGAGTGCACAGAGCAACAGAACAGCAGCGAGCAATCCGGAGGAAGAAGGGGATCCCCTTCTTCCGTCATAGGGAAACCCCTATGACGATCTCTCTTTGAGCATTCAGCGGGCTATCGCCCGTCGCATATGGCCGGTACGCGGCTGACAATTGAATAACCCAGTACCAAAAGCGATATTCCGTGAGCGGAGTAGGCCAGGACGCCGGCAAGGCCGGCCGAGCCACCAACAGCGGAGAGACGTGGAGCAATGCGGGGCGGCAACTGCACAGGAACAGTATTGGTGTTTGGGCGGAGAGGATCAGCGGGAACGGGACAATCGGTGCGGCGGCCCCTGCGCTTTTTCCAGGAGCGCGGCGGCGGCCGCATTGACGGTTGATTAAAATGCGACTTCTCAGCGGAAGGAGGCGGTGAGAGTCAAAAAGAGTTGTAAACAGGAGTACAAGGGAAACGATCCAACGGAGAGACTTGAAGGAGGTTTACGTATGAAAACCAGAAAATTTACAGCGATGCTGCTGACCCTGGCTATGGCATTCAGCTTGCTGACGGTCAGTGCGGGAGCGGTAATGGACAATGACCATGACCGCATCAGCGTTGATACTGCAGGCCCTTTGTCGGTGGTATGGGATAGTGAAACCGTAGATTCCGAAGCTTATCACACAGGAGATATCGTGTCGAGTGAAGACGGCTACTATCCCTCCAGCTTTTACCTCTATGTAGACAGCGCCGAGGAGAACGGAATCACCGTTACTGGCGGCACCCTGTCTGCGCCTGTGGAGGAAACGGAGGGCGGCACCAAGTATTTGGTGACCAACAACAGCGGGGGCAGCATTGTGATTAGGCTGGCGAATGCGGCCCAGAGCAACAACGTCTACACGCTGACCTTTGCTGCGCCGGAGGGACAGATGGCCGGCGGCGCCATCACCGGAGTCTTGCAGGGGTATCTGCCGCTGGGCCAGTATGCCCGGGGCACGATGTGGGGCAGCCCTTATACCGACGGCAGCACGACGGCCGGCAGCACCCCCAAGGTTCTAGGCGGGTTCTCTTCTACCGGCGTCTCCTTGGGTGCCGGCGGCGGCTACGTCCAGTATGCCCTGCGGGACAGCGAAGGGAACCAGGCCTATATTGAAGATGACGCGAGCAATCCCTATGGCGTGGACTTCATCGTCTACGGCAACGCCTTCAACGGCAACCCTGAGGCGGCCTCTGTCCAGGTCTCCGAAGATGGAAAGACCTGGTATGAGCTGGCCGGAAGTTTGTACTATGACCCCAATACGCTTCGCGATGTGAACATCACCTATACCCTGAGCGGGAGCGATATTCAGTACAGCATCACGGATCCGAACGGGCGCAATCCCGGCGTTTCCTTCCCACTCACCGGGACGTTCAAGGCTGGCGCCGCTGCGTGGTTCCCCACCACGGCGAACTACGGCGGCGTGTGGAAGACGTCCGCCGTCTCCAGCGATCAGACCGTCGGCGCTTCCGCCTTTAACGGCGCCAGCGTGACTTATACCGGCGTTACACTGGTAAAGGACACGGATACCACCGCGGACTATCAGTTTGGCTATGCGGATATCCATGTGAATGGCGGCAATTATGGTACGGCGATCAATCCCTACACCGCCGCGGCCACCACGCAGGGTGGGGATGGCTTCGACATTGCGTGGGCGGTAAAGCCGGACGGCACGCCTGCGGGGCTTATAAGGATCGGTTATATCCGGGTATATACATCCGCACTGATGAGCAGCACGGATAACACCACCATCCCCACACCCGGTATCTTCGGTGAGACCTCCGCTGAGGTTTGCGGCATCTACGCGGTGACAGGGAGCGGCTCTGCCAGCATCACGGAGGATCTGTTTATTGCCGATGCAGCGACAGAAGAGAACGAGGTGAATACGAGCAACGGGGGGAGCCAGGTAGTGGCCGCTGGCGAGTACCGTCTGTACTCCGATATGGAGCGTGTGTTGCTCAATGGCGAGACGATTAGCGATGCTGCGGATGGGCATGTGTTTACAATGGCAGCCGGAGACATGTTACAGATCATCACGCAGACCGGAGAAGAGGCCCCGTATATTACTGTGCTGATTTGCCAATAAAAAATGGATAAAATAAGAATGGATAAAATAGGAAAAGTGAGCGAGCGTCCTTTTGGACGCTCGCTCATCTCATTTATTTTGATTTTGACAATCCTGCTTGGGTTTTTACCGACAACTGCTTTTGCCGCCGAGACCATGACTGTATCGGACCCAGATGCTTTGGAGCAAATTGGAACTATAACAATTGAAGGAAATGATTATAATTTATACCGCCTTGTAGTAGATACTGTACAATATAATGCGATTAAGTTTTCGTCTGCGGCAAGCTGCGCAATTACGACTGTCGTGCCAGTTATAGATAAGAAACCAGCAGATATAGGTGCGACAAACTTGACTGACGTGGCACCTGATTCGGAAAATTACTCGAAAGGTGAGGCCCTTTATCAAAGCAGTATTTCATCCAATCTGTCTGAAGAAATTTTAGATGGACTAAGAACAGACACAGACAAGCTTGGATACTACCTATATACTGTTAAACGGGGTAAAATTAATACCATAATTGGTGTCCTTATTTTGGAATGGCCAGAGGCATCGCAAGAAGTCGAAGGAGCAAATAAAGATGAGCTTCAACGTGTCATTGCTGGGGCTGGCTTAATAAGTAGTAGTGATTACTATCAGGCTGAGGATTATTACAACGGGAAGACAACGAGCAGTGACGGCTTTTGGCAGGACTTTCAGACGGCACTAAAAACAGCAAAGGAGATTTTAGATAATATAACTGCAACACAGGAGGATGTGAATGGTGCCACAGCTTCATTGAATGCGGCCATCGCCAACCTGATCCCTGCTAACCAGGTCAACGCCACTGTCCTGTATGAAGCCATCCAGGAGGTGGAAAGCCGAGGGTACCGGCAGGAGGACTATACGCCGGAGACCTGGACTGCGTATAAGACAGTCTATGAGAAGGGCAAAGCTTACCTCGCTTCCCTCTATGACCAGGATGGGAACCCCACAACGGAGAACAAGGCTGAGCATCAGGACACTGTGGAGCAGTACGCGGAGGAGTTGCTGGCTGCCGCCGGCGATCTGGACGCTGTTTACAACGGCGGCGATGAGGTGACCAGCGCGTCGATCTATCAGCGGTCGCTTGCCGGTATGCTCGCTCAGTTCGCGGGCGCTTTGGAACATGAGAGCGGCTATACAGAGGAGAGCTTTACCGCGTTCCAGACGGCCTACCAGGAAGCCCAATCCTACTATCAGCAGCACGGTCTGGTAGGGACGTCGGTGTCCGCTTCTGTCCTGAATGGATATCAGAGACATGCGGCGGCGCTGTGGTCGGCCTACTACGAGGGGCTGGAGAGCGCGAAGGAAACAATTTCTGTCTCCCTCCGCGTGGCCGACAGCCAGGTTGCCTACGACCTCGCCAGCCCAGACGGAGCGGAGCTGGGACTCCCGCCCTCGGAAGGCATCTATGAGAACCCTGACGTCTCCCTGAGCGGTGCGGGCCGCACCGTTGCCGGACTGGTCGCGTCAGCCGGGCTCCAGCTGCAGGTGAAAGGCAATTCCTCGCTCACGTCAAACCGCCAAACCACGGTCGCGGTCTTCGTCAACGGCATTCAGCTCCGGGATGCCGGATTAAATCCGACACAGCTCGACGGAGTGGCCGTAAATCGAGCGAAGTGGGGCGACATAAAGCTCCGGGACGGCGATGAAGTTGTGATCCTGTTCGCCCCCGCTCCCATGGACAGGGAATACAGCGCCATGGGCGTAACGGCGTATGTCAACACGACAGACTTCTGGGGCCTGCTGTCGTTTGAAGACCATGCGGAGACCGTGGCAGAGGGCGAGGCGCTTACGCTGAAGGTGACCCGAACTGGAGGCTGGGTGGGAAGCTACGACGGCCGCTCTGCGCCGTTCAACGGCGCCCGCCTGCTGGCAGTGAAGCTGGATGAGAGAGGAGCGCCGTCCGGGGAGTACCAGCTTCTGGAGGGGATCACCGACGCAAGCGGGACGGTGACCACGCATCTCAATGAGGCGGGCCAATATGTGCTGGTTGCGGCGAATCCGGAATCCGTGATATTTGACCAGACGGCCAGCGGCGCCCAGCACCAGTACGCATCGCTGAACGCGCCCGCCCGGACCACAGTGACGGTCACCCCTCTGAATGAGGAAGAACTTGCGGCGGCGAAGGAAGCGCGCAAGAGCCTTCTGGCTGCGGCGCTGGCCGGATGCAACGCCACTGAGTTGGGAGAAGCCGTCTACGCCCAGGTCCAGGCGGCCCATGATGCGGGAGTGCAGGCCATCGAGGACGCGACAAGCCTTAAAGCGGCCGAAGACGCGCTCTCAAATGCGCTGACCCAAATCGAGAGCCTGGTGGAGAACGCGGAGAAATCCAATGAGGAATCTGTCTCTGCCATGCGGAAATACCTGGCGAAGCTCCCAACAGTGGCACAGATCGGGGAGGGACTCTTCCTGCAGAGCGACATCTCCACCATGCAGGAGGCGAGTTCCCACTATGCCGGAATGACCGGCTACCAGAAATCACAGCTCACCGGCCAGGAACAGGCACAGTGGGAGGCTCTGGTAGAAGCCTATGGTGAGGACGGAAGCAACCTGCCGGAAAAGACCTTTACGCTGACCTTTGAGTTCATTGGGCAGGAGGGATCCAGTGACCCATTCAAGAGCTTTTTGGCCCTTAAAAACAAAGGCTTTCGATATGCGAACGTCATTGAACTCTCGCCCAATGATGAGTGGTGGGTATATATCCGTACGGAAACCGGCACTGCATTGAATGAACTGGACTATGAGATCTATCGTGTGGAGTCCACGGGGGCGACACTGAGCGAATTGAGGCTGGATAGGCCCCCAACCGATCCGAAAGGCGGATACAACAAGGGTTGGGAAGGGGTTGCCCCTTTCTACTTCGCTGACTCCACATCAGCGTTCATGCCGAGGAACGATGTGACGATCACATTTTATATCCGAGGCAAAACATCGGTGGAAAGTCTGCGCAGCAGTGCGCTGGATCAACTGTCAGAGGCGTTCAATGGCTATAAGCGGTCTGATTACAGCGATACAAACTGGAAGACACTGACATCTGCGTATGACGAGGGCGTGTCCAAGATCAATGCGGCGGAGAACGCCGAAGCAATAGAAACAGCCTTGAGCGATGCCCTCAATGCGATGAAAGCCGTTGAGACGCGCGTTTCCAGCGGAGAGTTCGGCAGTGTGCATGTGACCGTTGAGAACACCACTTACGCGGACGGCTCTTTCTATCAAAATGGCGGCGCCTTTGTAGAGGCGGAGGTCGAGCTTTACAGTGATACCACTATGATGACTGCTGTGTTGGAAGCCCTGTCCGAGAACGGTTATGGTTGGAACAACGGGAATGACACGAGCGTCACTTACATCGAAAACATCTATAAAGATGTAAATCAGAATGGGCAGTGGGACAATGGCGAAGCCAAACTTGCGGCATTTGACGGCAGTGTGAGTTCCGGCTGGATGGGCGTGCTCAACGATTGGTTCACCAACTACGGATTTTCTTCCTATGCTGTTTCAAATACGGATCGCGATTACCGCCTGGTTGACGGAGACGAGATCCGCGTGATGTTCACGATGGACGGGTACGGAGACGATCTGGGCGGAACCTGGGGCAACGGAGACACCAGCCTCAAGGAACTAGAGGTCACCGGCGGTACGCTGTCGCCATCCTTCGACGGGGAGACCACCAGTTATGCCCTGACCCTGGACGGCGGAGATGTGTCGGTCACACCTACAGCGGCAAACAAAAATTTCCTGGTCAAGACATTTATCAATAACAAAACCACGGCCAACAATGTGGAGTACTATCGCCGTGGTGAAAATCTACCGGTCCAGCCAGGAGACACCATTTACATCGGTGTGGGCGAATACAAGTGGCCGTCCATGAACAACCAGTCCGGCAACACGCTCCGCTATACCGGCACCTGGTACACCATCCAGGTCTGCGAGAGCGGAGCGAAGGGAATCCAGGCCAGGATCGACGACCTGCCGGATAAGTCAGAAATCACATATAGCAACTATAAAAGCTTCCAACAGACGGTCAGTGCGCTACAAGCGGATTATAATGCACTGCCGGACAAATCACAGGTTTCTGCTGCTAAACTGACAGCAGCGGCGGAGCAGATCCAGTTCTTTGCGGCTATTGACAGCGTAAAAACTCAGATCGCCGACCTTCCCACTGCCGTAGAAATTACGGAGAATCCTGAGGCGCACCGTTCAAAAGTTGAAGCTGCAAAAACGGCTTACGAGGCATTGGGTATCAGCGGCCAACTTTATCTGAAGGCAGCGGAGGTCGCCCGTCTCAACGAGGCGGTGGAGGCCCTGGGCGGGAGCATATCGCCGGACGACGTGGCCGCAGTACAGGCGTTTAACGATCTGGTGGAAGCGATTGGGGAAAAAGTCAGCGCCGGGAGCAAGGATGCCATTGTAGCCGCCAGGACGGCATATGAGAACCTGACGGATGCGCAAAAAGCCCTGGTTGCAACCGCGCCGGATTCCTACAACACCCTCCTCAATGCGGAGGCCGCCCTGCCTGTGGTAGAACGGATCGCCGGAATCGGCACGGTTACGCTGGAGAGCGAGGCGGCCATCACCGCTGCCCGGCAGGCGTACACGGACTATGCCGGCAAGTTCAGCGGCAAGGACATGGTGTCCAACCTGAACGTGTTGGAGGCTGCCGAGGCCGCGCTGGAGATCCTCCAGGGCGGCGGACAGGACACCTCCGGCTACCGGGAGGTCATGAACGGCGTTCTGGAATATTTGGAGCAGAACGTCAAAAATCCGATTGTCGGCTCCACAAAAGGCGAGTGGGCCGTCCTGGCCCAGGCCCGGGCCGGCACCCTGTCCGAAGACGTCCGGGCGGCATATCTGGCCAACCTGGCGGATTATGTGGAGACCCATGACGGCATACTGGACACCTCCAAGAATGGAACCATGCACACAGAGTACGCCCGTGTCGTAGTAACCCTAACCGCTTTGGGCATGGACGCCACACAGTTCCAGGTCAGTGACGGTAAAACCTACAATCTGGTGAAGCCGTTGCTGGACGAGGCCGCCGAAGGCAGCAGCTACACCTATCAGGTCTCTGAGCAGGGCAACAACGGCACCATCTGGGCTCTCATTGCCTTGAATTCCGGCGATTATTACCGGGATGAAGCGGGCAACACGGCCCGGGCCGCATGGATTGACCTGCTGATTGACAAGCAGCAGTCCAACGGCAACTGGCCCATCTATAACCCGGACCAGGAGAATGACGGCTCCGGAAGCCAACTGGGCGGCGTGGACGTCTGCGCCATGGCACTCCAGGCGCTGGCACCCTACTATCTCGACGCAGGTGAGTTCAACCGTCTGGGCACAGCGCACAGCCATGAAGATCTGCAGAGCGCTGTAAAAAAAGCTTTGGATTTCCTGTCCACCTCGCAGAACAGCACCGGCGGATACGGCAGTTCGGAGTCCAGCGCGCAGGTCATTGTGGCCCTAGCTGCGCTCAAGAAGGATGCGGGGAGCTTTGCCAAGGGCAGCATCAGCGTTCTGGCGGACCTGCTGGGCTACCGGAAGACGGATGGCGGATTCAGCCACACCTCTGATGGTCCCATCGACCAAATGTCCACCGAGCAGGCAGCCTATGCCCTGGTGGCTTACGACCGCTACAAGAACAACAAGAAACCCCTCTATGACATGAGCGACGTGTTTGACGGTCCGACGGACGGTACTGATACCGACCACACCATCCACGCCTCGGCAGATGCCGGTGGCACCATCTCTCCCGTCGGTGATGTCACGGTGCCGGATGGGGCGAAGCAGTCCTTTACCGTCACGCCAAACGAGGGCTACCAGATTGAGGACATCCTCGTGGACGGGAAATCCGTCTGGGCCGGCGGTGCAACCGTGGCGCAGAAACTAGAACCGCCCGAATACCAGCTACCCACAGTTCCCGTTGAGGACGTGGAGCCGGAGGCCTGCGCCGACGGCATCCATGTGGGTGAGAACGTCGTCATCGGCCAGCGAGCGGCCACCTGCACAGAGCCTGGATACACTGGAGATACGATCTGCGGTGCCTGCGGCGAAGTGCTGGAGCAGGGCGCGGAAACCAGAACGGTTCCGCATCAGTACGGCGGCGCGTGGCAGATGGACGAGACGAGCCATTGGCAGGTGTGCCAGATCTGCGGCGCCAAAAGTAGCGCAGAACCCCATGTGTTCGAGCAGACGGAGGAGCCCGCTCCACCGGAGCTGGAGTTCCCGGAGCAGGGAGGCGCCACTCAGAAACCCACTACCGGCGAGGAAACCGAAGCGCCCGGGGCCGAACCGGAGATGCCCGATGCCGACGGACAACAGCCGGAGGAGACCGAGGGGCAAGATCCCGACACAATTCCTCCAGAAGGAGAATCCGATCCTGAAGTACCTGCCCCCGGAGAGGAAACCGGAGAAGACTCTGCCAACGAAAACGAGCCCCCGGCAGAGGAGCAGACCAAAATTCCGGAATCCGCCGAAGCCCCGGCCAGTGATGAGAGCCAGCCGGATATAAACCCCGGCAGCACGGGCGGGGAACTGGTCAGTGTTGTGGGAATCCACCCGATGCTCCTGATGAGCGTGGGCGCCGGTCTGCCCCAGACGGACGGGACAGCGGAGCCCCATGCAGAGGGGAGCGCCTGCCAGGTGTGCGGCTACAGCCCGGAGACGGGCGGCACGGCGGCGTGCAGCCACAGCGGCGGCACAGCCACCTGCACGGCCCTGGCGAGCTGCGACCTCTGCGGCCAGTCCTATGGCGATTACGCACAGCACGCCTTCACAGAGACAGCCCACAGCAGCGGGGTGCACTGGAACGTATGCGCCGCCTGCGGCCTGGAGGAGCTGTCCTCTCTGGCCCCCCACAGCTGGGAGCTGGACGCGGCGGCCTCCACGGAGACAATTTCCGTCTATGTGTGCCCGGACTGCGGCGCGGAGCGGACGGAGGCGGAATCTGCCGCCCCGACCACAGCCGCCAACGCCCTGGTCACCAGCGCGGACAGCAAATCCTACACCTACACCTTTGAGAACGTCACCGAGGACCACGCCATATCCGTCACCTTTGAGAAGCCCTCCCCTGTGATCGTGCAGGAGGTGACAATAAATGGCAATACTCAGACCGCGGTCATCGACGAAGCGGCGGTGCAGAAAGCGGTAGAAGCGGTGACTGCATCAGCGGCGGATACCATCACCATCATTCCCACGGCGGACAGCAGCAGCATTTCCTCGGTCAGCGTGGAACTGCCCGCGGGCGCGGCCCAGACCATCTCGGAGGCCAATGCCGGTGTGGAGATCCAGACGTCCAGGGGAACCGTCACCCTCCCCGCAAATGTCCTGGGCTCCATTGCCCAAAAAGAGACTGACGGGGAGAAGCTGTCCATCCATGTGGAGGAGAAGAGTCACAGCGCAATGGAGGACATAGTTCCCGATGGGACGAACCTCGCCGGTAGCGTGGCGGTGGAAGTGTCGGTCAGGGTGGGCAGCACAGAACTTACCTCTTTCGGTGGTCACGACCTTACCCTCACCATCCCCGTGGACAACAGCTTTACCCTGAGTAGAGAGTACAAAGTGCTGGTTATCAGCGATAACGGTAGCCATGAGATTCTTACCGGCACATGCCGCGTTTCTGACAGTGGCCGGGTGGTCAGCATCAGCGTGAACCACCTGAGCACCTTCATCGTCCTGGCAGAGACCACAGCGCAGACCTTTACCATCACGGCGACGGCTGGCGGCAATGGAGATATTGATCCGTTTGGCTCTGTCGAAGTGGATGCCGGCGAAGATCAGATCTTCCACATCACGCCGGACAACGGTTACGAGATCGCCACTCTGCGCGTAGACGGAAAGACGGTCGATCTGGACGAGCTGTACATCCGTTCGGACGGAAGCGCTTCCTATACCTTCTACGATGTGGATGCGAGCCACAGCATCCGCGCCACCTTCCAGCGTGGCACGGAGATCCCGGACTTTGGCCCCGTGGTAGGCGAGGTGTATATCAGCATTGAGAATAACACCTACTGGGGCGGAGACTTCACCGGCACCCTGGCGTCTGGCTGGTATGACTTGTGCGCCGAGGACACCATGATGACCATCGTACTCAAGGCCCTGGCCCTGGACGGCTACTCCTGGTGGGGTACCGGGGCCAGCGATACCGGAGGCTATGATATCACCTACCTGTCCGGCATCTATATGGATAAAAACGGAAATGGCTGGCGGGACAACAGCGAGCCCAGCTTGGCCGAGTTCGACGGTTCCCGGGGTGCCGGCTGGATGGGCACCCTCAACGACTGGTTTGTCAACGAAGGTTTCCAGTCCTTCCGGGTCGGAGGCCGCGGCACCTACGAGCTGGCAGACGGCGACTACCTGAACATCGTGTTCACCCAGAACCTGGGCGAAGATGTGGGGAGTCTCTGGGGCAATTCGGACACTAGTCTGGAGGACCTGCACATTAGCGGCGGGAGTCTCGCCCCCCGTTTTGACGGCGATACCTTGGAGTATACCCTGAGCATTACCGGGAACAGTGCGCGGGTCACCGTGACGCCCACCGCGGTCAACAAGAACTACATGGTTAAGACCTTCCTGAACCGCTACAACCGCGACTCTGCCTTCTACAAGCGCACGGAGAGCATCACAGTCAAGCCCGGCGACATCCTTTACATCGGCGTAGGCGACCCATCGTGGCCTTCTATGAACAACCAGAGCACGGAGGCCATTGACTACGAGGGTACCAAGTATACCATTACCGTGGTGAACGGCAACAGCGCGGAAGCGGTCATTGGGATGATCAAGGCAGTGCCGGAGATTACCTATGCCAACTACAAGACCCAGGCATCTAAGGTGTCGGCGGCGCGGGCGGCCTATGACGCGCTGACCCAAAAGGCGAAGGCTGAGATCAGCCAGACCCTCTTGAATAAGCTGGAGGCCGCCGAGGAGAAAATCGAGTTCTATGAGAAGATCGACGCAGCCAAAAAGCTCCTAAAGGAGCTGCCGGCGGTTAACAAGAACAAAGTCCCGACCAGTAGCCTGATCCGTCAGGTGCGGAAAGCCGCAGACGCATATGAGAAGCTGAACAGCAAGCAGCGGGAGTACATTACAGCAGAGGACGCAGGGCGGTATGAGGCCCTGCGGCTGTGGCTGATAGAGTCCGGTGCGGTCGGGCAGAATGAGCTGCCTGTCATTGACGGTAGCCTGACACTGCCAGAGCAGGACGGCGTTGAAGTTGTCCTGGAGCCCAAAGCGTCTGTGGATAATAGCGGAAACGCTTCTGCGGCAGTGACTGCGGCGGATCTCAACAAGCTCCTGGACGAGGCTCTCGAGGCCGAGGCCAGCGTGCTGGTCATCGCCCCGACGGGGGCGGAACAGGCGTCCGCTATCTCTGTGGAATTGCCCCGATGCACCCTGGACAACGCCCTTGACGAGACGAACGCGGATCTGGCTGTACGGACGCCGCTGGGCGAGCTGTCCATGCCAAATCTCACCCTTGCCAGAATCCTGAGTGGGGCAGGCGGGCAGGATCTGAC
Organism: Flavonifractor plautii ATCC 29863; assembly: GCF_000239295.1. Classification (GTDB taxonomy): domain Bacteria; phylum Bacillota; class Clostridia; order Oscillospirales; family Oscillospiraceae; genus Flavonifractor; species Flavonifractor plautii. The sequence continues at coordinate 13,222 of NZ_JH417821.1, forward strand.
CGTCAATATGGCACGGCGCACCATCTCCCAGGCAGAGGCTCTGCTGAACGGCAGGGCGGACGTTACGGAAGAGCAGATGAGCGGTGCCTCTGTGGTGGAGGTGTCCCTTACCTCCGGCAACAAGTCCATCACCAGCTTTGGCGGCCGGTCCATTACCCTGCTTCTGCCCGTGAATGCCGGTGCATTCCAGGCGGGCCAGGCCTGCACCGTATACCAGATCAGCGGAGGCGGCGCGGTAGAGAAGTTGGCTGGCGTCTGCCTGAGCCGGAACGGCGGGCTTTGGGTAAAGGTCAGCACGACCCAATTGGGCACCTTTGTTGCAGTACCGCCGGAACAGCCGGTGCAGCTCCCCTTCACCGACGTGCGTGAGGGAGACTGGTTCTACGACGCAGTGGCCTATGCCTATACCAACGAGCTCTTTAACGGCACCAGCGCCACCACCTTCTCTCCCAACGGCACCATGACCCGCGCCATGCTGGTTACGGCGCTGTGGCGGCTGGAGGGCGAGCCTGAGGCGTCTGGCGCATCCGGTTTCCCGGATGTGAAGCCGGATGCGTGGTACGCCGAGGCTGTGGATTGGGCCAGCCAGACTGGTCTCGTCAGCGGCACAGGTGCGGGCTTTGACCCGGAGGGCAGCGTGACCCGTGAGCAGATTGCCTCCATCCTGTATCGCTATGCGAAGCTCAAGGGCTGGGATGTAAGCAAAACGGCCAATCTGCAGGATTTTGCCGACGGTACGGATACCTCCGCTTGGGCAACCCGGGCTATGGAGTGGGCCTATGCGGAGAAGCTGATTACCGGAAAGGATGGAAAGTGTTTAGACCCGCAGGGCCAGGCCAGCCGCGCTGAGGTTGCCACCATTTTGATGCGCCTTCTGGAGAGTAAGGCAAAGAACGCCTGAGATGCCGGAAGAAACTATGAAACCCCCGTTCGGCTCCGGTCTGTAAACCCAGGCCGAGCCGCATGGGTGCTCCCCCCTATCCACCCAGTAAGGATGGAGGGAGCACCTTCTTACTTGAGCAGGAGCCCGGCAGACCGAATTTGGTCTGCCGGGCGGCCCAGCCCACAATTAAACAGAGATGCAGTCAGGTGAAACTCCGGGAAACCGGTACGGGCCTGCCCCCGCCGTCTAGTCGGCAAGACCTGATTGTGAAGAAATGGGTGGGATATACAAATGTAAGGCACGCTCACCCAAGGGGAGGGCGTGCCTTTTACTTGTTGAGGTGAGCGGTATCATGCTCAAAGAGCAAAAGCTGACGGAAAAAGAGC
>NZ_JH417821.1:14500-20908 GCF_000239295.1 Flavonifractor plautii ATCC 29863
AAGAGCTGCGGGGATACCGCCAGTGGCTCTCAGAACTGGACGTGGAAAGCCGGGAAGAACAAGAAAGTTCAAGACAAACGGTGGATCCGGACATCTGGCGGGTATTTAATCCCGAAGGGAATATCGGCCGGCAGATTTATGAGAGCTATACGGATGAGGCGCTTTTGGAGGCCGTGGTTGGGACAATGGATCATCCAGGCCATAAGCCACGGCTGTATCAGCTCAGCCTAATACGTCAGGTTTATTTGAAACGGCGCTTTGGAAGTACCAATAAAGCGTGCTGGGCAGCCAAAGGATTTCGAAAAAGGCTGGAAGAGCAAAAGCGGTGGCCGCCAGACTGGCCGGAGCGGGTGTCCGCAGACAGATTCAGGGCGTATTGCGAACGGATTGGTTCTCCCTTGACGGAGCGGGAGTCAGAACTGGTAGAACGCATGTGCAAGTCTGTCAAAGAAAGCTGGCGGCCGCCGGGAGAAGAAGAAATCACACCAGAGCTTAAGAAGCTGTTTCAAAAAAAGCGATGTACCAATAAAAGGGCCATGGAGCTGATGGGCATACCTGTCCTTAGCAAGCTGGCCATGAAGCATTTGTGGAGCTATTGGCTCAGTGCCTGGAGGGAACCTGCAGGGCCTTCCGAAAGAAAAACAGGAGGAGACGCGGTCATATGAAGAAATGGAAACAGCGTGGATTCGCATTTGTGCTTGCCCTGTCCCTGACCACGGGTATGTTGACGGGAGCGCAGGCGGCCGTATCCAAAGAGACCTTGAACGATGCGGTGCAGGATACCGCAGAATATATGTACCGCACCGTACAGAACCCGCAGGTAGGGTCTATCGGCGGTGAATGGGCTGTGCTGGGGCTGGCCCGAAGTGGGTACGATGTACCGGACAGCTATTATCAGGACTACTATGCCACTGTGGAGGCCTATGTAACGGCCTGCGACGGCAAGCTGCACGATAAGAAATATACGGAGTATTCCCGTGTGATAGTTGCTCTCAGCTCAATCGGGAAAGATGCCAGAAATGTGGCTGGATATGACCTGACCAAACCGCTGGGCGACTACGAAAAAACGATTTGGCAGGGGCTTAACGGCCCAATTTGGGCGTTGATTGCACTGGATAGCGCAGGCTATCCCATGCCGGAGAACCCGGAGGCAAATGTACAGGCGACCCGTCAAATGTATATCGACCGCATTTTGGAGTGCCAGCTGCCCGATGGAGGGTGGAGCCTGTTCGGAGGAACAGAGGCAGCCAGTTCTGGCGATGGAATATCCGATCCAGACATCACCGGTATGGCTCTGCAGGCACTGGCCAAGTATCAAGATCAGCCGGAGGTAGCGCGGGCTACTAAGGAAGCACTGACGTGCATGTCGGAACAGCAGAGCGACGATGGCGGTTTTGCGTCCTGGGGGACGGCTAACTCCGAGAGTTGTGTGCAGATGATCGTGGCTCTGTGTGAGCTGGGCATCGAACTGGATGATCCTCGGTTTGTAAAGAACGGAAACACCATGCTGGACAATTTGATGACCTTCTACCGGCAGGGGGAGGGCTTCCTGCACACCCAGTCCGGCTCCGGGTCCAACCAGATGGCGACGGAGCAGGGCTTCTACGGCCTGGTGGCCGCCCAGCGGGCGGCGGAGGGGCGCAGCAGCCTCTACCGCATGTCCGACGCCCTCTCCATCCCCGACGCCGTGGAGACAGAGATGAGCGGGCAGGGACAGGGCTTGGAGGGCAAGGATCCCGCCGTGACCGCCCAGCCTATCACGTCACCGGGTAAGACCTTCCCGGACATCGCCTTCAGTGACCAGATCACCGCCATCGAGGCCTTGGCCGCCCGAGGCATCATTGACGGCAAGTCCGACGGAAATTTTGACCCGGATGGAAGCATGACCCGGGCAGAGTTTGCAACCATCGTGGTACGGGCCCTGGGGCTGACACCAGCGGACACCGGCGCCTTCGTGGACGTGGCCTCCACTGCCTGGTATTCCCCCTATGTGGGCGCGGCCAGCACATACGGCCTTATCAACGGCGTGGGCGAGGGCCGGTTCAGCCCGGACGGGACTATCACCCGGCAGGAGGCGGCCGTCATGGTGTCCCGCGCGGCGGAGCTGTGCGGACTCGAGACGGAGATGGATACCGCAGCTGTGCGGAATATGCTGGCGCAGTTCCCGGACTATATGAGCTCCGCGGAGTGGGCCAGGGCCCAGCTGGCCTTCTGCTACCAGGAGGGGATCCTGAGCCAAACGGAGTTGAACGTCCGGCCCCAGGACGCTGTGACCCGAGCAGAGGTTGCTCAGATGCTTTTCAACCTTCTGAGTAGCGCTGAGCTGCTCTGACGATTACAGAAAGGGGACGAAACAGTATGATGAACGTAGCTTGGTTCAAGAATCCGGATCATGTGGCTTACTGTAAGGAGGAGGAGATACTTCCAAAGCTCTCCCGGGAGCTGGGCATCAACGACCTGGCCCAGCGGGTGGAGGCGTTCCGGAAGGAGCCCTCACCTGAAGGGGAAAATATCAAGGGCCGTAAGCGCACCACTCTCAAGCTGATGATCCCCAATCTGACATTCTCCGAGCCCGTCGACATGGGAGAGAACGTGTGGATCTATATGGGCGACCTGTGCCCGGCCTACTGCCTGTACACGCCGTGGGAAGACAGTGAGGCGGCCGAATGAAGCTGACAAAAGGGAAAATCATTGCCGCTGTGGCCGTGATCGCGGTCCTGGCAGGGGCGTTCTGGTATGGCGGCAACGCGCCAGGTCTTCAGGGCTGGACGGTGCAGGAGCAGGAGAGCAGCGCAGTGCTGGAGGCCGCGCCGCCCGCCTCCGGTCCGGAGGAATCCATAGCGCCTATCGTGACACCTGGCGGGGAGGCGGAAAGCCCCCCGCCGACGGTGAGCGGTAGTCCGGTGCCGTCCGAGACCCCCCAGGAGACTGATGCCCTTGCGCCATCCCCAACACCCGGTGGGCTGGATGCCCGCCCGGGCGGTGCGGAGGGCGGCATGACTGCCCGGGAGAAGGTGGAGGCCGCGGCCGAGCTGGCGGGCGGCTCCTCCGCCGGTGTGGAAAAGGGCGACAAGGCGTACTCAGAGGCCAACGGCATGGAGATCAATCCGGAGACTGGAAAGGACAAGTATCTTACGGATCCAGTGCCGGAAGGAAAGCCTCTGCCGGTGGAGCCGCAGGATGTGGAGTTCTCCGATGTGACCCATACCTGTACGCTCTCTGTCCGCTGTGACACCATTCTGGACAACATGGACTGGCTGGATCCAGAGAAGGTGGAGCTGGTACCGGAAGACGGAGTCATATTCCCTACGACGACTGTTACGTTCTACGAGGGGGAGAGTGTGTTCAATGTGCTCCAGCGCGAGATGCGGAAGGCTGGCATCCATATGGAGTTCGAGGACACCCCCATGTATAACTCCGCTTATATTGAGGGGATTAACAACCTCTATGAGTTTGACTGCGGCGAGCTGTCCGGCTGGATGTATAAAGTGAACGGGTGGTTCCCCAATTATGGCTGCTCACGCTATCAGCTCAAAGAGGGGGATGTAATAGAGTGGGTCTACACCTGCGACCTGGGTGTGGATGTGGGCGGTTTTTATTCGACTGGAGAGTGATCTGAAATTCTTTCAGAGGGATAATGCTCATGCCGTATACGGTAGAGGCAAATGCAGTTGCCGTTCCTGTAAGAACCTATCTGAACGAGTGCGTGGTTGCGGGACGATTCCTGCACTACTGCAGGGAGTGTGGCAACTGCAATACCGGGAAGGCAGGACGTTTTCTTTCTCCTCCAATAAGGCGTGGGAACGCTATCCCTGCCGCTCCATGCGGAAGGGATGGAACTCAGCCGCCTGTTCCGCTATCGTCCGATGTATATGCTGGGCAGAACGTGCGGAGATGCTTCACCATTTGGAGAACGGCGTTAAGGATTGCAGCAAATGCCTGATACCGCACCAAAGGGACAACTATGGCTATCTTGCTGGCCGCTTTCAAGAGATTGCCGGCGAGATAGCGAGGCATGAACAGGAGCCGCGGGCAGAGTAGGCCGAGTAGCGTGCATACCGGGAATGCCTCGCAACAGAAATGCACACCGGGTACGGCTGACTGCCGTACCCGGTGTTTAGAGGGGATGCCTTATCCGAAATAGAGATACCTTTTCCAGCTATCACCCGATAATAAATTTTCTGTATTTTGGAATGGTGATAGCCTTTACAATGTTTTTCATGCACCCGGTCAGCCTCGGCATTTCCCTTGGGTCGGCGCTGGCCTATGCGGTCTATCTGAGGGGGCGGAAGGCGATACGCTTCTCGCTTGTCTTTATGCTCCCCATGATGGCGATGGCCGCCCTGATCAACCCGGCCTTCAACCATGAGGGGGCGACCCTGCTTACATACCTGCCTTCGGGAAATCCGCTCACATTGGAGAGTATCCTGTATGGATTAGCGGCGGCAGCCATGCTGGCCGCAGTGGTGACATGGTTTTCCTGTTACACAGCGGTGATGACCTCGGACAAATTTGTCTACCTGTTTGGAAGGCTCATACCGGCTCTCTCGCTGGTGCTGAGCATGGCACTGCGGTTTGTCCCAAAGTTCCAGGCCCAATTCCACGTTGTGTCGGAGGCGCAGCGATGCATCGGACGGGATGTCTCCGATGGTGGGGTTATCCGGCGGATTCGAAACGCTGTCACGATTTTCTCCATCATGCTTACCTGGAGCCTGGAAAATGCAATTGAGACAGCTGACAGCATGAAGAGCCGGGGGTATGGGCTTCCGGGGCGGACGGCCTTCTCCATTTACCGCTTTGATGACCGGGACAAGATGGCGCTGGGATGGCTGCTCTATTGCGGGTTCTTCCTCTGCTGCGGAGCGGCGGTGGGCGGCTTTTCCTGGAGATACTACCCGACGGCCAAGGGAGCGCCTGCGGCGCCGCTGACAGTCTGCCTACAGGCGGTCTATTTGGCATTATGCCTGACGCCGGTGTTCCTGAATATCCACGCGGACCGTACCTGGAGCAGACTGGACGCCCGAAATGAGGTGAAGCCATGTATCAAATGATGAGCCTGCCTCTGTACTCCGGGACTCTTGGTGAGTACGACAGCTGGCGTGATTTAGGCCAGGAATTGGAACGTCTGGGCTGCGACGGCATCGAAGGCGTCTGGGGCGGAGAGGATCTGCCAAAGGATTTGCCTGCGGAGCTTATGCTTGGATACCACCTGATTTTTTACCCGGACTGGCTGGACTTCTATCGGGATGACCGGGCGGCGCTGGAACAAAAATTCGGCTCATTGGAAGCTGTGGCCAGCTTCTATGGTGGTCTGGGGCCGGATACGCTGCTGGAGCAATACCGCGCGGATTTACGGCGGGCGGTGAACCTGGGTGCCCATTATGTAGTCTTCCACGTGTCGGACGTATCGCTGGAGGAGGGATATACCTACCGCTGGCTGCACACCAACCAGGAGGTCATTGATGCGGCGGTGGAGGTGGTGAACCTCATCCTTGGTGAGGAGAGATGGCCGTTTGAATTCCTGGTGGAAAATCAGTGGTGGCCAGGCTTTACCTTTACAGAGCCGGAGGAGACGGCCCGACTGCTGGAGGGAATCCGTTTTGCAGGGAAAGGGATCCTGCTGGACACCGGACACCTGATGAATGCCTGTACTGAGTTGAAAACTGAGGTAGAGGGAGCGGACTACATCCGGCGTATGCTGAACCGGCATGGCAGCCTGGCAAAGTGGGTGCGGGGCGTCCATCTACACCAGTCCCTGAGTGGGGCCTATGTGAAGGCGCACACTGGTTCACTGCCAGCGGGGCTGCCGGAGGACTATATGGAGCGGTTTGGAGTGAGCTATCAGCACATCCTCCAGATTGATCAGCATCGCCCCTGGACAGACCCCGCCATCCTGTCAGTTCTGGAGCAGATTGAACCGCGCTACCTGACCCACGAGCTGTCCTCTCGCGGGCGCATGGCCCGGGCGGAGGCCGTGAGCGTACAGACAAGATTATTACGGCAGGGAGGACGGATGCGTGTCTGAGCAGAAGAAGCCAAGTATTGAAATTGAACACTTTTCCTTCTATTACCCGGAGCAGGCGGAGAAGACGCTGGACGATTTAACGCTGACCGTGGAGCGGGGGGAATTCCTGGTGTTGTGCGGCCCGTCAGGCTGTGGGAAATCCACGTTGCTGCGTCAGCTCAAGACCGTACTGGCCCCCCATGGCCGCCGGATGGGTCACATCCGCTTTGAGGGACGGCCGCTGGAGGAGCTGGATCAGCGCGAGCAGAGCGCAAGAATCGGCTTTGTGCAGCAGAGCCCGGAGAACCAGATTGTCACCGACAAGGTGTGGCATGAGCTGGCCTTCGGCTTGGAGAGCCTGGGATATGATACGCCTACCATCCGGCGCCGGGTGGCTGAGATGG
>NZ_JH417822.1 GCF_000239295.1 Flavonifractor plautii ATCC 29863
TTCACCGTCCAATATGTTTGACAAACCTACAGGAGGATTTTTTATGACCAAAGATGGACAGCTCAACTAGAGCAGTACGAAGCGGGAGATTGAGATCCGCTTCAGCAATGTACGCCGCGTCATGGACGACCTATGCCGGGCTTACTATGGGATGACCTGGGACGAGCATGAGCGGTTACATGGCGAAAGGAGGGAGGATAGCCATGAGGCCAAGAACGAGAGAGCGGCCACCGGTTCCAACGGACAATGAGATACTAGCGTATGACAATGTCCCGTTGAACGTTGCGGCCCGATATCTGGACTGGCCCGAACAAACGGTAAGGCTGGCGCTCAGAGAAGGCCGGGCAACCTTCGGGCTTGCGGTCAAGGACAAGGCGCTTACATACAAGATCAGCCCCGGCGGGCTGGTTAAGTACAAGCGGGAGGGCGTACCGTGCTTTGACTACGAAACCATCGTACACATGATACGGACTGCGGTGGCGAGCACCATCCAAAACGAAATAAGCGGGTTCCGGCTGGAACCGCTGGACTAGGAGGAATCGACCGTGAGCAAGACAAGATATGAGCGGCGCCGGGCCCACCGGGAGGCTGTGAGTGCGGTAGTGTTTACCGCCTGCATCGTGGTAGCCTGCGGATTGCCAAACTGGGTGGAGTGGCTGCTATGAACCGCTATCTGATTACGAGCGTTGCGGCTCTGTTTCTCCTACTGGCGCTGGTTGCACTAGTTGAAATCATCTGGAACCAGGAGCCGGAGCAGCCAGCCATTGAAACCCCGGCGGCAACCACCCCGACCCCCACGCCCACCGGCCCGCTCACCATCCAGATCACCGGACTGGAGGGCGCGGAGAGCATCGACGATGTGTGGGCGGTCATAGAAATCCCACATTGAGGAGGGAGCAAAATGGACTTAAAAAAGATTTTGGACGAGCATCTCCTTTGGCTGAATGGAGAGGGCGGCAGCCGTGCCGACCTGCGCGGTGCCGACCTGAGCGGTGC
>NZ_JH417823.1 GCF_000239295.1 Flavonifractor plautii ATCC 29863
CCGCCCCTCGGGCGGCCGCCGTGCTTCTGTTATCGGTATTCGGAGGAGGCATTGACATGAATTTTTATGAGCGGGTCTATGAGCTGGTCCGGCGCATCCCGGCGGGGAAGTGCGCCTCCTACGGGCAGCTCGCCCTGATGCTGGGCAATCCCAGGGCCTCCCGGGCGGTGGGCTACGCCATGCGGGCCTGCCGCACGCCCGGCGTGCCCTGCCACCGGGTGGTGCGCGCCGACGGCTCCACCACCCCAGCATTTGGCCCCGGCGTCCAGCGGGCGATGCTGGAGGCAGAGGGGGTGCCCTTCACCGCCGACGGCCGGGTGGAGCTGGGCGGCTGCCGGTGGGACGGTGCCTGACGGGTTTTGCTTGCCATTTGCGGACGGGCGTGATATCATTTCGGCATACTAGGAATTTAAGGAGACGAAACCTGCATGATCGAATTCCATGCGCCCACCCCGGCGGACAAGGCCTGGGTGGATGAACTGCTCGCCCGGGGCAACTACCGGGGGTGCGACTATAACTTTACCAATCTCTACGTCTGGAGCCGGGCCTATAACCAGCGCATCGCCCGGGTGGACGATTTTCTGGTGACCCATGTGTGCGGCCGCCTGGGGTGCAGCTATATGTACCCTGCGGGCTCCGGAGACATTGCTGCCGTCATCCGTGCGCTGGAGGCCGACGCGGCGGAGAAGGGGGAGCCCCTGCGCCTGGTGTGCCTCACGCCCCGGCAGATGGCGGAGCTGGAGGAATTTTTCCCCGGCCGGTTCGCCTACACTGCCGACCGGGACGGCTACGACTACCTTTACGAGGTGGAGCGGCTGGCCGAGCTGGGGGGCAAGAAGCTCCACGCCAAGCGCAACCACATCAACTAAACTGGTTCCAATGTCAAGGACAATTTTTTGA
>NZ_JH417824.1 GCF_000239295.1 Flavonifractor plautii ATCC 29863
GGTCGTCACCTATTTTGACGCCGCCGGCGTGGAGCTGGCCTCCCAGTCCTTCTCCTCTGCGGACTGAACCCGGTACGCACCGAGGGAGCTGCACCTGTGCAGCTCCCTTTTTCGCTCCAAAAAGGGGAGCTGACAACTGTCAGCTCCCCTTTTGCTCCTCTTTTTCCCCGGATACGCCGCCGCCCGACAGACGGTTGTAATCGGCAAACAGGTCTGCTGTTCTCTGAAGGATACCTCTCTGCTCCTGGGTCAGCCTGCTTACATCGAGGGTAACGCTGCCCATCCCCCGCCGCCCCAGCAGCGAATCGGTACTCACTCCAAGAATATTCGCAATCCGAATCAGAATATCATAGGAGGGCAGCCGCGTCCCGTTCTCGTAGGCCGACACAGAGGCTCCGGTCACCCCCAGACGGCAGGCAAAATCGGCCTGGGTCATCTTCATTGAGGTCCGATATTCCTTGATCCGCTCCCCTAGGTCTTTCATCCATCCAACCTCCGCCCTTAGCCTGCTACCCTATTTTATCGAATGGCAAAAAACATTTGGTTTTATCTACAAGGTGTTGAATATATACCCATGCTGTGCTATACTGTCAGTAGAATTATTTCCTTGTATGCCGTTCTGTTCCCGGATCCCCCTCCGCCGCGTCTTACCCGGTTCAACTCCCCCAAAATACGCGGCCCCGCCGCGGCGTCCGCCTTTGGATGCCTGCCTTCGGGCACTGTGCAGGAGATCTGCATTGCCATATCATCCGACTGAGAGGAGAAAACCAAATGAAAAAACGCATTCTGTCCCTTGCCATGGCCGCCTGCCTGGCCCTGTCCATGATGCTCACCCTGTCC
>NZ_JH417825.1 GCF_000239295.1 Flavonifractor plautii ATCC 29863
GTGTGCCCGATGGAATCGGGCACACGCCTTTTGTCGTTCCTACTCCGCAGAAGAATGTGTTTGGGCATCGGCCGGCTCAGACACCACCGACACTGCCGCATCTGTGATTTCCTCTCCGGCTCCGGCCACATTGGCCACCCACACTGGTTTGCCGTCCTCGTCCAGGGTAACCACCACCTGGGCCTGGGTCCCGTTGTCGTTGTCTTCCCAGACATAGCGCCCATCCTGGGTCAGGGAATCGGTGATGTCGGTCTCCACTCCGTCCACAATCAGAATGGTGCGGTCATCCCGCTCCTCCAGGGACGCCTCCGGGAGGCACAGTCCTCCCGTCCCCTCCTCCGTATTCACCGGGGAATCCGCCCAGGCCTCCCCGGCGACCGCAGCGTCGCGGAGACTTGTGAGATAGGTCATAATCGCCTCGGAATTGGCGGCGCTCACCGTTACCACCAGCATGGCGGCCACGGCGGCGGCCACCAAGCCCAGACGCATGGGACGGTGGAACTTGCGCTTCTTTTCCTGCTCAGTCATTTGGATAACCTCCTCTAATTTTTCCTCGGATACATGCAGCTCCGAGCAGAGTTCACGGTATTGATTGGGTTCAAACATAGCCCTTTCCCTCCTCTTCTTCGGACAGCTCCCTCCGCAGCCGCTCCCTGGCCCGCTGGAGCCAGGTCTGCACCGTGGACGGATTGGCATGAAGGGCCGCGGCGACCTCCTTGACGGAGCAGCCCTCGTAGTAATACAGATAGATGGTCAGGCGGTACTTGGTCTCCAGGCCCATGACGGCCTGGAACAGCTCGCGTTTGGCGGGGTCGTCGGACACCGGCGCGTCCCACTGCTCATCCAGCGGCACGGCGCGGCTCCGCCAGAAGGAGCGCAGAAGGCGACGGCTCTCGTTCACCGCCACCCGCAGCAGCCAGTGCTTCCGGTGCTCCTCGCTCTCAAAGCGGTCGCCCTGCTGGTAGAGCTTGAGCAGGACGGTCTGGGTCACGTCCTCCGCGTCCGCCCGGTTCTTCAGGGCGTGGTAGGCAACCCGGTAGAGCATGTCCCCGTAGGTGCGGGCCACCCGCTCGAATGTCTCGTCTGTCATGGGTACTCCCTTCCTTGCGGTCGTCGTTTGAAAGGCCTTTCACTGAGAATACCCGCCAGGGGCGGGAAATATCTCAGGCCGGGCAAAAAAAGAGGGCGGAATTTCCCTTTTCGGAAATCCGCCCCCGGTCTTACCGGCCCAGACGCCGGTAGACCGTGATATACATGGTGAGCAGGCAGGCCAGCCCGCCGAGCACGTTGGAGACCGGCTCCGCCGCGAAAACCCCGTCCACCCCCATGCCCAGCCCCGGCAGCAGGAGCGTCAGCGGGGCCACGATGAAGGCTTTGCGCAGCAGGGAGAAGAACACCGCGCTCTTGGAGCGCCCCAGGCCCACGAACACCGACTGCCCGATGAACTGGAAGGACATGCAGAAGAAGGCGGCGAAATAGAGCCGGAAGGCCGGAATCCCCGCGGCGATCAGCTCCGGCTCGTCGTTGAAGATGCGGATGAGCAGCTCGGGCACGGCCATAACCAGCGCCCACGCCGCCACGGAGTAGCCCACGGTAAGCACCGTGGTGAACCGGATCCCCCGGCGCACCCGCTCGTACTCCCCCGCGCCGTAGTTGTAGCCCAGCACCGGCTGACAGCCGTTGGTGATACCCTGCACCGGCATGGACACCACCTCCCGGATGGAGTTGATGACGGTCATCACGCCCACATAGAGGTCGCCGCCGTAGTGCTGAAGGGAGGCGTTGCACAGCACCTGAACCAGGCTGTTGGTCATGGACATGGCAAAGCCGGAGGCGCCCAGGGCCAGGATGCGGCGCACCCGGGCGGCCTGGAGCCGCAGGGTGTTCCACCGCAGCCGGAGGAGCACCCGCCGTCCGGTGAGGAACTTCAGCACCCACAGGGCAGAACAGCCCTGGGCGAGCACGGTGGCCAGGGCCGCCCCCCGCACCCCCATATCCAGGGCAAAGATGAAGATGGGATCCAGCACGATGTTCACCGCCGCGCCCAGGGCCACCGTCATCATCCCCATGCGGCTGAAGCCCTGGGCGTTGATGAAGGGGTTCATACCCAGTCCGATCATCACAAAGAGGGTGCCCAGCAGATAGATGGTCAGGTAGTCGTTGGCGTAGGGGAAGGTCAGATCGCTGGCCCCAAAGAGATAGAGGATGGGCCGCCGGAAGGCCAGCCCCAGGGCCGTCAGCCCCGCGCCGAAGAGGAGGAGCAGCGCAAAGGAGTTGCCCAAGATGCGCTCGGCCTCCTCGTTCTCCCCCTTGCCCCGGTGAATGGAGCACAGGGGCGCGCCCCCCATGCCGCACAGGTTGGCAAAGCCCATGAGGATGGAAATGATGGGCAGGCACAGCCCCAGCCCGGTCAGGGACAGGTGCCCCGGCAACCGGCCCAGGTACATGCGGTCTACAATATTATAAAGGATGTTGATGAGCTGCGCCACCGTCATGGGGAGCGCCATCTGAAGGATGTTCCGCGCCATGCTCCCCCTGGAAAAGTCGTTCTGTGTCTGCCTCTCCGTCCTTCTCCCCCCTTTTCCCGCGCTTGAATCCGCTATAATGGTTCTATTTTATCAATATCCCGCCTGTTTGGCAAGGGAAGTCCCTTCTGCGCATGTGTAAACACGAAGCGAAGCAAAGAGGAGACCGTTTTCCGGTCTCCTCCCTTTGATGGCTTAGATCCGCGTCCAGGTGGTGCCGTCCTTGCCGTCCTTGATCTCCACACCCATGGCGCGGAGCTGGTCGCGGATGGCGTCGGCCTCGGCCCAGTTCTTGGCGCGCTTGGCCTCCAGGCGCTTGGCGATCAGGGCCTCGATCTCCTCCGCGCCCTCCACGGGGGCGGCCTGCTGGGCCTTGAGGGCGTCGGCGTGGGCCAGCAGCTCCAGGCCCAGGACCTGGTCGAAGCTGTCCAGCGCCGCCCGCTTGGTGGCGTCGTTCACGCCGGCCTTGAGCACGTCGTACAGGGCGGTGACCCCCAGAGAGGTGTTGAGATCGTTGCCCACCGCCTCAAGGAAGTCGTTCTTGAACCGCTCCACGGCCCCCTCGTCCACAGTTCCCTCACCGCTCAGGGCGGCTACACGGGCCACCAGCTTGTCATAGGCGGCCTTGGCGTTGTCCAGGTTCTCCCAGGAGAACACCAGCCCCTTGCGGTAGTGGGACTGGAGGCAGAAGAAGCGGTACACCAGCGGATCATACCCCTTCTCCTCCAGCAGGGAGACGGTGAGGAACTCCCCCTTGGACTTGCTCATCTTGCCAGAGTTGGTATTCAGGTGGTGGATATGCACCCAGTATTTGCACCAGGGGTGGCCCAGGTACGCCTCCGACTGGGCGATCTCGTTGGTATGGTGGGGAAAAGCGTTGTCGATGCCGCCGCAGTGGATGTCCAGGTGCTCCCCCAGATACTTCATGGAGATACAGGAGCACTCGATGTGCCAGCCGGGGTAGCCCACGCCCCAGGGGGAGTCCCACTTGAGGGCCTGATCCTCGAACTTGGACTTGGTGAACCACAGCACAAAGTCGTTCTTGTTGCGCTTGTTGGCGTCCTCCTCCACGCCCTCACGGACGCCCACGGCCAGATCCTCCTCGTCGTGGTCGTTGAACACATAATACTTCTCCAGCTTGGAGGTGTCGAAGTAGACGTTGCCGCCGGCGAAGTAGGCGTAGCCCCTGTCAATGAGGGAGGAGATGACCTTGATATAGTCACCGATCATGCCGGTAGCGGGCTGCACCACGTCGGGGTACTTGATGTTCAGCTTCTTGCAGTCGGCAAAGAAGGCATCGGTATAAAATTGGGCGATCTCCATCACGGTCTTGTGCTCCCGCTGGGCCCCCTTGAGCATCTTGTCCTCGCCGGTGTCGGCGTCGGAGGCCAGGTGTCCCACGTCGGTGATGTTCATGACGCGGGTGACATCATAGCCCGCATAGCGGAGCAGCTTCTCCAGCACGTCCTCCATGATATAGCTGCGCAGATTGCCGATGTGAGCAAAATGGTACACTGTGGGGCCGCAGGTGTACATGGACACCTTGCCCGGCTCGTGGGGGACAAACTCCTCCTTGGTGTGGGTTGCGGAATTGTAGATTTTCATAGATTCTTACTCCTTGCCTGTTCATCCATCAGTTGTTCCAGCCATTCCAGCCGGGAATTCAACGCCTGAAGCTCCTTCTGCACCGGGTCGGTCACGTGGATCTGGTCCACCTGCCCGGCGAAGTCCACCTTCTCCCCGGCGATGCGTACCACCCGGGCGGGGACGCCCACGGCGGTGGCCTCCGGCGGTATTTCGCTGAGCACCACCGCGTTGGCCGCGATGCGGGAATTGTCCCCTACTTTGAAGGGGCCCAGCACTTTGGCTCCGGCGGACACCATCACATTGTTCCCCAGGGTGGGGTGGCGCTTGCCGTGGTCCTTGCCGGTGCCCCCCAGGGTGACCCCGTGGTAGAGCAGGCAGTCGTCGCCGATCTCGGCCGTCTCGCCGATGACGATGCCCATGCCGTGGTCGATGACCAGCCGCCGGCCGATCTGCGCGCCGGGGTGGATCTCAATTCCCGTCCAGCAGCGGCTCCACTGGCTCACCAGCCGGGCCAGGAAGAAGAGCCGGTGCCGGTAGAGAAAGTGGGCAAGCCGGTGGTAGATGAGCGCGTGCACGCCCGGGTAGAGCAGAAAAATCTCCAGCCGGCTCCGGGCCGCCGGATCGCGGGCCTGATAGGCCCGCAGGGTCTCGCCTAGCCGCGTCAGTCCAAACACCTCCTGAAAAACAGAAACGCCTCTCATGCCGGACGGCATAAGAGGCGATACAAATCGCGGTTCCACTCTCATTTCTCACTCAAAGGCCGGTAACGGGGCCAGCCGGGGGGCATCCATATCCCCCGCGCTCCCGGACGCACATTCCCCAGTTACCCCCTGGGCGCGCTCTCAGCCGGTGACGCTCCCTCTCTGGCGGGTACTCGCTGGGTACTATTTCCGTTCCTCACGCGATTCAACTGTTCTAGTATACTACCACGTTCCGGGAAATGTGTCAAGGCGCTTTGCGGTTGCAATTCAGGGGGATTTCTGTTAGTATGGGGCTGAAACCACACGCTTTCACGCAAAAGGAGGCATCTTATGGCCCTGATTTCCTGTCCCGAGTGCGGAAAAGAGGTATCCGACCGGGCTCCGGCCTGCATTCACTGCGGCTATCCCCTCTCCTCCGCCGCACCGTATGCGGACTTCCGCCCCATCACAGGGCCCAACCGCTTTACCGTCCGCCTCACCGCCCGCCCCGCCTATCCGGATGCCCGCAGCAGAACGCTCCGCGCCCTCATGAAGGAGCTGGGCCTCTCCAGGGAGCAGGGCAGGTATCTGCTGGAGCAAGTGCGCCGGGAGCCGGTTCCCCTGCGGGAGGGCCTCACCGAAGAGGAGGCCCTTGCACTGCTGGAGGTCTTCCGTCGGGCGGGCGCTCCCGTCCAGTTGGTGGATGGGGCGGTGCCGGAACTGCCCCAGCGCCCCTCTCCAGTGCCGGGCGATGCCCTGACCTTCACTTCCATCGTATTCGCCACACTCACCGCCCTGGTCATCTGGTCTCTGCTGACTCTGCTGTTCACCATTCTGTTCGGCTGACCGGGGGTTCCTCCAAAAAGGGCCGCACCCGCTCCAGCCACTCCTCCGGGCGGTAGACCGCCAGAGTGCCGTGGTCGGCCCCCGGAATCGCGCGGACGCGGCAGGACGGCACCCTGGACTGAAACAGCCGAGCCGACGCCTTGACGCAGGCCATCTCCCGCTCGCCGTACCAGTACTCCACCTGGGCGGCAGTGTCCGCCACGGCGTCCTTGAGACGGTAGGCCCCCATATAGGTGCGGTACATGGTCTCCAGCGTCTCCCGCCGCAGGCGGGGCATATCCCGGAGGTACAGCGCCTCCAGCTCCGCCGGAAAGCGCAGCCGAGGCATCCGCCGCAGCAGGGCCATCTGCATCCGACACGCCCCCCGGCCGAACAGCAGTCCCCACCCCAGCCGGAGGGAGGCAATACAGAATGCCGCCATGCGGGGCTGAGGAATACAGAGGCTCCCGTCGATGAGGGCCTTTTCCGTCAAATCGGGCCGCCGGGCCAGCAACTCCATCACGATCTGCCCGCCCAGGGAGACCCCGCCCAGGAAAAACAGCCGGCCGTCACAGCGGGCGTCCACATAGCGGAGAATTTCCTCCGCGCTGGCCTCGGTGGAGACATAAGGCCGGGCGTACTCCTCCCCATGTCCGTCCAGGGTGGGCAGGATCACATGGTAGTCCTCCGCCAGCCGGCGGGCCTGCCGCAGGTAGTTCCACCAGGCGTTTCCGCCGCCGTGGATGAGCAGGATGCTGGGACGGCCCTCCGCGCCGAAGGTGTGAAAGTTCATCGGTTGTTCCCTCTTTTCAGAACAGGTCCGGCTGTTTTATGCAAACAGCCGGATCTGTCATTTCTGCGCTATTGGGGGTCGTATTTCCGGCAGAAGGCCGCCGCGTCGTCAAAGTCCCGCAGGCGCTCCCTCAGCATGTCGTGGCTCCAGTCCCACCAGCGGATGCGCTCCATGGCGGCAATCAGCTCGGGCGGGTAGCGCCAGCCGATGTGCCGGGCGGGTACTCCGCCCACGATCTCGTAGGGCGCCACGTCATGGGTCACCACGGCCCCCGCGCCCACCACCGCGCCGTCGCCCAGGGTGACGCCGCCCATGAGCACCGCGTTGTGGCCCAGCCACACGTCGTTTCCGGTGACCACCCGGTGGTTCTGCCTCCGCCAGTCGATCAAAGCCGCGTCATCCGGCCCCAGCCCGTAGTGGGAGCAGCGGTAGGTAAAGTGGTGGGCCGCCGCCCGGAGCTTGGCCGGGTGCTGCACCGGGTTGATGCGCACGCCGGTGGCAATGGAGTTGAACTTGCCCAGGGCGGTATAGATGATGTCGTTGGAGCCGAAGCAGTAGGTGTAGTCCCCCACCTCGGTCTCCTCCAGCACACAGTGGTCGCCGATCTCCACATAGCGGCCGAACCGGCAGTTTTTCGTCTGGGAGGTTGGGTGGATCAGCGGCCGGTCGGGGCAAAGCTCTTTCGTAAAATCCAGCATTACAGGTTACTCCAGTCCACCACATCTTTGTTCTTCACAAAATACTCCGCGCCCGAGTAGACAGTGGTGACCAGGATCACCGCCGCGCACACCAGATCCAGCGCAGGCCGGGCAATGAGCAGCATCAGGCAGATGCACACCATGGTGGAGGCCGTCTTGACCTTGCCCGACCAGGCGGCGGCGATTACCCGCCCCCGCTCCACGGCGATGAGCCGCAGGGCAGTGACGGCGAACTCCCGCACGATGACCACCAGCAGCACCCAGGCGGGCAAGCGGCCCGCCTCTACGAACCAGAGCAGGGCGGCCATGACCAGCACCTTGTCGGCCAGAGGGTCCATAAACTTGCCAAAGTCGGTGACCTGGTTGTAGTGGCGGGCGATGTAGCCGTCCACAAAATCGGTTACGCTGGCCAGAATAAAGACCGTGAGGGCGAAATACATGTGAAAGGGGAAGCGGAGATAGAGCAGAATCAGGAACACCGGGATCAGCGCCACCCGGAGCATGGTCAGCTTATTGGCGGTATTCATTGCTTCACTCCTCTATCTCGCCGGTGAGATCCCCGTCGCTGGTGCCGGTGATGCGCACCCAGACGAACGCCCCGGCGGGCACCAGGCCGCCGGCGGTGAAGTACACCTTGCCGTCCACGTCGGGGGAGTCGGCATAGGTGCGGCCCACATAGCAGCCCATCTCGGCATCAAAGCCCTCGCACAGCACCTCCAGGCACTCGCCCAGGCGCTCCTCGTTGAAGGCGTCCATCACCCGGGACTGAAGCTCCACCACCAGCTCCACCCGGCGCTCGGCGGTGGCGGCGTCCACCTGATCCTCCATCTCGGCGGCGGGGGTGCCCTCCTCCGGTGAGAACTGGAAGATGCCCGCCCGCTCGATACGGGCCTCCCGCAGAAACTCGCACAGCTCCTCAAACTCCGCCTTCCCCTCGCCGGGCAGGCCGCAGATAAGAGAGGTGCGCAGCACCAGACCAGGCAGGCGGTCCCGCAGCTTGGCCAGCAGGGCGAGGATCTCCGCCTTGGTGGAGCGGCGGCACATACGCTTCAGGATGCCGTCGTTGATGTGCTGGAGGGGGATGTCGATGTAGTTGAGCACCTTAGGTTCACGGGCGATGACGTCGATGAGGGCGTCGTCCAGATCGTCGGGGTACAGGTAGTGCAGGCGAATCCAGTGAAAGGGCAGCTTGCACAGCTCGGTGAGCAGCTCCCCCAGCATCCGCTTGTGGTAGAGGTCGATGCCGTAGCGGGTGATGTCCTGGGCGATGACGATGAGCTCCTTCACCCCGGCGTCGGCCAGGGTCTTGGCCTCCGCCAGCAGGGACTCCATGGTACGGCTGCGGTAGCGGCCCCGCAGCTTGGGAATGATACAGAAGGCGCACCGGTGGTCGCAGCCCTCGGCGATCTTCAGGTAGGCGGTGTAGGAGGGGGTGGCGGGGATGCGCGCCCCGTCCTCCTCCGTGTGGTCGATATCCCCGAAGCGGTGGGGCGTGCCCCCGGCCATCAGCTCCTCCAGGGCGGGGACGATCTCGGTGTAGCTGCCGGTGCCCATGACGCCGTCCACCTCGGGCAGCTCCTCCATCAGCTCGTCCTGGTAGCGCTGGGACAGGCAGCCGGTGACCAGCAGCTTGCCCAGCTTCCCCTCCTTTTTCAGCTCGGCCAGCTCCAGGATATTCTGAATGGCCTCGCTCTTGGCGGAGTCGATAAAGCCGCAGGTGTTGAGCACCGCCGCGTCCGCCCCCTCGGGCTGGGCGGTGATCTCATGCCCAGCGCTTCGGACCAGTGCCATCATCTGCTCGGTGTTCACCAGATTCTTGGCGCAGCCCAGGGATACAAATGCAACCTTCAATGAAAACTTCTCCTTATACGATCAGATAGCGGCCGTCCCGCCGGGGCGGCATTTTGGGCTGCTGGTCGGGGTAGCCCAGGGTGACCGCTGCCACGAACTCCCCCTTGTCGGGGGCGAAGCGGCGCTGGAACGCAGGGCCGAAGCCCATACGCTGGGGCGCGGACAGCCAGCAGGAGCCGATGCCCTTGGCCCAGGCCGCCAGCAGCACGTTCTCGATGGCGGCGGACACGCTCTGCATGGCTCCGTCCCGATCGGGATAGTCCGGCTTGAGCATGAAAACCAGCAGGCACACCGGCGCCCCGCCCAGGGTGGACAGGAAGCGGTTGGTGATGCCGATCTGCTCCGGGTGGCGGGAAAAGCGCTCCTCCAGCACAGGCTGGAATTTCTCCACCACGCCGCCCATGATGGCCTTGACCTCCTCCAGCGCGGCGGGGTCCTGTACGGCCACAAAATACCAGTGCTGCATATTGACGGCGGAGGGGGCGGTGGCCCCGGCGGCCAAAATCTCCTTCAAATCCTCTATGGAGACCGGCTCCGGCCTGTACTTCCGGATGCTGCGGCGGGTCAGCAGGGCTTCCATCGTGTCCATGGTCTGCTCCTTTCTCACATGCGGCGGTCCGCCGCGTTCTTCCTACCATTCCTCCGGCTCCGCACCATAGCGGCGCAGGCCGGCACTGATGTCCTCCCAGCGGTAGCCCCGGCGGGCCAGAGCGTCGGCTGCCCGCCGGCGCACCTTGGGGTCGGAGAGCTCCGCCCCCCGCAGCTTCTTCTGCAAAAAGGCGTCGATGGCCTCCTCCGGGCCGGACAGCCCCTCCAGAGCGCCGTCCCAGTAGTCCCGCGGCACCCCCCGGCGGTAGAGCTCCTCCCGGATGCGGCCGGGACCGTAGCCCTTGGCAGCACAGTGCTCCGCCACCGCGCGGGCATACTGCCCGTCGTCCAGATAGCCCAGCCCCTCCAGCCAGTCGGCCGCCGCCTCGGCGGCCTCCCGGCCGCAGAGGGGCTCCTTCTCCCGGTTCCGGGGGCGGGCGGTGAGCTTTTCCACCAGCTCCTTCCGGGAGAGGGGGCGGGCGGACAGCAGCTCCACCGCCTTCTCCCGCACCCGGGCGGCGCGGGCGGCCTCGGTCAAGGCGGACAGCTCCGCCCCGCTCAGCTCCTTTCCGGTGCCCAGGCCGAAGGCCACCACCTCACTCTCCCCCAATCGGAGGATGGTTCCGTCCTCCAGGTGGCAGAGCCAGCGGCCCTCCACCCGGCCGGAGGGGGCCAGCTTACGAATCCGCATCCTCGAAGTCCTCGGCGGAGATGTCCACCGCCCGGCCTGCGGCCTTGGCCGCGGCCCGGGCCTGGCTGCTCATGAGCTTGTAGGCGTTGCGGCGGATGTCGGCCTCCAGCTTGTCGCACACCTCCGGATTGTCCTTCAGGTACTGCTTGGCCGCATCACGGCCCTGGCCCAGGCGGGTCTCCCCCATGGCGAACCAGGAGCCGGATTTCTGCACCAGATCCAGCTTGGCGCCCAGATCCAGGATCTCGCCGATCTTAGAGATACCCTCGCCGTACATGATATCGAACTCCGCCTCCTTGAAGGGAGGAGAGACCTTGTTCTTGACCACTTTGGCCCGGGTGCGGTTGCCAATGATCTCCGAGCCGCTTTTCAGCGACTCGATGCGCCGCACGTCAATGCGGACGGAGGCATAGAACTTCAGCGCCCGGCCGCCGGTGGTGACCTCCGGGTTGCCGTACATCACGCCTACCTTTTCGCGGAGCTGGTTGATGAAGATGACCACGCAGTTGGTCTTGGCGATGGAGCCGGCCAGCTTGCGCAGAGCCTGGCTCATGAGGCGGGCCAGCAGGCCCACGTGGGAGTCGCCCATGTCGCCCTCGATCTCGGCCCGGGGGGTGAGGGCAGCCACGGAGTCCACCACCACCACGTCAATGGCGCCGGAGCGCACCAGGGCCTCGCAGATCTCCAGGCCCTGCTCGCCGGTGTCGGGCTGGGAGATCAGCATGGAGTCAATGTCCACCCCCAGGGCCCGGGCATAATAGGGGTCCAGGGCGTGCTCGGCGTCGATGAAGGCCACCTCGCCGCCCCGCTTCTGGGCCTCGGCCACGATGTGGAGGGCCAGGGTGGTCTTACCGGAGGACTCGGGGCCGTAGATTTCGATGATGCGCCCCCGGGGGACGCCGCCGATGCCCAGCGCCAGATCCAGGGACAGGGAGCCGGTGGGGATGGCCTCCACCACGATGTCGGCGTTGTCGCCCAGGCGCATGATGGAACCCTTGCCGTAGGCCTTCTCGATCTGGGCCATGGCGGTCTCCAGGGCCTTCTTCTTATCAGCGGCGGGGGCAGCGGATTCCACCGCCGCCTTCTTCTTGTCTGCCATGTGTGTACTTCTCCTCTCACGGCGGGCGGGCCGCTGCCCGCCCTTATGAATTCAAAACGCCCTCCACCACCCGGCCGATGCCCTGGGTGTCCTGGAAGGTCTGAATCTGCTCAAACTGATTTTGGGCCAGAATGGCCCCCACGTCGCCGGCTTGGCCGATGCCCACCTCAAACAGCAGGGCTCCGCTCAGCCGCAGGGCGGCCCCCCACCGGGCGGCGATGGCCCGGTAAAAGTCCAGTCCGTCGGCCCCGCCGTCCAGGGCGGAGCGGGGCTCGTAGTCCCGCACGCTCACGTCCAGCTCCGCGATATCCCCGGTGGGGATATAGGGCGGGTTGCAGGCGATCACGTCGAAATCCCACAGGGCCGCGTCGGGCGGCTCCAGGGCGTCGGCCTGAACGCAGGTCACCCGGGCGTTGAGCTCGTTGCGGCGGACATTCTGCTTGCACAGCCGGAGGGCCGCCTCGCTCACATCGGCCAGCACCACCCGGCAGCCTGGCACGTTGGCGGCCACCGCCAGACCCACGCAGCCGCTCCCGGCGCACAAATCCAGCACCCTCGCCCCCTCTCCGGCGGCCCGGGCCAGCAGGATGGCCCGCTCGGCCAGCACCTCGGTGTCCATCCGGGGGATCAGCACGTCGGGGGTGATATCCAGGCCCAGGCCATAGAACTCCCACTCCCCGATGAGGTAGGCCACCGGCTCCCCGGCCAGCCGCCGCTCCAGCAGCTCCGCCAGCTTCTCCTCCACCGGGTCGGAGGCATAAAGGGCCATATCCCGGTAAAACTGCTCCCGGCTCTTGCCGGCCGCACAGCAGACCAGCTCCCGCGCCTCTAGCTGGGCGCCCTCCACGCCGGCCTCTCTCAGCCGCTTGCGGGCATCCAGGTAGAGGTTGTTGTACGTGGCCGCCATACAGAAACCACTCCTCTGTCTCTCTCTAATTTCCTCTCTCCAGGGGAATACCAGGCGGTTATCCGCCCATTTTCTTCATGGGACAACCATGCATCGCCTCACGTGGGCTCTGCCGTCTGGGCGGCACAGCGGTTTTATTTCTGCTGGTGCCTCATCCCGCCGGTCCCCTTTACCACTGATCCTTCCCCTTCTCCTCCGGCAGCACCAGTGTAAAGGCACGGATGCCCACCTCGATCATGGAGTCGTCCGGCTCAAAGGTAGTCCAGTTCTGGAGCCACATGCCGGGAGCGGACACCAGCCGGGTGAGCCGGTTGTCGTAGCGCCCCACCACACGGTTCAGCTCATAGGTCAGGCTGACAATCACCGGCAACAGCAGCAGGTGCAGCCCCATCCTCGCAAACGTGTTTGTCACCTCCACAAAGGAGAACAGCACGCTGGACAGCAGGATACTCACCACAATCACCACAAAGAGGAAGCTGGTTCCGCAGCGGGGGTGGTGGCGTGGCTGAATACGCACGTTCTCCACCGTCAGGGGCAGGCCGTGTTCATAGCAGAAGATGGTCTTGTGCTCCGCGCCGTGGTACTGGAACACCCGGTGGATGTCCTTCATATGGGAACAGAGCATCAGATAGCCCATGAAGATGACGATACGCACCACGCCCTCCAGCAGGTTGCGCAGCCACATGGGAAGGGGAAGGGCCAGGCCCACCAGTCCGGTGAGGGCGGTGGGCAGCAGGATGAACAGCCCCACGGAGAAAACGATGCCCAGCACCACCGCCACGGTGATAAAAAAGGAGGCGGCCTTCTCGCTGCCCAGGTGTCTGTCCAGCCAGAGCTCGAACCGGGAGGGCTCCTCCGGCTCCTCCTCGTCCTCCGGGAAAAAGGAAGCCGAGTACATCAGCGCCTTGACGCCGTTGGCCAGGGAGGAGCAGAAATTGAAGACACCCCGGAGCAGCGGCAGGCCCAGGGCGGGGTGCTTGTCCTTGATGAGCACCCGCTCCTCCACCTGTTCCTCCAGCTCGCCGTCCGGCTTGCGCACCACAACGGCCTTCTTCTCCGGTCCCAGCATCATGATCCCCTCAATGAGAGCCTGTCCGCCAATCATGGTCTTATAGGCTGTGGCGCAGGATTGCTTTGTTTCATTTGGCATTCGTACACTGTTCTCCTTAACTAATTGGATTCAATCGTTTCGTCTATTGTACCAAACCCGCGCCCCGATTGCAAGGGGCGCGGGTTTGAAGTTTAGAACTTTTGTTCGATTGACGCCTAGGTGCGGATCGGCAGGCGGATCGTCACAATACACCCGCCCCCCTCGGCGTTGCCGATCTCCAGGGTACCCTCGTGGCGGGTGATGATCTCGTCACACACCGCCAGGCCAATGCCGGAACCCCTCGCCTTGGAGGACCCCTTATAGAACTTGTACTTCACGTGGGGCAGCTCCTCGGCCGGGATGCCGGGACCGTAATCCCGGATGGTGATGACCGCCTGGTCCTCGTCCCGGGCGATGGCGGTATCAATGCGCTTGCCTGAGCCGCCGTGCTTGGCGGCGTTGTCCAGCAGGTTGCAGAAGACCTGCCGCAACCGCTCCGGGTCCCCCGCGATGGGCGGAAACTCCTCGTCGCAGTCGAAGTGGTTGAGTTCAATGCCCTCCCGCCGGAAGAACTCCCGGTAGGTATAGACCGCATCCTCCAGCTCCGCCTTGATGTCCATGGGCTCCACTGACAGGGTGAAGCGTCCGTCCTGGATGCGGGAGAACTCCAGCAGCTCCTCCACCATGTTGGTCAGCCGCCGCGCCTCGGAGACGATGATCCCCATCCCCTTCTTCACATCTCCCGCGTCCCGCACCTCGCCGTTCATGATGGTTTCCGCCCAGCCATTGATCGCGGTCAGGGGAGTACGCAGTTCATGGGACACTGACGATATAAACTCGTTTTTCATCTTTTCGCTCTGGTTGATCTTCAGCGACATGTCGTTGATGGTGTCGGTGAGGGCGACGATTTCGTCGTCATAGCGTTTCTCAATCTGTACGCCGTAGGAGCCCGCGGCGATGCGCTTGGCGGTTTCCGTGATGCCCGCCACCGGGTCTACGATGGAGCGGATGAAGTAGAGGTTGGAGAAGTACACCATGCCCAGGATACCCAGACCGATGCCCAAGGCGATGGCCACGATGATGATAATCTGCTTGTCCACCTTATTCAGGGAGGTGACATACCGCATGACCCCAACCACCTCCCCGTCGATCATCAGGGGGCTGGAGGCGGCCATGATGTGCTCGCCGGTGCTGGGGTCGGCGCCGATCCACACCTTGGTGCGCTTCATGCTGATGGCCTCGGCAATGTCCGGCGTTCCGGGGGAGCGAAAGGCCGTCAGGTCGGAGCTGGAAAAGCGAATCTGGCCGTCGGCATCCAGATACTCCACCTCCAGCTTGTCGCTGTTGGGTTCCCCGGCCACCACCGCCCGGGCATTGTCGTAATACTCGGCTTCTGTGCGGTAGTAGTCAAAGCTGCTGATGGCGTTTTCCGCCTTCTGCTTGAGAGACTCACTCAGGGTGGAATAATAGTAGCTCCCCATCGCGGCGGAGAAGGCCTCCACCGCCAGCAGCACGATAAACAGCACCACACTGATGGAGTTCACCATCCACCGCTTTCGGATACCTGTAATTTTCTTCATGGATCTTGTTGTCACCACCTGGGTTTGGTTCTAGATCCCGGCCGCCCGGCCGGCATTAAAAGCCCCACTTATATCCATAGCCCCACACGGTGGTGATATAAGCAGGATTTGTGGGGTCGTCTTCGATTTTAATGCGCAGGCGTCGGATGTTTACGTCCACGATCTTCAGCTCGCCGAAGTAGTCCCGTCCCCACACCGAGTCGAGAATTTCCTCCCGGGAGAGGGCTTTTCCTGGGTTGTCCATAAACAGCTTTATGATGGAGTACTCCACCTGTGTAAGCTTGACCCGCTGTCCGTTTTTCTCCAGGGTACGGTTGCGGGTGTTCAGCAGGAAAGGCGGCTGGCTGATCTCACCGGTATCCACCGGGTCCCCTCCGCCGGTACGGCGGTAGAGGGCATCGATGCGGGCGGTGAGCTCCGCCGGAGAGAAGGGCTTGGTCACATAGTCGTCCGCCCCGGTCATCAGCCCGGTCACCTTGTCCATCTCCTGCGTGCGGGCGGTGAGCATGATAATGCCGATGTTGTTGTCTCCCGCCCGGATACGGCGGCAGACCTCAAATCCGTCCATGTCGGGCAGCATGATGTCCAGCAGCGCCACCTTGATGTCCGGGTTGCGCTTGAGCTGGGCCAGCGCCTCCTCCCCGGTCTCGGCCTCGATGGCCTCATAGCCGGCCCGCTTAAGGTTGATGACCACAAAGCTGCGGATGTTCGCCTCATCCTCCAGCACCAGTACCTTTTTCATCCCGTTTCCTCCTTTCGCACACAGGCGTCCGCCGTGGGCGCTAATCGCTGGTAATCAGGGCGAAATTGGCCTTTACGCCCTCCTCGTCCAAGCCGCAGTCCCAACCACTCTCGATCAGGCGCGCGGCATAAATGGTCTCCTTCTCCTCCCCGGTGTTGGGCAGGAGAAAGCGGTCGGCCATGTTGGCCCGCATTACGCGGTTGTCGCCGGTCAGCTTGTAGATGACCAGGAACGGCACCGGCGCTGTGTCCGCGCTTCCCTCCCAGTAAGAAAAGATTACGGCCCGCTCGCCGCCGCCCGCCAAGTCGCTGCGGGAGAGCGTCACCTTCCCCGACCACGCCTCGGGCAGAACAAAGTACCAGCCGTCCCGGCTGTTGTGGTAGGTGGTATATACCAGATGAGAAACCCCGTTGATGTCATACTGCCACCAGCGGATGGCCCAGAAGTTGGGGGCCGTCCCCACATTGTTGGGATCGGGGAGCGCATAGGCGGATGGCAGCTCCAGTATGCCGTCGTGGTTGATGTCGGTATAGGATACCTTCGTGCTCTCCACCTCGGTGGACCACCGGATGGTGCTGTCGCTCTCGCCGGTGTCCGGCTCCAGGGTCACATTCTCCAGCCCCCCGTTTTTCCAGGCGAAAATGTCGGTGATCTGCCCGTTTTCAGCGTAGGTGGAGGTGACAAACAGCGCCGGCGCCATGTTCTGGAGATAGCCCGTCTTCATGCTGACCAGCTTCTCCACCCCGTTGGACAGTGGTGCGGAGGCGTCCAGCTCCAGGATACCATCCCGGAAGTTATAGACCTCCACCCGGCTGCCCGGCGCGCTGTTGACAAAGCTCTCTGCCTGGCCCACTTCCCCTGCCGCCATCTGGAGCACGAGGATTTCCTTCTGCCCATCCCCGTCAACGTCATAAATCTGGAAGCCGGCGTGGTCGGTGCGCATCAACTCAAGCACCTCATAACGGTCGATGGAGTAAGCCGCCAGGGAGTGCCTCTGCCCCGCTGTCTCCCAGTCCACGATGAGCTCCTTGGAGGGGCTGTCGTCAAGGTTCTCATAGTAGATGGAGTCAATCGCATTTCCTGAGCCCTCAATCACGGCCGCCACCTCGTAGTTCTCCCCCACTTGGCGGTAGATGTAGATCTTCAGCGGCCGCTCGTCCGCACTCACCCGGAAAAAGGCAATAGCCTCCTGTACGCCATCCCCGTCCAAATCCTGAAGCTGCACCTTCTGGGTCAGCTCCCCGCTGAGGGGCGCGGCGTACTCGCCCCCTTGCGTGAGCACCTTGTTGATCTCATTGTCCAGCTTCAGATAATCGTCGGGCGCCTTGGGAGGCGCGTAGAATTCCTCCACCGACTGGGAAAAACAGCCGGTCAGAAACATCAGCAACCCCGCCGCCAAAAGCAGCCTGCATTTTTTCATCGTCGGAACCCCTCCATGGGATAAGTTATAAAATCAAGATTATCATAGCACATCTCTACCGGAAATGGTATGTTAATTAACCGATTATTTTCTGATTTTCCTCCATCGAAAAGACTTGCCAACCGCTTCAATGTCGTGTATAATATTTTGCAGTCCCGTTGCCGGTATGATGGAATTGGTAGACGTGACGGATTCAAAATCCGTTGATGGCAACATCGTGTGGGTTCGAGTCCCACTACCGGCACCATCCTAGACAAAACCTGCGTATAACGATAGTTATATGCAGGTTTTGTCTATACTTGGTAAAAGTGTATTAAAACCACAGCATAGAACTGGCTACCATTACATATTGCAAGTGTCAGCAAGCAGATTTAAAGAGATGGTATCTCTCTTAAACCTGCCTTTATTTATGTTTTGGAAAGTGAGGTACCTGTGAAACTTCCGTATGGCTACGTTTTAGCTGGCAAGGAAATCACTGCGCATGAAGAAAAAACAGATGCTGTCCGCGGTATATTTAAATACTATCTTGCTGGAGCCAGCTTAGGAAAGATTGTTAATATGCTCTTTGCAAAAGGACTTTCCTTCTCAACCGGTCATTCCGAATAGACCAAGGCCGCTATGGAAAAGCTTCCCGTTAACAAGAAATCTATTACAATCGTTGGCATGAAAGTATATTGGGATGCTCAATCGAAGAGGATGTAAAATATTATTCCATGTAAAGTTCTCTCCTCCAATTCCGTACTGCCTTATTTCCACACACCGAAACTTTTTAATATATACCGATCAGATATTCAATGATATAGATTTTAGGTATCTTAAACGATTTCCCAATCTTCATTTAGTGGATTGCGCCATCCTTCAAAAGCTCATACGCCGTCTTCTTACCGATTCCGCTTTGAAATCTAAACAGAAAGAGATGTTCCAAAGGTATAGTGACCTCTGGAACATCTCTTTTTTGGTAGCTTAATTATCTTTAAATTTACGGTACAAGCACGAAAGCCCTCTCCTCCCAGCCGCTGCTTTGACTGTACGTTGTAATATTTTCCAAAGTTCTATTTTTACTTTTTAGTCTAATTATAGTCATTTATACAATTAAGCATGATTTTTTTCATACCTAATAATTGCTGTTTGACGCTTGACCCTATAACTTCATCTAAACTTAGATGGAGCATTTTTCTCAACAAGAGTGCTTCAGGAGGGCATCCTTATGTCCAGAATATAAGCAACACCCCGTCTGCCGAACCACAGGAGGGGTGTTGCCCATACTTAATCTATGAACTTATTTTCTCAAAAGACAGGAGCACCTCAATTGCGCAACCACGCCTTCTCCAATACTTCTACAATCATCTGCGTCCCAGGCATACGGGCGTAGCAGCATCGACGGTACCCCTTTTCATCCTCGGTCTCCGACTCAAAAATGATCTCGCCCCCCTGGCCCACGATGAAATCCCGATAAGCCGGGTAGTCCTTGACGTAGTAGGCGGTGTGGTGCATCCCGCCTCCCACCTCATCTACGAAGCGCTTATGTTCAATCTCGCCAAAGACGGGCTGGAGCACCTCCAGCTTCAGGCTGTCGGTCCAATCCAGCATGGCGATCCGAATCTGGCAGCCGGAGATTTTCTCCCCCCAGGCCCATACATTCATGGGTGTGAAGTCGTACACCTTCCCGGCGCCGTCGATCCCGAAGATCTGACGGATCTCCTCCAGCGCCCGGTCCATATCGGCCACGACGACACCCACATGGCCCACGGGCGGCAGACGGTCAATACTCATATTATCCACTCCTTGCTGTTAGACGCGGCCTTCCGGGCCGCGCCCTGTTTTTGATGGGGCCTCAGCAGAGCATTAGCCCGCAAAATTCATCCAGGTCCATGTTCTGAAAATATTGCCCGATTTCCCCCGCCGGCACCGCCGCCCGCAGGGCTTCCTCCCGCAGAGGACAGCCGATCAACCGCTGGGCCAGCTGGTCGGGTTCCTTTCGGGAGAAGAAGTCCCCATAGAAGGACAGCGCCTGGATTGCCCCCTCCTTCAAATCCAGGCAGACCCGGATCTCGCCGCAGCCCTCTACCCTGCGGCGCTTGTCGATCTGACACCGGGGGGAACTTCCATAGTTCCACTCCCAGCGGTCGTACACCGCCTGCCGGATACGCTCCACCTGGTTCAGATCCCCCCGATCCAGCTCATAGGGGACTAGGTCACATACCTCTCCCAGGCAGGACCACAGCCGCTCCATGAAGGATTCTGTGGGCATCGGCTGATGCATATAGGGCTTGATGTTGGTGACCCGGCTGCGCACCGAGGGCAGGCCCTTGGAGGTCAGCTTGTCCCGGCTGGGAGCCAGCGCTGAGGACACCACGCTCAGGTCAGAGTCATACAGGAGCGTGCCGTGGTGCATCACCCGGCCCTCCTTCACATACTGGGAGTTGCCCGAAAACTTTCTGCCCCGGATGGTCATGTCATTTCGGCCGTTCAGCTCCGCGGGCACCCCCAGGCTCTCCAGCGCCCAGATCACCGGGCGGCAGAAGGTGGAGAAGTCAAAGTCGCTGCCCGTATGGTCGGCGATGAAGGTGAAGTTCACGTTCCCCAGGTCGTGATAGACCGCCCCGCCCCCGGACAGCCGGCGGACCACTTGAATCTGGTTGGCCCGCACATAGTCGGCGTTGATCTCGGCGAAGGTATCCTGGTGCTTGCCCACCACGATCGTCCGGTCGTTGCGCCAGAGCATGAGATAGGACCGGTTCCGAGGCATCTGGTCAAAAATATACTGCTCCAGCGCCAGATTGAAGCGGGGGTCGGTGCTGGGGCTTTGGATGGCACGCATCGTGGCACAGGCTCCTTTCTCTCACAGGGATCGAATGAGCGCCGCGGCCGTCTCCGCCATCAGGCAGTGGCCGGCGGCGTTGGGGTGGAGGCCATCCGGCTGAAAGAGCCCCTCCTCTCCCCATCGGGTGAAGGCCCGGTCGAAGTCCAGGACCGGCAGACGGAAGGCGGCGGCAAAGCGGCGCAGCCAGCTCTGGTACTCGGCCAGCAGCTCTGCCGCCCGCTCCGGCATCAGCTCCGCCCACTCCCGCCGAATGGGCCGCCGGAGCCCCGGCGGGATCCCGATCAGCGGGAGGCCTCCTCTGGCGATGATCAGGTGGGCCATGGCCCCCATGTTGGCCCTGGCGCCCGCCAGATCCCCGCCGTAGGCGATATCGTTGGTTCCGCCCATCAGGAGGACCGCGTCCGGGTGCTCCCGGACCAGCAGATCGGGCAGGACGGCCAGCATACCGCCGGTGGTGTTGCCGTTGACACCCCGGCCCAGCAGCTCCGCCCCGGTCTGGGCGGCGCACAGCGCCGTCCAGACCAGTCCCCGCGGGAGGCCGAAGCCATAGGTCAGGCTGTCACCCAGGCAGAGGATCCGCCCTGTCACAGGGAATTGATGGCCCGTCCGTTCCAGGCGGCCATAAAGGCCTCGCCCAGGGCCTCGTTGACCGTGGGATGGGGGTGGATGGCATGGATCAGCTCCTCAGCGGTGCCCTCGGCGGCCATGGCCGCCGAGATCTCACCGATCATGTCGGTGACGTGCTGACCATAGAGGTGAGCGCCCAGGATTTCGCCGGTGTCCGCCGCCACGATCACCTTGAACAGGCCGTCCGTGTCCCCCGCGATTAGGGACTTGCCGTTGGCCGCCATGTTGAACCGCCCGATCTTCAGCCCGTCGCCGTACTTCTCCCTGGCCTGGGCCTCGGTGAGGCCGATGCAGGCGATCTCAGGCTCCAGATAGACACAGGATGGGATCCGGTCATAGCGCATCTCCTCCCCTTGGCCGCAGATGTCCGCCACTGCCACCATACCCTCGTGGGAGGCGGTGTGGGCCAGCATAACCTTCCCGTTCACGTCCCCAATGGCATAGATATGGGGGATGTTGGTGCGCATATGGGCGTCCGTCCGGATCGCCTTCCGGTCGAACTCGATGCCGATCCCCTCTGCGTTGAGGCCCTGCGTGTTGGGAACACGTCCCACCGCCATGAGCACCATATCCGACTTTACCTGGCAGTTCTGCCCCTCAAACTCGTAGTACACCGTGTCGTCCTTCACCCGGCTGACCTTTGCGCCCAGCCGGAACAGGATCCCGTCCTTGGTCATCCGCTTCTCCGCCAGCCTGGAGACCTCGATGTCCACCATGGGCAGGATATGGTCCATCAGCTCCAGCACCGTCACCTTACTGCCCAGACGGTTCAGGAGATAGGCGAACTCCACGCCGATCACACCGCCGCCGATCACGGTGACCGAGGCGGGCACCTGATCCAGGTCCAGGGCCTCGGTGCTGGTCAGCAGGTGGTTTTCCCCCTCCAGCGCGAGGAAGGGGGGCATGAATACGCTGGAGCCGGTGGCGATGATGATGTTGGCCCCGGTGATGCTCCTGCCGTCCACAGACAGGGTATGGGTATCGGCAAACGAGGCCATTCCCTCCACCACCGTTACCTTATTGCCCCGGAGCAGACCCTTGACGCCGTTGACCAGGGTTTTGACCACGGCTTTCTTTCTGGCCTGCAAGGCGGCCATATCCACCGCGATCTTGTCCGCCTCCACGCCCGTCACCGCGAAGCGGGCGGCATCCTTCACCTTGTGGTACACGTCGGCGGTCTGAATCAGCGCCTTGGTTGGGATGCAGCCCACGTTCAGGCAGGTGCCTCCGAAACCGGCCCCCTCGATGATGCAGGTTTTTTTCCCGCACTGGGCCGCCTTGATCGCCGTCTCATAGCCGCCGGGGCCGGCACCGATCACGACCACGTCGTAGTCGTATCCGGCCGGCTCCGCCGGGGCCGCGGGCGCGGCCTGGGGGGTGGCGGGGCCGTTGAGGACGGCATTGGGGTCCTCCCCCGGAGCGCCGATCACGGCGATGGGGGTGAACACCTCGGCGAAAGCCCCCTCCTCCAGCATGAGCTGGAGGACGGTGCCGTCCGCTGTAGCCTCTACGGGCATGGTGGTCTTGTCGGTGTTAATCTCAAAGAGCACCTCGCCCTTCTTTACCGTTTCACCCACCCGCCTGTGCCACTTGACCAACTGGCCCTCGTCCATATTGAAGCCCAGCTTGGGCATGATGATGATCTCTGCCATGACACTCCTCCACTCACATCAGAATCTGGATAGGATGCTCCAGCAGCTGCTTCATATACTCCACGAACTGGGAGGCCAGCAGACCGTCAATGACCCGGTGATCCACAGACAGCTGTATGTTCATCATGGGCCGGATGGCGATGGCGTCCTCTCCGTTCTCGCCGGTGACCACAACGGGGGTCTTGCGCACGGAACTGACCGACAGGATCGCCGATTCGGGCGCGTTGATGATCGCGGTGAAGTTGCCGATGCCGAACATCCCCAGATTGGAAATGGAGAAGGTACCCTCGCTGTACTCCTCCGGGGCCAGCCGGCCTTCCCTGGCTCTGGCCACCAGATCCTTGCTCTCCCGTGCCACGTCGGTGAGAGTCTTGTTCTGCACATTCTTAATCACCGGGACGACCAAGCCGTTGTCACCAGCCACGGCAGTGCCCACGTTGATGGACTTGTAGGTGACGACCTGGTCGTCCTTCAGGGTGACATTGATGCCGGGGAATTTCTTCAGGGCCTTGCAGGCCGCCATGGTCAGCAGGTCGGAGACGGCGATCTTTACCTCGCTGGTCTCGTTGAGCCGCTTGCGGAAGGCGGCCAGCTCGGTGGTGTCCACCGCGTCGGTAAAGTACAGGTGGGGCGCAGTGAATTTGGACTGGGCCAGCTTCTCGCCGATGATCCTGCGCACACCCTTGTAGGGAACGGCGGAGGCCACCTGTCGGGTGTCCGACCCGGCGGAGGCAGGCGCGGCCTTGGCGGCCGCGGCCTCCACGTCGGCCTTCATGATCTTGCCGGCGGCGCCGGTACCCTGGACAGCGGCCAGATCCACGCCCATTTGCCGGGCCACCCTGCGGGCCAGCGGGGATGCCTTGAGGTCCTTATAGGTGATCCCGCCCTGGAAGCCGGTGCCCTTGATCTGGGTCAGGGAGGCCGGGTCGATGCCCTCGTCCTGGACCAGCTTTCGGGCCTTGGGTGTCAGTTTCAGAGACTTCATGTCCACCGGCGCGGCAGGGGCCGAAGGAGCGGCGGCGGGCGCGCTTCCACCGGCCTGCCCCTGTCCGGCGGAAGCCAGGGCGGCATCCGGATCCTCCCCCGGTGCGCCGGTCACGGCGATGGGGGTAAACACCTCGGCGAAGGCACCCTCCTCCAGAATGATCTTCAGGAGGGTGCCGTCCTCGGTGGCCTCCACGGGCATGGTGGTCTTGTCGGTGTTGATCTCAAAGAGCACCTCGCCCTTCTTTACCGTCTCGCCCACCTGCTTGTGCCACTTGACCAACTGGCCCTCGTCCATGTTGAAGCCCAGCTTAGGCATGATGACGACTTCAGCCATTGCGATGCCTCCTTACACCATCTCGCGGATCTTGGCCGCGATCTTCTTCTCGTCGGGAATCAGCGGGAACTCCAGCGCGGGGCTGAAGGGCAGGGGCACGTCGGCGGTGCCCATCCGCTGGATGGGGGCGTCCAGATCATAGAACACGTCGGGCATGATCCGGGAGGCGATCTCGCCGGTGATGCCGAAGCTGAGGTGGCCCTCGTCTACGATCAGCAGCTTGCCCGTCTTTTTCACCGACCTGATGATTGTCTCGGTGTCCAGGGGCACGATGGTGCGCAGGTCGATCAGCTCGGCGCTGATGCCCTCCTTCTGTAGCTGCCGGACCGCCTTCTCCGCCTTGATGGTCATCATGGAGTTGGTGACCACGGTGATATCGGCGCCCTCCGTGACGATGCGGGCCCTGCCGAAGGGGATGCACACATCCTCCTCCACCTCCGGGACATCGTTGAACTTGGTGGTGTAGAGCATCTTGTGCTCAAAGAACATAACGGGGTCGTTGTCCCGGATGGCGGTCTTGAGCAACCCCTTGCACTCGCCGGCGGTGGAGGGGACCACCACCTTGACGCCGGGGATGTGGGCGGCCCAGGCATGGATGGACTGGGAGTGCTGAGCCGCGGAGGAGCGTCCGCCACCCAGGGGCAGGCGCACCACCATGGGCACGTTGCACTGGCCGCCGGACATGTAAGTGATCTTGGCCATCTGGTTGAAGAGCTGGTCGCCGCAGACCATCATGAAGTCGGCGAACATCAGCTCCACCACCGGGCGCAGGCCGGTCAGGGCCGCGCCAACGCCCATGCCCACGAACCCCTGCTCAGAGATGGGGGTATCCTTTACACGCAGATCACCATACTTGTCCCGCAAACCCACGGTGCACTTGAAGTTGCCGCCGATGACGCCGATGTCCTCGCCCATCTGGAATACGGTATTATCCCGCGCCATCTCCTCGTCCAGGGCCTCCCGGATGGCGTCTCTCACCATCAATTCTCTCATGATCTGAACCTCCCTTATTATCAAACAGATGCGGCGATATCTACAAACACATCCTTGTAGGCCTCGGACACGTCGGGATAATCGCTCTCCTCGGCGAACTTACAGACCTGGGCGATCTCCTTCTCCACAGAGGCGCGGATCTCTTCAATCTCGCCGTCGCTCAGCAGTCCCTTCTCCTGCAGCACCACCAAGGGCTCGCGGGCCTTCCATGCGGCCAGCTCTTCAGGGGCGCGGTACTCGCCGGGGTCGCCCACGTGGTGGCCCTGCCAGCGGTAGGTCTTGCACTCGATGAGGGTGGGCCCCTCGCCCTTGCGGGCCCGCTCAACCGCCCTGGAGACGGCCTCGTACACCGCATAGACGTCGTTACCGTCCACAGCCTCGCCCGGAATCCCATAGCCCTCGGCCCGCTTATAGAGGTCATGCTCCTTTGTCACCCGGCGGATATCCACCGAAATGCCGAAGAGATTGTTCTCAATAATATAGACGATGGGCAGGTTCCAGGCAGCGGCCATGTTGATGGACTCATGGAAGGTCCCCTCGTTGGACGCGGAGTCACCGAAAAAGGCCAGGGTGACCTGCTCGGTGCCCCGGAGCTTGGCGGAGTAGGCCGCGCCAGTGGCGATGGGGATTTCGCCGCCCACAATGCCGTTGGCGCCCAGGATGCCCTTGTCCATGGCCATAATGTGCATGGAGCCGCCCTTGCCCTTGGAGTAGCCGGTCTTTTTTCCCAGGATCTCGGCCATCATCCGGTCCAGATCGGCGCCTCTGGCCACCAGGTGGCCGTGGCCGCGGTGGGTGGAGCCGATATAGTCGTCCTCACGCAGAGCGACACACGCCCCGGCGGCCACCGCCTCCTCCCCCAGATACAGGTGCGCCAGGCCTGGCATCAGGCCCCGCTTATAGAACTCAAAGACCTCCTCCTCGAAGCGGCGCATCCGGTACATTACGGTATAGAACTGCTTTGCCAGCTCCTTCGGTTCCTTTTTCGTGCTCATATATTTTACCTCCCAATGTCAGTTGATGACCCGTTCTCGTTCAGACAAAGTCAGCGCATCACCGTGCCGCCGTTGATATCCACGATCATGCCAGTGACATAGCGGCTGTCCTCGCTCGCCAGGAAGCCCACCACGTCGGCCACGTCTTCAGGGGTACCCAGGCGCCTCATGGGGACCATGTCGTCCCGATAACCGGCGTTGCGGGTCATCTCGGTCATGATGTAGCCGGGGGCCACCGCATTGACGGTCACCTGATAGGGCCCCATCTCCCCGGCCAGGGACTTTGTCATGCACCAGACCGCAGCTTTGCTGGCGGCGTAAATCGGCGAGGCGGCCAGGCCGCCCGTCTCGGCGGACTGGGAGGCCATATTGATGATCCGCCCGGCCTTTTTCTCCTTCATGGTGGGGATCACCGCCTTGCAGAAGAACACATCGCCCATGAAGTTGATGCCGAAGATTTTGTCCCAGTCGGCCTTGGTGTACTCCACAAAGGGCTTCTTCAGGGACAGGATGCCGGCGTTGTTGACCAGCACATCCACCGTACCGAACCGTTCCAGCACCTTTTGCACGGCGGTGTTGACCTGCTCCTCCTGAGAGACGTCGCACTGCACGGCCATGGTGTCCGCGCCATACTGCCCGGCCAGCTCCTCGGCGGCTGCGACGGCGGCCTCCTGGTTGATGTCCACAATGGCCACCCGCATTCCATCCTTCACCAGCCGCGCGGCGATGGCCTTGCCGATGCCCTGGGCTGCCCCGGTCACGATCGCTGCCTTGCTCATAAGCGCCATGAGAATCTCCTCCTTTTATCATTGCGCCCAGTCCCGCTCCCCCGGCCAGAGGGATTCCCCCGGCGATCCCCGCCCTTTAAGGCGGGGACAGGCAACCGGGACTGGAACGGTCTTAAAACAGCTCCTGATAGATCTTCAGCACCCGCGCCTCGTCCAGAGGGACGAAGTTGTTGGCCATCAGGCGGCCCTGCTCGGTGACCACGCTGTGGGCGAAGACGGGCAGATCCTCCCTGGTCACGCCGTACTCGCGGAGGGGCCGCTTGGGCAGGATCTGATCCAGCAGCTTCTCCAGCTCGTCATAGACCACGTCGGGCATACAGCCCAGCAGGTCGGCCAGATACTGGTTGAGGACTGCAATCTCCCCGTCCCGGCGGAGCTCCATGTAGTTCTTGAGCACCCCTGTAAACATGGCGTAGTTGCTCTCGCCGTGGGCCACATGATACTTGCCGCCCAGGGGATAGCTGGTGGCGTGGACGGCGGCGCAGCCGGCGGTGCCAAAGGCCAGGCCCGCATAGTTGGAGGCCAGCAGGAAGTCGTTGAGCAGAGAGAAGCGGCTCTCCGGCCCCTTCTTGGCGATGGTCTGATAGCCCCGAATGATCATCTCAATGGCCTTATAGCCAAAGAGCTTGGTGTAGGGGGTGGCCTTGGGGGACAGGGCGGACTCCACCGCGTGGACCAGGGCGTCGATGGAGCTGGCGGCGAACACCTTGAACGGCAGGCCCTCCAGCAGCTGGGGGATCAGCACCGCGTAGTCGGCGTACATGGCGGGGCTGACCAGGCCAAGCTTGGTTCCTATGCGGGTGCGGGCCATGATGGAGATATTGGTCACCTCGCTGCCCGTGCCGCAGGTGGTGGGGATGATGATCAGCTCCCGCTTCTTTTCCAGATCGGGGGCCTTGTCATAAAGGTCGTCCACCCCCTCGCCGTCAGAGACGGCCAGCACCTTGGCGATGTCGATCACCGTGCCGCCGCCGATGGCGATCACCCGCTTACATCTGGTCTTGGCCGCGTCGGCCAGGATCGCATCCACCATCACGTCGGTGGGCTCCCCGGCGCCATACTTCTCCTGGAAGATCACATGGCAGTTCAGGTTCTCCATACAGCCGAAGTAGGGCTCATAGATATAGGCGTTGCTGAGGATCAGGTCGTCTCTGTTGAGGCGGAACGCCTCGGCAAACTCTTTGCAGGTGTCGAAGCCGTACAGAGTCGGCTTCCAGATCATTTCCAGCATAGCAATGTTCCTTTCTCGATTTCAGAGCGTGATCGGATTTCTCCAGCCTCTCCGCCTGGTCACACCAGGCCGAAGAGCATATACAGGGCCACCGTCAGCACACAGCCCAGCGTCGTCAGGCCGATGTTAGTGACGAAGAAATAGGGATAGGTCTCCTTGGGGGTCTGGTCGGTGTAGATGTTGGCCGTCACATAGCCGCCGGAGTGGGGTAGGGAGTCCAGGCCGGCGCCCGCCCAGGTGATGGAGCGGTGGAGGATCTGCGGATCGATTCCCTGCGCCTGACACAGCTGCACATACTGGGGACCAAGGGCCGCCAGGAACACGGACAGGCCGCCGGAGCAGGAGCCGCAGGCCGCAGCCACGATGGCGGTGGCCACGCAGGCAGAGATCAGTGGGTTCATATCCAGGCTCAGTGCGAATTCCTTGACCAGCTCGAAGCCATGGGATCCCTGGACTACGCCGCCGAAGCCGGTGACCACGGCGGTGTTCATCAGGGCGATCAGGCTGTTGGTGGCCGTATCATTGACCGAATCGCGGAAGGCGTGGATCCGCTTGTGGAACAGGGCAAAGGCCAGCAGGCAGCCCAGGGCCAGGGACTGGATGACGATGTAGTTGGTGCTCCAGGTGACAGCGTCCTTCAGCACCTGCTGCATCACAAAGATATACAGCACCACGAATAAGATAGGAATGACAGCCAGACCGAAGGGCAGCATCCCGGTGCGGTCGGAGATATCGATGGCCTCCAGATCGTCTTTTCGTCCGGGGACGAAGCCGATGCCGGCCGCCTTCAACCGCTTGTCGTTCCACTCCAGCCATACCATGCTCAGAGCGAAGATGATGCAGGAAACAACGATACCGTTGAGGGGAGCAGCGTAGGCCGTGGTTCCCAGTACCTCAGTGGGCATGATATTCTGGATCTGTGGGCTGCCCGGCAGGCCCACCATGGTGAAGGAGGCACAGCCGGCGAACAGCGCCGCAGGGAACAGCCGCTTGGAGACGTTGCCCTCCTTGAACAGAACCAGAGCGATCGGGTACAGGGTGAACACCACCACGGCAAAGCTGACGCCGCCATAGGAGAGGACGGCAGAGGTGATAACCACAATCAGCAGGGCCCGCTTGCTGCCCATCAGATCCACGATTTTACAGGCGATGGATTTGGCCGCACCGCTGCTCCCCATCAGTGCGCCGAACAGCGTGCCCAGGAAAAACATCAGGAAGTAGTCGCCCGCATAGTTCTTCATAAAGGTTCCGTAGTGGGTGCTCAGCGCCTCCCAAAGGTCCATGCGGTTGGTGATGACGACAACCAGCGCGCCCACGATGGACGTGGGGATCATGCCCCAGCCTTTAAAGCCCATCATGATCAGGACTGCCAGCCCCAGGACCAGGCCCAGTATGGAGATAATGTCCATGATTCTCCTCCCTCTTTATTTGCAGACTTGTTTTAATCGTTTCGGGGTCACTGCGTCTCGATGATTACCTTGGTGTCCAGGCCGCGGGCGGCCTTCATGGCCTCAAAACCCGCCTGGACCTCCTCCAGTTTGATGCGGCGAGAGATGTATTTCTTCACGGAGATCCGGCCAGAGGCCATGGCGCTGATAACGGTCTTGAATTCATCGAAGTTGTGGCCCTTGCTGCCACGGAGGAGCACCTGCTTGAGCACCAGCCGCTCATAGTCCAGAGGGAACTGAGCATGGGGCAGGCCCACGGCGGTGGCCCGCATATAGAACTCCGGCTTGAGGGCGCGCAAGCCGGTGTTGAAGGCGCTGGGCACCCCCACGCAGTCAATCAGCAGGTCATAGCCGCCCCCCGAGATATCCAGCAGCTGCTGCTCCAGGTCGGGGGCGTCGGCAGCCACCACATGGTCAGCCACCTGATAGCCCCGGATGATCTCCCGCTTCTGGGGGTTGAGCTCTGAGACGGTGATCTCACTGGCGCCGAAGGTTCTGGCCCACTCCGCGCAGCTCATGCCAATGATCCCGCCGCCCAGGATGAGCACCCTGTCGTTGGGCTTCACCTGACTGACCTGGATGGCATGAAGGCCCACCGCGAAGGGCTCGGCCATGGCTCCCTCCTCGTTGGTCACATTATCCGGAAGCTTGACCAGACTGTGGGGGAACCAGGTGGTGTACTGGCTGTAAGCGCCGGGATGGCCCAGCTCGCCGCCCTTCCAGGTGAAGACCCTGCGGTTGGTGCAGTGGTCCCAGTCGCCAGCCAGGCATGCCTCACAGTGGCCGCAGGGCTCCTGACATACGTTTTGGGTGTACCCGGCCACCCGGTCGCCCGGCTTGAGGGCCCGGTTGGTGCCTGGGGCCACTACGACGCCTGAGTACTCGTGTCCGATGACCACCCCACGGTATCGCTCGCCCTCGTGCCAGTAAGAGGTATCCGTGCCACAGACGCCAACATGGGTCACCTGGAGCACCGCGCATCCATTGCTTTTCAGCTCTCCTTCCCGGATCTCGAACCGCTCGTTGCCGCTCAAAACGGCATACTTCATCGTGATCGCCTCCCATTCTTTCGATTTGTCCCCGTGGGTCCTGCTCCGCCAGCAAACGGGGACGGTCATCTGCGTACCGCACCCGGTCTTGTTTTTGATAAACACGCAAATGCCATGCCAACTCTTCCCCTCCGCAAACCCTTGAAAAACCAAGGCAAACCGGGACTTCTCTGCCCCAGTGCGCCACAGGAGTGTGCCACATATGTGACAAAAACTGTGACACAGCCGCACATGGCGCACAGTTGTGTCACAGTTTCATTTGTGTCATACGGTATATCAGATCCGATGCGAGCTGTAATCGATGTGATACCGTTGGAGCTTTCGATATAAAGTTCTTCGGCTGATGCCCAGCAAGCGGGCCGCCTCCATGACGTTCCCGTGGGTGCGGTGGAGCATGTCCTGGATCCGCGCCGCCTCGTCCTCCCCCTCGCCCCCAGAGGGGGACTCTCCCGCCGCCGCGGGCACAGCCGGCGAGGGCGCCGATCCCTGGAAGGCCCGGACCTCCGGCGGGAGCTCGGCGGCGGTGACCAGTTCCCCCTCGGCCAGGTAGACCGCCCGCTCCACGCTGTTCTCCAGTTGGCGCACGTTCCCCGGCCAGGGGTATGCCTCCATCATGGCCAGGGCCTCGGCCGTGAAGCCCTCCACCCTTCCTCCAGGACGAATGTCACTGTACTTGGCCAGGAAGAAGCCCGCCAACTGCCTCACGTCTCCCGTCCTCTCCCGCAGAGACGGGATATTGATCCGAAAGACATTGATCCGGTAAAACAAATCCTCCCGGAAGACTTTGCTGTCCACCAGCTGCTCCAAATCCCGGTTGGTGGCAGTTATCACCCGCACGTCGATTCTCAGCGCCTTGGAGGCCCCGATCCGGCGGACTTCTCGGTTTTGGAGCACCCGCAGCAGGGTGATCTGGACATCCACCGGCATATCCCCGATCTCGTCCAGGAAGATCGTCCCGCCGTTGGCCAGTTCGAACTTGCCCGCACAGCCGTCCCGCCGGGCCCCAGTGAAACTCCCGCCCTCATAGCCGAACAGCTCGGCCTCGATCAGGCTCTTGGGCAGTGCGCCGCAGTTGACTGCGATGAAGGGCCCCCGGCGACGGGAGCTGGCGTTATGTATGGCCTGGGCAAAGAGCTCCTTGCCCGTGCCGCTCTCTCCGGACAGGAAAACCGAGGCGTCGTTCTGGGCGGCGATCTTGGCCATGCGCACTGCCTCCCCCATGGCCGGAGAGATGCCGATGATGTCCTGGAATCTGAAATGGGCTTCGTTGCCCATAATGTTGTTGACCCGCTTGTGAAGGCTGGACAACTGCTCAATCTGCGCCACATACTCCTGGTGGCCGGTGCTCTCCACCGACAGGGAGATGGTGTGCTTGCCCTCTCCCCGCTCGAAGGAGATGGTGCGGTTGGATAGGGAGGTCTTGATATCCTCCGCCGTGACCGCCCCACATCCCAGCACCTCCAGAAAGTCAGCTCCGCTTAGCTCAGCCGGAGCGAGGGCCAGCTGCCGAGTGGCCTGTGTATTAAAGGCTACCACATGGAGGGACTCGTCCAGCAGACACATGGCCGTGGGCACCGTCTCGATGATAGCGGACAAGTTGCGGTAGCTCTTGGACAGCTGGTCGTAGGCATCTTTCAGCTTCAGTTGCCGAGAAATGGCATCTGCTGCGGCCACCACCATGCCCAGAGTGTGATCGTTCACATGCTCCGCCATGCCGGACAGGCAGACCACGCCGCCGATGTCTCCATCGGGCAGAAAGACCGATGCGCCGGAGCAAGCCCAGTTGGCATGTACCTCGTAGTAGTGCTCTGCCCCAAAGACTTGGAGGGGGATCCGGTCCACCAAGACCGTGCCGATCCCGTTGGTGCCCAGCCGGGATTCGCTGCGGCAGGCCCCCTTGACCAGCCCGTTCTCCCGGGCGGTCCGGGAGATGTCCTCGTCCCCCCGGGCGTAGAGGATATAGCCCTCCTCGTCACTGAATAGCAGCAGAAACTCCGAGCCCCGTATGAAATCGTACAGCCCATCCAGATAGGGGAAGGCCACCTGACACAGACTGTTCCGCCGGGCGATCCGCTCCTCCACGGCATCCAGTGGCAGGATCTCCTTATTCCCGTGCTCCATGGGCACATGGGACCCCCAGCAACGTTTCCACGACCGTAGGATCTCCGGCCGTACCGCCTCGTCCGGGATAGGAGTACCGCTGCGCAGGAAATTCTTTGCCTCTTGGATTAATCGTTGACTCGTCAAGATCGTAAACTCCTTTCTTGATGTCCCCACGGCCCCATATCCCAGGGTCCCGCTAAAATAATATTATTGTAGCAAGGTAACATATAAAAATCAATGACACTATCTTTATGTATAGCAAAATCGCTGGCGGAAAGGCTGGTGCCAAGTCGTAGTCGCCGACTTCTTGAAAAGCTGAGATGCGGAGGATCGTGATACCTGTTTCCCCCCCGCCGCCCCGTCCCCGAAAAGGTCATTTGCTCCAAATCATCGTCCCGGAAGAAGATGCCCTTCAGGTTGTTGAGGACAATCTGGATCGCCCGTTTAGATGTGTCCCATACCCGGGCGTTGTCACTCCCTTTTGCTGGGCAAGTGTTGACTGTACCTGCCCTGCCGGGTCCGGGCCGTATGTCTCCAGGGCGTAGATCACGGCCAGCTCCTGGCTCAACAACTGCGGGGACCTTGTATTTGTAGTGGAGCCGGTCGGCGTCCTTTTCGTACCACTCCCAAAACCATTTATTAAATTCCTCAAACGAGGTAATGACGGAACCGAAGCAGAGGCATTGCGGCGGCTGTAACCAACCTTCTTCTCTACATTGCCCTTTTCGTTGCCGGAAGCCGGATTGCAAAAATCAGCCCGGAAAATGCAGTGGAGCA
The DNA here is from genome assembly GCF_000239295.1 of Flavonifractor plautii ATCC 29863. Lineage (GTDB taxonomy): Bacteria > Bacillota > Clostridia > Oscillospirales > Oscillospiraceae > Flavonifractor > Flavonifractor plautii. The sequence goes on from NZ_JH417825.1 coordinate 32,885, forward strand.
TAAATCGGGTAAAGCCCTCTGTCAGAACACGCTCACCGTCTTTCAATACCTGAGCAACAGCCGTGGTCATATTGTCAAAGCGCAGTCTGAGGGGAATACCCCCAATGTACTCAAAAATCCGCTTCATGCCTATCCGCAGGCACTCTTGGTTTTGGGGCTGGAATGCTTACGATACTCCGTAGTTAGATCTGGGGAAATTTGATATACTGGATTTGAGCCATTCGTAACGCCTTTCTGCTACCCCCCTTATGGTTATCCCACCTAAGAGGTAGCGTTTATTTCAGATGCTGACAATGGCTCATTTTAATTCGCCATTAGGGCGCTCACATTTTGGGTAGCCTTTGCTACAATTTTTATTTTGCCGAAAACACTTTTGGCCATAGGACCCGCCTGAGATACAGGCGGGCCCTATGGCGGTTTGACGTTTAAACAGTAAGGACAAATCAAAGCGGCAAGAAAAAACATGCGGCGCTCGGTTGAGCGCCGCATGTTTTCAGCCTTTTCTCCGCCTATGTTCTATTTCTCCATCCAGGCATATCATCCTACCTTTGACAAAAGGCAGCAAAGTCGATTCCAAGCAAGTATTATACCTCTACCATTCCATACTTGACCTTAATGCGGTCCAGCTTCTCCAGCATGGGCTCTGCCCCAAACCAGAGAAAAAGCCAAGTGGCAGCCGCCTGGATACAGTCGAAGGGGAGTCCGGAGATGTAGTAGGTCAGCAGGACCTTTTCATTGAGCTCTCCCACCCAGGTGAGGGCGGATGCCGGATTCATGATTCCGCCGTAGATCAGTATGGCGGCCAGCGCGCCAAACACGCATAGCGCGCCCCGGTTTCTGCGCAGGAGTCCCTTTCGGAACAGAAGGCCTGCCAGGAAGCCAATAATGCCCATGGCGAACATTTGCCAGGGAGTCAGCGGGCCCTGTCCAAAGAGCACATTGGAGGCCAGCATGGTCATTGCGCCCACTAGAAACCCCGTCTCTCCCCCGAAGGCAACACCAGCGACAATCGTTAACGCCATCACCGGCTTAAATTGCGGCAGCATGAAAAACGCCGCCCGTCCTGCAATGCCAATGGCACACAGGACCGCTATGATCACCAGTTCCCTGGCCTGCGGCTTTCTCCCCTCAAAGATCAGGAAAAACGGCAGCATACACTCCAACAGCACCATCAGAGAGATGAAATAGTATTTTTTATTCCCCAAATAGAACACTCCGATATATAGGGTCAGCGGGATTAGCAGTAAAATCAGCACGGCTGCCACAATGGTCCGCTTAGCCAGCTTCCGCTTGGCCCTGGGCACCTGGAGGACATAATCCTTCCGGTGGGACCGGCGCGTAATGCAGGCAGCAAACAGGAACAACGAGAGAATAAAGAGCGCATACAGAAACATTTGATGGTTTGCCAGCTCTGTCATACCGCCTGCGGTGATCAATTTGGTCAAATCTGTGATGTTCATGAAGGACAGGAACAGGAGGAAGGCCATAGCTCCTGTCAGCGCCGCGCCCAGCTTGCGCCACCAGGTCAGCGGTTTTGGTTTGGAGTACGCGCCGGCCTCCTCCGGCTCCGGGAGCGGCTCCCTGCGATCCGGGAGTTCCGGCACAGGCGGGAGCGTCCCGCCGCAGGCCAGTATGACGTCCTCCGCTGTCACTGCCTCCGGGAGCAGGCCACGGGCCATGCGGTTGGCCGAGGTCGTGTAGAAGCTGTTGCCGGAGAAAAAAGCCCGCGGCGGGGCCTCCGTGACGATGGAGCCGTCGAAAAACAGGGCGCAGCGGTGGGCATACCGGGCGCAGAACTCAATGTCGTGGCTGACCATGAGCAGGGCAACCTCCTGTCGCAGGAGTGTCTGCAAAATCTCAGCGAATGTCTGCTTAAATTCCGCGTCCAGCCCCTTGGTGGGCTCGTCCAGCAGCAGGATTTCCGGTCCCAGCAGGAGCACCTTTGCCAGAGCCGCCCGCTGCTGTTCGCCGCCGGACAGGTCGTAAGGGTGCCGGTCGAGCAGTTCCTCCAGACGGCACAACCGCACCGCCCAAGCGATCCGCTCCTCCTGCGCCTTTCTGGAGAAAGCCCGGCCCTTGAGAATCTCAATGAGGTCCTCCCGGACGGTTTTCTTCACAAAAAGCGCCTGGGGATTCTGCGGCAGCACACCTACCCTCCCAACCAGCTTTACCTCCCCCCGGTAAGGCTTCTGAAGTCCGGACAGCAGCTTCAGACTGGTGGTCTTTCCGGTGCCGTTGCCGCCCAGTAAGGCCAGGAACTCTCCTCGCCTCACCGTAAGGCTCAACCCTTTCACCACATCCGGCAGCTCTTTTTCGTACTTGAACCACAGCCCTTCCGCCGTGATGGCCGGCTCATCCGGATACACATGCCGGGACTCGGCGGGCAGTTCTCCCAGCGGATGGCCGTCAGCAAATCCGGTCAGCCAATCCCGGCCCTCCCGCACCGTGACCG
>NZ_JH417826.1:0-13499 GCF_000239295.1 Flavonifractor plautii ATCC 29863
GCAGTAAAAGAGGTGGATTACCTATCGCTATAACCAGTACGGCGTACCCCAAACGGTTCCCGAGGGGGAGAGTATCCGTTATCTGGCTGAGGAGAAGGCCAGCGATCCCAAGGTAGTGGGGCTGATTGCCAATATGTACCCCCACCGCTCCTTGGAGGAACTGGGGCTGGATAACAAATATCAGGCCTTTTACGCCGGCAAGATTGCCCTGTGGTGTTACCTGATCCCCGAGTGGGACATCAACGACATCACCGTGGCCCCCGGCCTTACCGGCTCAGAGCGGACAATTGGAGAAAAGCTTCTGGATGCCACAACCAGGATTTATACCCAAGGCATGACCTGGGATCATGTGGCTGAACCCCAAATTACGGTCACTACAGACCGGGAGCAGGCGTACCCTGTCACCCTTGATGGAAAAGCATATCTCCAGCAGGTATTTACTGCCACCTCGGATACTTGGGTGGTAAACCATATCGTCAATATCCAGTTTCAAAATCCCGGTGACGTACCTGATGGCACCAGAATTACAGACATGAACGGACAGGATATTACCCAGGTCAAGGTCTCCAATACCGGAGACGGCTACAGTGGACAATTTAAGGTGCTGTATCCGGCGGCCAGCGTGGAGGGACGGAGCGGCAGCGTTCAGCTTACCCTTTCTGCTGATGTCTACCGCTACGCCGTTTATTATGCCCTCTGCCAGGAAACGGATGAATACGGCAAGCTCCAGAGCTATCTTTGCGATACCGATCCCCAAACCAGCCTGCTGCGAAACGCCATCTCTAACTATTCGGATACCGACGAGCCGGATGACCCAGACGAGCCTACGCCCCCTCCCAGCGAAACCGCCCTCAAGATCACCAAGTATGAGGCGGGCACTACTGTCACCCTCTCCGGTGCCACCTTCGAGGTGGTGGGCCCGGACGGGGACACCATCGGCGTCTACACCACGCCGGAATCCGGTTCCATCACTATCCCTCTCACCGAAGTGGGCAATTACACCATCTATGAGCGGGTACCCCCGGAGCATCACCTGCTGGACGAGGAGCCGGTCAAACAGGTCACCGTGAAGTACGGGGAAACCGCCGAGGTGGACTTTGAAAATGAACCCTACGGCGACCTGCGTATCGAGAAGATCGACGCTTCCACCGGGGCCAGCCTGGCGGGAGCCAAGGTACAGATCAAGCACATCGAGAGCGGCGCCACCTATACCGGTACCACCGACACCGGCGGTTCCTATACCTTCACAGAGCTGAAGCCTGGGGCATATGAGATTTTGGAGCTGGCCGCCCCGGAGGGGTGGGAGCGGGATCCCCAGACCTATACCACCACTGTGGTGGCAGGGGACTGCGTCACCTACACCCTGAAGAACGAGGCCCTGCCCGGCCTGAAGATTATCAAGTACGACCGCCTGAGCCATGAGACCATGCCCGGCGTCACCTTCCGTATCTGGCGGGATGGGGAGCTGCTGGGGGACTATGAGACGGATGCCCTGGGAGAAATCCTGCTCACGGACTGCCGGCCGGGCACCTACCGCGTCCAGGAGGTGGACACTGGGGACAGTGGACATCTGGTGGATTCCACCCCGCAGGAAATTGAACTGAAGGCCGGAGACAGTATTAAGGAGCTCTACTTTTTTAACGACCAGAAGCCCGGGATCTGGCTGGTCAAGGTGGACAGCGCCGACCCGTCCAAGGTGATCCCCAACGCCAGGTTCCGCATCGAGGCGGTAGACGGTTCGTGGGGCCCGGCGGAGTTCACCACCGACCAGAACGGCGAAATCGACCTGTCTGAACTGCCCACCGGAGCTTATGTGGTGACGGAACTGGACTGCCCGGGCTACATCATCGACGAGGCCCAGCGCATCATCCATCTGGAGGCCAACCAGACGGCCCGGTTCGTGTTCACCAACTCTGTGAAACCCTCCCTGAACCTCATCAAGCTGAGTTCGGACGGTTCCCGGCTGGCTGGGGTCACCTTCCGCATCGCCAAAATTGAGGACGGCACCCACTACCTGGACCGCACTACCGACGAGAATGGCGAAATCCAGATCTCCGGCCTGGAGCCGGGGGTGTACTCGGTCAAGGAGCTGGACACCACCTCAGACCACATCATCGACCCGGTGGAACGCCATGTGGAGCTCTTCCCCGGCAAGACCTCCACCATCATCCTGGAGAACGATATCCGGCCCAATCTGACGGTGGTGAAGCGGGATGCCGACACCGGGGAGCCCGTGCCGGATACCGTATTCCTGGTGGAGGCGGCGGACGGCCACAGCGTGGATGAAATCAAGACCGGGGCAGACGGAACGGCAACCCTGGAAAATCTGCTGCCCGGGGTGTATCAAATTTCAGAAAAATCGGTTCCCTCCCCTTATCTCATGGATGCGGAGCCCCAGTTGGTCACCCTCTATCCCAACCGGAACCACACCGTCTATTTCGAGAATCACAAAAAGCCCACCCTTACCATCCAGAAGGTAGACAGCATCACCGGCAGCCCCATCCAGGGGGCCAAATTCCAGCTCTGGTACGGCAGCAATGGCACCGACACCGGCGAGCTCAACAACCTGGGGATCTACTTCACTGACGCCAGCGGCCAGATCGTGTTGGAGGGTCTGCGGGACGGCTGGTACAAGGTGACGGAGCTGGAACCCGCCCCCGGCTTCACCATCAAGGAGCCTGCCACCCAGGAGATCTATATTGAGGGCGGCGGAAACAAGTCTCTGACATTTGAGAACGTCCCCCTCAACGCCATCGTGGTACACAAGACGGACAGCGTCACTGGCGAGGCCCTGGGCGGGGCCACCTTCCAGCTCCGCTACCTGGGAGGCGCCTCCGGTACCGGCGGCACCATGATCGGACAGAAGGTGACCGGCTCCAACGGCATGGCCATCTGGACGGGCCTGAAGCCAGGATCGTACATCGTGGAGGAGGTGGATCCGGCGGACGGGTACAGCATCATCCAGTCCTCCGAGACCGTCTACCTGGCAGACAACGGGGAGCAGAGCGTCATCACTGTCCGCTTTGAAAACATGCCGGACGGGAACCTCCTGATCCGCAAGGTCTGCGCTACCAATCCCAGCGAGACCCTGCCCGACGCGGAGTTCAAAATCACCTATGCGGACGGCACCCTCATTGGGGACAGCAACGGAATTTTTAAGACAGACGAGAACGGCGAGATCCTGATCTCCGGCCTCCAGCCCGGAAAGAGCGTGGTGGTGACGGAAACCCAGGCCCCTCCAGGCTACCTCATCGATACCCAGTCCCAGACCGTGCAGATCAAAGAGGGCCGGACGGTCAGCCTGACCTTTAAGAATCAGCCGAAGGGTGAGCTGATCATCCAGAAACGGGACAGCGCCACCGGCCAGCCGCTTCCCGGCGCGGAGTTCAGAATCACGACCGCCGCCGGCTGTGAGGTGGGCCTGGATGGGGTGATCGGCGACAGCACGCTCACCCAGAACGGTGTGTTTACCACTGACAACAATGGCGAAATCCGCGTAACCAACCTGGCCCCCGGCGCCTATGTGCTCACGGAGATCAAGGCGCCCCAGGGGTACGTCATGGATGCCCCCTCCACCAATGTGGTCATCGGAGAGGGCGGAGACACCCAAACGGTGGTCATCACCAACACCCCCAAGGGCGGCCTTGTCATCAACAAGCTGGATTCCGTCACCCATGAGCCCCTGGAGGGGGTAGAGTTTACCATCACCGAGGCGGACGGCACGGTGGTGGACGACAACGGCGGCATGACCTCCAGCATGGGCCTCTACCGCACTGACGAAAACGGCCAGATCATGATTGACGGTTTGGTGGGGACATTCCTCGTCACAGAGACCAAGACCATCGAGGGCTACACCATCCATGAGGAAACCCGTACCCAAACGGTGGTCATCAACCCTAACGACACCCAGACCATCACGGTGTATAACGACCCCATCGGCGGCGTGGAAATCATCAAGGTCAACGCGGATGACACCAGGGAGCGGATTCCCAACACTACATTTGAAATCCGCCGTATGGACGACGCCCTGGTGGATACCGTGACCACCGACAAAAATGGCCGGGTGTTCCTGGCCCTGGAGAATGGATCGTACTATGCCGTGGAAACCGAGAGCGCGGAGGGCTTCAAGTTGGACGGCACTCCCCATTATTTTGAGGTCAAAAACGGAGAAACCACAGTCCTACAGGTGGAGAACACGCCGGTGAGCGCCATCCTCATCCACAAAACGGACAGCACCACCGGCGAGGGGATCTATGGGGTGAGCTTCCTGCTCTACGACAGCGCCAATACCCCCATTGGCCAGTACACCTCGGATGACCGGGGGTACGTACTGATCGAGGGTCTGGAGGCCGGCCGGTATTATCTCAGAGAGTTAGAGAATGAGGGCTATGTCCCTGACACGGAGAAAAAGACCGTCTATGTGGAGTCTGGGGAGACCACGGAGATTGAATGGCAGAATACCCCCATCACCGGGCAGATCCAGATAACCAAGACCTCCGCGGACTACAACAGCGTTAACGGCTGGCCCGCCGGCACCCCCATCCCCGGCACAGAGTTTGAGATCTACAACGCCCGGACCGGCAACTTGGTCGATACGGTTGAGACGGACAAGAACGGCGTTGCATCCTCCCGGCCGCTGCCCCTGGGCCGGTACAAAATCGTGGAGTCCAGGGCCGCGGACTTTTACGGCCTGGACAGGACCCCCATCGAGGTGGAGATTGAGTTTGCCGGGCAGATCGTCAAGGCGGCCATGACCAACAAGAGCATCTACACCAACGTGTCCATCCAAAAGACCGGCTATGTGGAGGTCATGCCCGGCCAACAGATCCGCTACGATTTCAGCGGCATCGGCAACAACTCCACCACCAGCCTTACATCGTTCTATTGGCGAGACACTCTGCCCGGCCAGGCGGTGCGGCTGGACAAGATTGTCACTGGCACCTACAACGTGCCGGGCAATTATAAGGTGGTCTACAAGACCAACCTGAGCGGCGGCACTTGGCGCACCTTGGCGGACAACCTGAGCACCCAGCAGAACTATGTACTGGACGCCTCCAGGGCTGCCCTGGGCCTGGCCTCCAACGAGTACATTACCGAGTTCATGGTATCCTTCGGCGTGGTGCCCGCCAACTTCCGGCAGGTGGAGGCGCCCCAGGTCTATGCCACCGTTTACGCCTGGCTTACCGGCGGCAGCCAATTCGTCAACCAGGCGGATGTGGGCGGCGTGTACAACGGCCAGTGGATTATGGCCACCTCCCGGTGGGTGACCAGGGTCTACAAGCCCGCCGAGCCCCTGCCCCGCACCGGCTATTGATTCCAGCAAACTATCGTTAGAAGGGCCGCCCCAGTCGGGCGACCCTCCAATTTTATGGAGGTGTCAGAATGAGTATCAGAAAAAAGGGAATCCAGGTGCTGCTCCTGGCCCTGACGGTGGCCGCCCTGTGCATGGTCCCAGCCTTCGCCTCCTCCGCCGGCAACGTGGCGGACGCCGTAGAGCAGACCTGGACGGATGCCGCCGGCCAGATCAAGACTGTGGTGGATACTGTGGTGTTCCCAGCTTTGAGCCTGGTGCTGGCCATCGCTTTTTTTGTCAAACTCGCAATGGCGTATTTTGATTATCGGAAACATGGCCAGTTTGAGTGGACGGGCCCCGCCATCCTGTTCGTCTGCCTGATCTTCGTGCTGCTGGCCCCCAATTACATCTGGAATATCGTAGGCATCTGAGGCGGTGAAGGCGAGTGTTTATTTGGGACTTTGTGGCCAACCCGGTGATGGAGTCCATCCTGGACTGGTTTTACAGCCAGATGGTGGGCTTCCTGGGCGCCTTCTTCGCCCAGATGGGAAACATGGGGGTGGAGCTGTTCGACCTCTCCTGGGTGCGGTCAGTGGTGCGCTTCTTCTCCCAGTTGGGTTGGGCTCTCTTTGCCGTCAGCGTGGTGGTATCTGCCTTTGAGTGCGGCATTGAGTACGCATCTGGCCGGGGCAATCTCCAGCAGCCCGCCCTCAACGCCATCAAGGGCTTCTTTGCCGTCAGCCTGTTCACCACTGTGCCCGTCCGGCTGTACGCCCTCTCCGTCTCCCTCCAGGGTACCTTCGCCATGGAAATCACAGGGGCGGGAAAGAGTATCGGGGAGCTGGGGAACGAGATCCTCACAGATCTGGAGGGCGCCGGCCTGATGGACATCGCCGCCCAGGCCAAATGGGGCCTGGGCACTAACCCCATCATGCTCCTCTTTGCCATGATCCTCATGGCCTATGCGGTGATCAAGGTGTTTTTCAGCAATCTCAAACGGGGCGGCATCCTGCTCATCCAGATTGCCGTGGGCTCCCTGTACATGTTCTCCATCCCCCGGGGCTATACGGACGGCTTCACCCAGTGGTGCAAGCAGGTCATCGGCCTGTGCCTCACCGCCTTCCTCCAGGCCACCATTCTGGTGGCGGGGCTCATGGTATTCAGTGACAAAGCCCTCCTGGGGCTTGGCCTCATGCTGGCCGCCGGAGAGGTGCCCCGCATCGCCGGGGCCTTCGGCCTGGATACCACCACCAGGGCCAACATCATGAGCGCCGTCTACACCGCCCAGGCTGCTGTCAACACCACCCGCACCATTGTCCAGGCCGTCAAATAGCATGTTGTTTATGCTTGGTTTCCGGCGAGATCTTTGTTGGTGTTGGTGATGGCTATTGGCGGGTGAGATCGGTATACTTGCGTTACCATAAGAGGAGGGAGCTGCGATATGGAAGAAAAAGTAAAGAACCTCTGTGCTCCCATCCCTGCTGGGCTCCACGCCCGGGTGCGGGAGGAGCAGGAGGCGTCCGGCCAGACCCTGGGCCAGTACATGACCTGGCTGATCCAGACATTCTACGATAATCAGAAGGAGGAAACTACGATGAGCGGAGACAAGAGAACGGTAGCATTCCAGGTGCCCGGCGAGCTGTTCGAGAAGTTCAAGGACTACTTGCAGGAGCGGGGTATCAAACAAAACGCATTCTTCCTAGACTGCATCCACAGGGCCCTGGCGGAGGGTCAGGAGGAATGTGAAGCTGCAGGGGATACCGCCAACGAGGGACACGCGGAGCAGGAGGGCCGCATCCTGGAGGAAGCCGCCGCAGAACCCGAGGGGGAAACAGATGGATGTGACGAGGATACGGAAGAAAGCAGTACAGAAGAATAAACTGCAGGAAGGGACCTGGCCGGACAGGCTGGGTCCCTTCCTGTTTTGGAGGTGTTTTCGTGTTCATCTACCCAGACAATCTGAAGGCCAAGGCCACCCTGTGGCTGTGGCAGCTGCGGGACGTGGCCATTATCGGGGTGGCCTTTCTGCTCTCTGTATTGGCGCTGGCCCAGACGGGGACCATGCTGTCCCTGGTGGGTACCGTGCTGTACGCCTTCCTCGCCATCCAGGTGGAGGGCTCCAGCGTCCTGGACTTCCTGCGGCGGGCGGCCTGCTTCCTGTTCCTGCAGCAGCAATACTATGAATGGGGGCAGAACAATGAATAGAAAGGAACAGCAGCTCCTGCGCCAGCGGCAGACTACCCGGCAGCTCATGGGTGTCACCCGCCTGACGGAGCACGGCGCGGTGTGCGGCAGGGACGAACTGCTCTTCTACCTGCTCCGGCCGGACAATCTGTCCATCCTGTCCCCGGAGGGCATCCGGGGCCGGGTGCGGGCCCTCACCGGGCTTCTCCAGGGGATGGCATCCCTGGAGCTGCTGGCCCTGGACTCCAGGGAGTCATTTCTAAAAAACAAGCAGTATTACCAGAGGAGGCTGGAGGAGGAACCGTCCCCCGCCCTGCGGGAGCTACTCCGGCAGGATATGGAGCACTTGGACGCACGCCAGTCCTCCACCGCCGCCTCCCGGGAGTTCGTCCTGGTCTGCCGGCTGGACAGCAAGGCCGCGGAGGATCGGGAGCTGCCCCGGCGGCTGGAGAAGCAGATCCAGGATCACGGCTTCCACGTCCGCCTGGCCGGGGAGCAGGATGTGAAGCGCATCCTGGCGGTGTACTACCAGCAGGACATGGTGACCGAACACTTTGACAGCATAGATGGAGAGAGGTGGGTGACAGAGCATGGCTAAAAGTCAGAGAAAGCAAAAGAAGCCTGTGGAAAAACCAGCGCAGCTCTTCCAGCCCAAGGACTTTCTGGACCTGATTGCCCCAGCAGCCGTGAAGTTTAACACGGACTCCTATGTGCTGGGCGGGCTATACCGCTGCGTCCTGGCCCTCCGGGGCTACCCCGCCGCCACCGAGGAGCTGGCCCTACTCTCCCACATCTGTAACCGGGCCGGCGTCACCCTCCATCTCTATGCCCGGCAGGTGACAGCGGCAGAGGAGGACGCCATCTACCACAAAGCCGTCAACAAGAACCGGCTGGATCGGAGCAATCAGGATAACCTGAAGCGGAGTGTCACGGCGGAGGCCAACCTCCAGGATGTGGCCGCCATCATTGCCGGCGCCCGGAAGAACCGGGAGCCCCTCATCCACTGCGCCGTGTTCCTGGAGCTGGCCGCCAAAACCCCCGAGGAGCTGCGGCTGCTGCGGGACGAGGTGGGCGCCGAGCTCACCCGGGCCAAACTCAGTGCAGATCCCCTGCTCCTCCGCCAGCGGGAGGGCTTCCTCTCCGCCAACCCGGCGGGGCGGAACGCCCTGGGCGCCCAGTTTGAGCGGGTGCTGCCCGCCAGCTCCACCGCCAACCTGTACCCCATCAACTACTCCGGCCGCAGCGATCCTCACGGGTTTTACATCGGCAATGACCACTATGGTGCGGACATCCTGCTGGACCTGGACCGCCGCACACCGGACAAGACCAATTCCAGCGTGCTCATCCTGGGCAACTCCGGCGAGGGCAAGAGCTACCTGCTCAAGCTGCTCATCTGCAATCTGCTGGAGAGCGGCAAGACGGTGATCTGCCTGGACCCGGAGCAGGAGCTGACCTGGCTCTGTGGCAAACTGGGTGGCTGTTACGCGGACCTCATGGGCGGGCAGTTCCGTATTAACTTTTTGGAGGCCAAGCGGTGGGATGTGGATGGAGAGGACAATCCAGACGCGCCAGAGGCATTCCGGCAGAAATCTCCCCTGTCCCAGCACATCTCCTTCCTCAAGGACTTTTTCCGGGCCTACAAGCCCTTCACCCACCAGCAGATCGATACCCTGGAGCTGATGCTGGAGCGGCTGTACCGGAAGTGGGGCATCTCGGACAAGACGGACTTCTCGGCCATGGGGACGGAGGACTGGCCCATTGCGGAGGATCTGTACGCCGTCCTGGAGGACGCCTACGAGCACTATGACCGGGAGGACAGCCCGCTGTATCCCAGGAAACTGCTGCAGGAGCTCCTGCTGGGCCTCCACTCCATGTGCCGGGGGGCGGAGAGCGTCTACTTCAGCGGCTACACAAACATCACCAGCGCAAGGTTCCTGGTGTTTGGGGTAAAGGATCTGATTCATGCCAACTCCTCGGTCAAGGACGCCCTGCTCTTCAATCTGCTGTCCTACCTCAGCGACCAGCTCCTTACCAAAGGCAGCACCGTGGCGGCCCTGGACGAGCTCTACCTCTGGCTGTCCAACCTGACCACCATTGAGTACATCCGCAACTGCCTCAAGCGGGTGCGCAAGCGCAATTCCGCCCTGATCCTGGCGTCGCAAAACCTGGAGGATTTCGATATCCAGGGCGTGCGGGAGCTGACCCGCCCCCTGTTTGCCATCCCCACCCACCAGTTTCTCTTCCATGGCGGCAAGGTGGACAAGAAGTTCTACATGGACAACCTGCAACTGGAAAGTGCCGAGTACGACCTGATCAGTTCCCCCAATAACGGTGTCTGCCTGTTCAAATCCGGTGCGGACCGCAACCTGCTGGACGTCCACGCCCCGCCCCACAAGCATGCACTGATCACAGGAGGCGGAGGATAATGGCCGCTCCAGCCCTGGTGCTCAAGGCTGCCGCATCTATTCTCGCCAATGAAAAGAGCCGGAAGGCCGTGGGGTGGGTGCTGATAGCCGTACTCTCTCCCATCATTCTCCTTCTGGCCTTCTTCTGCACCACCTTCTCAGGTGGGGCGGAGCACAACCGCACTGTGGTGGACCTGTGCTTTCGCGGTGGGGCCGTCCCGGAGGGTGCCCCGGCGGAGTATCAGGCATACATCCAGGAGATGCGGGACAGCTTTGCCCTGCTGGATGCCGCCATGCAGGCCGTGGAGGGGCAGATGGAGGAGGGGGACGGCCTGGATGACGTCCGGGTCAAGGCGGTATTCTTCGCTCTGTACTTCGGCGCGGATGACCCGGCGGCCCACGCTGGACAGGCCTTTGTGGATTGCTTTGTCACCTATGAGGAGCGCACCCGCACGGTGACCACTGTGGATGAGGACGGCAATGAGGTGGAGACCCAGGAGACTTATACCGTGGCCGTCCCGATTTCAGACCTCCAGGAGATTTATCAAAATATCGGACAACTTACCGGAACGGAGGTCACACCGGAGCAGCAGGCCAATGCGGACAGCGTCTACAACATTGTGAAGTATGGCGTGTCCACTGGAACGGAGGGCTGGATCCCCGGCGCCGACGTGCCCTTCATTGGGGCGGACGGCTTCTGCTCCCCCATTGGTGCCGGGTGGGAGAGCCGGGTCACCTCGGAGTTTGGATACCGGCGGGATCCCTTCACCGGGGAGACCCGGGGCCACACCGGCATGGATTTGGCGGTGCCTACCGGCACTCCCGTCCGGGCCGCCCTGCCCGGCACCGTCACCGCCGCCCAGTACCACAGCAGCTATGGTTACTATGTGATGATCGACCACGGCAGCGGCCTGTCCACTCTCTACGCCCACAATTCCCAACTGCTGGTGCGGGTGGGCCAAACGGTGGAGACTGGCGACATCGTATCCCTGTCCGGCAGCACCGGCCGGTCTACCGGCCCGCACCTTCACTTCGAGGTGCGGGCCGACGGACAGAGAACAAACCCCAGATACTACCTGCCAACCACATCATACGAGGAGTGAGAGAATATGAACCCAATCCAGAATACGGCTTGCCTTATTGCCGCCTATGAAACGGCGGCGGGGCTGCCGGACAGCGAACGGATCACCCGGACAGATGGCACATGGAGGCCAGGGGTGACGGAGCAGCAGGCGGCGTCACTTTACCGGCAGGCACAAGCCCTGCTGGCTCCGGAGACCAAGCTGCTCTCCATAAGCCGCGAGTCGCTGATCGACCAGATGCGGGACGCTTTGCTGTCCAGGGAGCTGTCCGTGGGAGACACGGTGCTCTTTGCCGCCACAGAACCCTACGCAGGCCCCGGCGATTTTACCCTTCGCGCCGGCGTCATTCGGTCCATCGACCCGGAACGCAAAACCTGCTCCGTACAGGGACGTTTTTTCCCGATGGACGATGTTCCTCTCCACTATGTACTGGGGCGGTATGATTTGGACTTGCACGAGACGCACTACGGCGTCCCCTGTGTCCAGCCTCTGCTGGGTGAACACCCTGAGCTGGCGGAGCGGTATCTGCGTGAAGCAGAGGCCCGGTGGAACACCCTATGCGGGCAGCCTGCAGCTTCATCCGAGGTTCCGAAAAACACAATGCAGACGATGGGAGGCATGAGCTGACTATGGAAAAAACGGAACTGACGGTGAGCATGGAACCGGAGCGGCTGGACGCGCTCCGGTATTTTCTTGCCGCCAAGAACAAGCGCACGCCCCAGAAGGAGCTCCAGCGGGCTCTGGAGGAGCTGTACGAGGCCTACGTCCCGGCGGAGACCCGGGCCTACCTGGACGCCCGGTGCCGGCCGGACAGGCACCGGACCCGGCGGCCAACTGCGGCCAAGGCCACACAGATGCAGAGGGAGGAAGCGGCACATGGAGACCATTGAACTGAGCGGCCGCACTGGCCAGGAGGTCTATGAGGAGCTGAAGCACCGGCTGGAGGGCATGGGCTATCTGCCGGACGAGTATTTTCTGCTGGACGCCGACTGGGAGGACGGAAGGGTGATCCCCAGGAATGCGGATCTCTTCTGTGCCACGGACTACGGGGACAGCGAGGGGATTTACCTGGATGTGTACCTGAAGTGGTACGGGGAGGACGGCAAGCCTGTGATCAAAAGCTTCGCCACGGGCAAGACCCTGGGCGAGAGCGGTTCCGACATGGACCGGATGTTCCTCATCTCCTCCGCCATCACCAAGGCATTTCACGGTGAGCGCGGCGCTTATGCCAGATTCCAGAGTCAGGAGGACGGCACAAAAGCGGAAGGCGTGGTGCTCCATCTCAGCCCGAAGGAACAGCGGGTGCTCATGGACGCACTGCTGGAACAGCGGATGCGGCAGGAGGAGCAGATGACGGGTACCGAACAGCTCCTGCGCCGCATGGCGGGCAGCATTACCGCCTACATGGACGAGGTGGGCGCCCGCCCCCTGCGCATGAGCACAGCGGACCGGGCCCTGCTGGCCGTCCGGGATGGGGAGCTCTATGCCTTTTCCTCCCTGGCAGTCCAGATCTCGAAGCCGGAGGAGCGGGGCAGCCTGCTGGCCGCGGCGGCAGGCAGGCCAGGCCCAGTGGGCAGACGGATGGCCAAACTGATGCTTGGGACAAAGTCACCCTACCCGGAGGACGTCTGGCTGGACGCCTGCAAACGGGCGGTGGACACCGGGGATCTCCAGCGGGTGCAGATGATGCTGGACCGGACAATGGACAAGGTGACCGATCCGTCCCCTGCCCTGCCCGGTGAGGTGCTGCGGTATGCCTACCTGCAAAACCCCGCCATGGCCAGGGAGCTCATACGCTGGGCTCCACAGGAGCAGGCTGCCGCCGCCCCCATCGGTCTGCTCTATGACGCCGCCAGGGCCTGTGACCTGCGCACCCTCACCAATCTGATTCGGAAGGGGCTCCAGCCGCAGGGCAGCGCCGCGCCCGCCCTGCGGCCTCTGATCTCCAGGGGCAGTGAGTGGATGGCGGTGGAGCTGCTGCGGTCTGTGCTCCAGGTGCGCCAGGATGACTATGAAGCCCTGGATGCGTGCCTGCGGGAGCACGCGTCGTCAGCGGCGGAAGCCCTGCTGGAGAATGGCGTGGAGCTGGACGGCTATGCGGAGTGGGCGGCAAAACGGAACATCCTTCTGGACGCGCAGGCCAAGGAGATTCTGGAGGTATTGAAGCTCCAACACGGCCAGATACAGCAGCAGAACGATGGCGAGGCCCCCACCGAAGCCCAGCACAGCGGGTTCGGTGGGGAGAGGAGTTCCGGCGAAATGAGTGAGCCTTGCCCACAGGGCGAGGCGAAGGGTATGGAGCGCGGAATGACGATGGGAGGGATGAGCCTGTGAGTGTTCCCGTACTGACCCACCGCAGGGATCTGCGGCCGGGGGATCTTATATTCCCGGAGGAGATCCTGCGCATCGGCCGCACGCTGGATTTTCAGCTCGGCTGTGTCAGCAAAGAAGTTCAGCAGGAGATGTTTGGCCAGGAGCTGGATACCAGTTCACTGTGTGATTGGCTGAACCTCCATACTGCCTATGATTTTGCGC